>JAZRWD010000171.1:0-31816 GCA_045599525.1 Candidatus Limivicinus sp. | reverse complement strand
GCCGGCAGCAAAGCGAGAAAAGAAAGCCACAGAAAAGAGCGGGCAAAAGTAAGAATCAAATCATTGAGCTGCACATACCGTGCAGCTTTTTTCTTTCGCCGCTGGTCGACAGGGACAATTTCTTGACCCTGCAGGCGAAACAGTGCTATATTGTCTGCAGAAATGTCGGTCAGCCGGAGTACGGCTGATGAAGAAAAAAGGAGCGAAGCAGTGAGCATGGAGACGATGAAGAAATACGAAAAAAGCATTGACGCCTTTATTGCCGAAAATGAGGAAAATATCTGGCGGGATATAGCCCGCCTTGTCCGTATAGACAGCGTGGAAGGGAACCCGGAACCTGGTGCCCCCTTCGGACCGGGGCCACGCAAGGCACTGGATATGGCCCTGCAGATTGCCACTGAGCTTGGTCTCTCTACGAAAGACTGCGAGGGTTACCTGGGCTACGCCAGTATCGGAAGCGGCGAAAAGTATCTGGCGACCATAACGCATGTAGACGTTGTACCTGCCATTGGCTGGACAGAGGACCCCTTTATCATGCGGGAAAAGGACGGTTATCTGATCGGCCGCGGTGTTATGGATGACAAGGGGCCCGGAATCCTCTGCCTTTATGCTCTGAAGTATCTGCAGGATGCGGGCATCCCTCTGCGGTATGAGATTCGCGCGCTGCTGGGCGCGAACGAAGAGACCGGCATGGAAGACGTGGAGTATTATCTGAAGAACTATCCCGCACCGGCCTTCTGCTTCAGCCCGGATGCAAACTTCCCGCTGATTAACGGGGAAAAAGGCATCAGTCAGGGGCATCTGCGTTCTGCAAATCGCTTTACCCACATCTGTTCCATCAGCGGTGGTGTGGCAGCCAATGTGATTCCGGATAAAGCCGAGGCCGTTGTAATCGCGAAAGAGCTGAAACCGCAGGACGGCATCACGCTGGAAAAGCAGGGAGAAAACTGGCACATTACCGCCAGCGGCAAGGGTGGTCATGCATCCATGCCGGAAGGAACAAAAAATGCAATCGGTGTGCTGATTCGCTATCTGCTGGACAGCGGGGTGGCGGATGAACAGGAGGCACCCTATCTCCGTTTCCTGATGCTTATGCACGATGACCCGTCCGGTGCACTTCTGGGCACCGCGGCAGATGACAGGCAGTTTGATCCGCTGACCATTGTGGGTGGTGTGATCTCCATGGAAGACGGCTATATTACCCAGACCTGGGACTGCCGCTATCCCACGAATATGACGGAGGCACAGCTTTGTGAGAACCTGAAGGCCATGGCCGGAGATGCTGCTGAGGTCGTGGCAGACCGCAACGAGGAACCGTTTTATCTCTCTCCGGAGCATCCGGCGGTGCGGGCCTGCCTGCAGGCATATAATGCAGTCACCGGCGAGTCTGCGGAACCATATACGATTGGTGGGGGAACCTATTCCCGCCACTTCCCGCTGGCCTTTGGCTTTGGCCCCGAGCATCCGGAACGGCCGCAGCCGGAATTTGCCGGCCCAATCCACGGCGTGGATGAGGCTGCAAGCAAGTCATTTTTCCTGGAAGCGCTTAAGGTCTATATTGTGGCGCTCATCGAGCTGCAGGACCGGGAATTCTAATGTATTAACAGATATTTCATGAACCGTTTATACGGACGTCTTATAATTTCGTATAAAGAAATGTGCATCTCCGCAGGTCGGAGGGTGCATGAACCATCTGCGTAGGAGGTTTGAAAAATGAGTAAACGTGCACTTGTTGTAGAAGATGACAGCAATATCGCTGAATTGCTGAGAATGTATCTCGTGAAAGACGGTTTTGAGGTTATGATCGCTGCAGATGGCGGTAAGGCAGAGCCTTCCTTTGACCTGTTCCGCCCGGATATCGTGCTGCTGGATATTATGCTGCCGGTCAAGGACGGCTGGCAGATCTGCCGTGCCATCCGGAAGAAATCTGCTGTCCCCATTATCATGCTTACGGCAAAGGGCGAGACCGGTGACAAAGTCAACGGTCTGGAAATGGGAGCAGACGATTATGTGACCAAACCCTTTGAAATCAAGGAGCTGATTGCCCGTGTACACGCCGTTATGCGCCGCAGAGACACAGAAGGCACGGTGGAAAAGCGCCTTGAGTTTGACAAGCTGACGATCAACCTGGATTCCTATGAGTTGGTCGTGGACGGCAGAAAAATCGACACGCCGCCCAAGGAGATGGAGCTTCTGTATCATCTTGCTGCATCACCGAACAGGGTGTTTACCCCCAACCAGCTGCTGGATGAGGTTTGGGGATTCGACTATTTCGGCGATTCCCGCACGGTAGACGTGCATGTTAAGCGTCTGCGCGAAAAGCTCGAGAACGTGTCGGAAAAGTGGAGCCTGAAAACGGTCTGGGGTGTCGGATATAAGTTCGAAGTGGTCGACTGACCATGAAAAGTATTTACTTCCGAAACTTCCTGTCCTCTGCAGTGGTGATCTGCCTGAATTTTGTGATTATCGCGGTCTGTGCTGTCCTTGGCGGCAAACCCTATGTGGAGAGCCAGTACCGCGGTTCTATTCGGACAACGGCAGAGGAAACCGTCGCTCTTGTGGCAGCAATGTCGGAGGAACAGCCCTTGGAGAACTGGCAGCTGAGTATGTATCTCAGCGCACTGGGGGGCAGTACCGGCAACCAGGTGATGCTGACCGACGCGGGCGGCGGAATCCGTAACTGCTCGGAGCGAAATCTCTCGTGTATACATCTGAGCGAGTATGCCGATGGAGAGTATCTGGACCTGGCCGATGACGGGGCTTATCTGACCGAAGGAACACTGGGAGGCGTTCTGGAAAGCAACAGCTATATCTGTATAGCACCGATTCGGAACGATAACGGCCTTCTGCTTGGCTATGTCATTGTCTCCAGCCCGACAGAGAGTATTTCCAGCACATGGAGCCAGCTGCTTCTGGTTATCGTACTGGTTATTTTTGGCGTGATGGTTGTTGGCCTTGCTGCCTCTCTGGCATTTTCCAAGGCGATGGCAAAGCCGCTGGATGAAATGGCCGCTGCAGCACGACAGTTTGCCCTGGGCAATTATTCTGTCCGTGTTGAACAGGAAGCGGACCCGTCCGAGGAGGTCGGTGCGCTGATTGAGTCTTTTAACAGCATGGCCGATGCAATCGAGCAGAATGAAAAAAGACGCAGTGAGTTTGTTGCAAATGTTTCCCACGAGCTGCGCACTCCAATGACGACGATTGCGGGCTTTGCGGACGGCATCCTGGACGGAACGATACCCCAGGAGGAACAGAAACGCTATCTGGTTACGATCCGCGATGAGACACGCCGCCTGGCCAGACTGGTACGGGATATGCTGGATGCGTCAAGAGCAAAGAGCGCAGCCGGGGATGAAAGCCGGCGTACGGTCTTTGATATTTCCGAGCTCACAATTCAGATTCTGCTGAGTTTTGAATCCCGGGCAATGGCGAAGGGGCTGGATGTGGATCCGCAGCTGCCGGACAACCAGATTATGGTCCGTGCAGATAAAGATTCCATTAACCGGGTCATCTACAATCTGCTGGACAATGCGGTAAAATTTGCCCGCCTGGACAGCTGCATTACTATTCGGGTATACAAGGACAGTGGAAAAGCCTACGTGTGCGTAAAGGACGAAGGGGAGACGATCCCGCCGGATGACCTGCCGCTGATCTTTGACCGTTTCCACAAATCCGATCGGTCACGCGGTCTGGATAAGGACGGGGTCGGGCTCGGCCTGTATCTGGTAAAATCAATCATCAACAGTCACGGTGAGGACATCGCGGTACGAAGTGAGGATGGAATAACCGAATTTGTCTTTACCTTGCCGCTGGCCTGAACGAATGAGGTACCCATGAGCAACGACAATTGGTATAAAACAGACAGCTGGTATTCTCCGCTGCAGGAAGAGAAAACCGCTGAACCCCGCCCGCGGGAGACCGCAGCTGGGGAAATAGTGAACCCTTCCTCCGGGAAGGCTGTTCCGGAAAAAAAGAAATGCCGCGCCCGTTTCTGGGGCGCGGCTGTCCTGCTGCTAGCATTGGTTGTCGGATTTGCGGCATGTCTGCGTGGCAGTGAGCGGCCAAAGCTTTCCTTTCGGGTCTCTTCAGGCGGCCGGCCCGCAGTGGGGAAGGAAGCGGAAGAAGAATTTCCCCCCGATTATGCGGATTTCTTTGCGGGGTACTATACGTCCGTTACCGGCCAGACGCCGGCAGAAACGACGAATATCGAAAGAGCTGCGGGCAACAAGGGCTTTACCCTGACCCTAAAACCGGCACCACACGAGGAAATGAGCCTGCAGGAGCTGTATCAGCAGTGCGCACCGAGCATTGTGGGAATCTCAGCCTCGGTTGAGGGCGAGGATGGTTACTACTGGGGTAGCGGAGTGATCCTCTCCGCAGATGGTCTGCTGCTGACAAATGCGCACATTATCAGCGGCTGCGACAAGGTAACCGTCACGTTGTTTGATGACACGGAATATCCCGCCCTTCTGGTGGGAACGGACAGCATCAGTGACCTGGCTGTCCTGAAAATCGAGGCAGACGGCCTTCCGGCTGCGGAATTTGGCCTCAGTGATTCCCTGGCGGTGGGGCAGGCCGTTGCGGCAATCGGAAACCCGCTGGGCAGCGATTTCCGTTTTACGCTGACGGACGGGATCATTTCGGGTATTGACCGCGGGATGAGTTACAACGGACGGGTAATGACCTTGATTCAGACCAACACGGCGATCAATAACGGCAATTCCGGGGGTGCGTTGTTTAACCGCTGCGGGCAGGTCATTGGCGTGACCAATATGAAAATGGTCTCTTATTCCAACGACATTGAAGGTATCGGTTTTGCCATTCCGTCTTCAACTGTGAAAACCATCAGCGAGACACTGATTCGTGACGGTGAAGTCATCCGCACGACGATCGGTATCACCTGCGGCGGTATTCCGGAGAAGGCAGCAGAGCATTACGGGCTGCCTGGGGGACTGTATATCATGTCCGTGACGGAGAATTATGACGCGGCGGAAAAGGGAATTCAGCCCGGCGATATCCTGACTGCCGTCAATGGTATCCCGGTGACCACAACCAACGAGGTGAACACCATAAAAGACACCTTTGGTGTGGGGGATACCCTGACGCTGCAGATCTGGCGGGCCGGGGAAAGCTTTTCCGTGGATATTACCCTGCTTCCTGCGGCCTGAGCCTTTGCTTATTCACAGAGGAAGCAGTGCCATTCCTCTTCACAATAGTGTTCTTTTATGCAAAAGCCGTTCTGTTCCAGAGCGGCTTTTACTTCGTCCTGGCGGCCTTCAATGATGCCAGAGGTAATAAACACAGCACCCGGCTTCATAAACGGACGTACGTGAGCCGATAAGGGAATGATAACGTCACTGACAATATTGGCAAGGACAACATCGTACCCGGTGCCGAGGCGACGGCGCATGCCCGCGTCGGTAATAATGTCACCGGCATAAACCTGAAAACGGTCCGGCCCGATACCGTTCAGCGCAGCATTCGCGGCGGCCACATCCGGCGCCTTCGGGTCAATATCACAGCCAACACAGCTTTCACTGCCGAGAACCAGCGCGCCAATACCCAGAATGCCGCTTCCGCAGCCAAGGTCAAGAAAACGCTTGCCGGGACCGGCGAACTGTTCCAGAGCGGCAAGACACATGCGCGTTGTGGCGTGACTGCCCGTGCCGAAGATCAGGCCGGGGTCAAGGCGAAGAGGGGTGCGGCCGTTGTCAGGAACTTCCTCCCACTCCGGAACTACGACGATCCGCTCGCCGGTTTCAATCGGTTTGTAGTAATCTCTCCAGTTGTTCTCCCAGTCGCTGTCCTGGACGGCGTTCGTAGAGACCTGTTCGCCGTAAAGCGCCTGAATACCCTGCAGGATCGCTTCGCCGTTTTCGTCGTCTGTCAGATAACACTTGATGCGGCTGACACCGTTGAAGCTGTTTTCCAGTTCCTGGTCGACGTAGTCCCAATACTGTTTGTTGTTTTCCAGAAAGTCGTGGAAATCGGACTCGTTCTCAATCACAAAGCCTTCAGCGCCCAGCTCGGCCATCTGTTCACAACGAAGGTCGATTTCTTCTTCCGGGGTGTTTACAATTACCTCAATATATTTCATCATTTTCTCCTGTCTGATTGGATCGTCATATTATGCGGGAAGCGGTTGCCCTTCAAATGCTGTGTGTGGGAAAGAAGGGAACTGCAGATATTTTAGCGGAAGTTGTTGCGAAATGCAAGTTCCATGCCTTCCGTTACTCCTTCGGAAGGCAGAGAGAAAAGGGGGGGGACAGAAAATAAGGGAAAAATTACCGAAAACTATGGTAAAAAAGCACAGTTGCAGGACACTTTTACCCGCAGGAATCGGAGAATACGCCACTTGAAGAACTGGACTGCCTATGGTACTATTTTATCGTATATGATTCCATGGGGGAGTAGGATTGTTCTGCTTTGCCTGTGTGGAATTTCAGGACGCTTTGCGTCAAAGGAGGGGTTACACTTGGGTGTATCCAATATTCTGTCGCTGCTGAGCGGCGTTGCATTATTCCTGTTCGGTATGTCCCTAATGGGAGACGGGTTGAAAAAGGTAGCCGGCGATAAGCTGGAGCTTATCCTGTTCCGCCTCTCCAACACCACACTGAAGGCCCTTCTGCTGGGCACCGGTGTCACAGCGGTCATCCAGTCTTCTTCGGCCACTTCGGTAATGGTTGTCGGTTTTATCAACTCCGGCATGATCAAGCTCAATCAGGCCATTGCTATTGTTCTGGGTGCCATGGTCGGTACCAGTATTACCGGTTGGGTGCTCTGCCTTTCCAGTATCAGCGGCTCAGGCTGGGTTGCATTGATCTCAACCTCTAATATTACAGCCGTTGTTGCAGTTTTTGGTATCCTGCTCCGCATGTTTACCAAAAAACAGATAAACCACCATATCGGTGATATTATGCTGGGTTTTGCCGTGCTGATGTTCGGCATGTCTGCAATGAGCGGTGCGGTTTCTCCGTTAAAATCCAGCCCGGCGTTTGTTTCCTTTATGACCACTTTCTCCAATCCGCTGCTGGGCATTGTGATCGGTGCCCTGTTTACTGCAATTCTGCAGAGCGCCTCTGCGGCAGTCGGTATCGTTCAGGCACTTTCCATGACCGGTGCAATTACCTTTGCAGTAGCCTATCCGGTCGTATTGGGTATCGGTATCGGTGCATGCGTTCCCGTTCTCCTGACGGCAATCGGCGCCCGGACAGACGGCAAACGTACCGCAGTATCCTATCTTTTGATCGGTGTTGTTGGTGCCGTCCTTTGCGCAGTGCTCTATTACGGCCTTAACCCGGTCATTCATATGAACTGGGAAGGCTGGGTAATGAACCCGGTAAACATTGCGATTATCAACTCCGGATACCGTATTGTTACGGCAATCGTCCTCACCCCCTGCGTTGGCCTTATGCAGAAAATGGTCTCCGTTTTCATCAAGGAGAGCGCAGAAGAAAAAGAAGCCAATGCAGAATTTGACCGTCTGGATGAGCGCTTTATTCAGCACCCTGCCCTTGGTGTGGAACAGAGCCGTCTCTCCGTGGCTTCCATGGCAGAGCGTGCACAGAACAACGCACTGACTGCTCTGGGCCTCATCGGAAGCTTCAATCAGCAGGACTACGACAAGGTTTTGCGGGATGAAGACCTGATCGATACCTTCGAGGATAAGATCGGCTCTTATCTGGTCAAGCTCACCGGTGTTGACCTGACGGAGAAACAGAATGAAGACGTTTCCAAGTACCTGCACACACTGACAGACTTCGAGCGTATCGGTGACCATGCGATGAATATTGCGGATATCGCAAAGGCTATGGCAGAGAAAAAGGTCGTCTTTACTGATGCCGCACAGCATGAGCTGGATGTTCTGATGTCTGCCGTCATTGAAATTATGGACACGGCAATCAATAGCTTTATTGATGGTGACCTGTACCGAGCCTATGAGGTCGAACCGCTGGAAGAGCGCATTGACCAGCTGACTGCCCGTATGAACCTGAACCACCTGGATCGTCTGCAGGCCGGTAAGTGCTCGCTGAACCAGGGCTTCACCTTCAACGACCTGCTGACCAACATTGAACGTATTGCAGACCACTGCTCCAATATCGCCATTGCCATGATTGAACTGCAGAAGGATGAGTTTGATACACACGAGTATCTGATCGACCTGAAGGAAAGTCGCGATCATGATTTTGACAAGTTGCTGGCTGAATATACCAAAAAATATACACTGGATGACATGTAAATGAGAATAGGGGGCTGCTCAGATGGGCGGCCTCCTTTTTCTGAAGCTTTTTCTGAAGGTACCCCTTGACATTTACACGATTTTTTGTGAAAATCCACCAGAAGAATCTCCTTTACTTTAGTGCACTAGCGTGCTATCATACCAAACAATGACCGCCCCCTTTGGGGAAGCGAAATAAGGATGGAGTAAATGAGAAGTCTGCGAACAGAAAGCACAGATAAGCTCTTTTCTGCCCTGCTGAATCTGCATTCGGTGGATGAGCTTTATGATTTTTTTGAAGATCTATGTACGGTGAAAGAACTGCGGGATATGTCCCAGCGGCTCGAGGTGGCACAGCTGCTCGACACAGGCCTGAGCTACCAGGAGATCTCGTCCAGAACGGGAATCAGTTCCGCCACGATCAGCCGGGTAAACAAGTGCCTGGCCTATGGCAGCGGCGGATATCGGACGGTCCTGGACCGGACAAAAGCGGAGGTAAACCATGATTGACGAAAGCATTCTTACCCGGGAAGAGCGCACCGGCCTGGCACTGCGGTCGCTGTACAGCCATCACGGATATGAGCTGTTCCGGATGAGCAAGTTTGAAGAGTATGACCTTTATGCAAAGAATAAAGACTTTCTTCTTTCGCAGAATATCATTACCTTTACCGATATGAACGGTCGTCTTCTGGCGCTGAAGCCGGACGTGACACTGTCAATCGTCCGCAGCGGGCGGGATACTCCGGGCGCTGTGCAGAAGGTCTATTACAATGAAAACGTTTACCGCTCCGGTGCAGGCAAGTCGTTCAAGGAGATCATGCAGGTTGGTGTGGAGTGCATCGGTGAGGTGGACAACACCTGCGTGGGTGAGGTCCTTCAGCTGGCAGCGGAAAGCCTCCGGACCATTTCGGAAGAGTGCATTATCAGCATTTCCGACCTGGATATTGTCTCCTATATGATGGAGCGTTTACAGGTGCCTGCGGAGAACCGCCCGGAGCTGATGCGCTGCATCGGAGAAAAGAATATGCATGGCCTTGCCAAAGCGGCAGAATCTGCAGGTTTGGATGACGCGGGACAGGCTGAACTCCGGAAACTTGCTGAAGCATACGGAAAGCCTTCGGACGTGTTTGCTGTTCTGGAAAGCATACCCGGCCTGCAGAAGCAATCCGGTAATCTTCGTGAAGCAGTGGCCTCGCTGGAAGCTGCCGGCTTTGAGGATATGATCCGTATCGACTTTTCTGTGACCGGAGACACACGGTATTATAACGGAATCGTGTTCCGCGGCTATGTCAGTGGTGTCCCGGATAGTGTCATTTCCGGTGGTCGTTACGACCGGCTGATGATAAGAATGGGCCGCACAGCAGACGCTATCGGCTTTGCGGTATACCTCAGCACTCTGGAAGCCCTGGAGCTGCTGAAGGAGAACGGAGGTAGTGAACATTGAATACGATTTTGAAGGTTGCCCTTCCGAAAGGGCGTCTGGGTGAACGGGTATATGCAATGTTTGCCGAAGCCGGTTTCGAGTGCCCCGAGGTGCTGGATCCGGGCCGTAAGCTGATCTTTGTAAACGAGGCTGCAGGCGTCAGCTATTTCTGGGTAAAACCAACAGATGTGGCGGTGTATGTGGAACGCGGCGCTGCGGACATCGGCGTAGCCGGCAAGGATATTTTGGAGGAATACAACCCGGATATCTATGAACTGCTCGACCTGAATACCGGCAAATGCCGGATGGCGGTTGCCGCAAAGAAAGGCTTTCAGGATGACCGTCGCAGGACTCTTCGAGTAGCCACAAAGTTTCCCCATTCCGCCCAGCGGTACTACGCTTCCTTTGGACGGGATATTGATATCATCAAACTGAACGGTTCTATCGAGCTGGCTCCTATTCTGGGAATGTCAGACGTTATTGTCGATATCGTTGAGACCGGCAAAACGCTGAAAGAGAATAATCTCGAAGTGATCGAAACAGTTTTTCCCATCAGTGCACGGCTTATTGCCAATAAATCTGCGTATCAGTTTAAGCACGACCGCATCTGTGCTCTGACCGACAGTCTCAGCCGGCAGATGGCGGAAAAGAAATAAGAAATCGGAGGAAAAGAAAATGATTAAGATCATGAAATATAGTGAGACCCCTGTGGAGGAAATATTTGCCCGCAAGATCAATGAAACAGACGTCAGCGGCATTGTTGCGGATATTATCGCCAATGTGGTGGCCAATGGTGACGAAGCCCTGCGTATGTACTCCGAAAAGTTTGATAAGGTTCGCCTGGAGAACCTGCAGGTCACCCCGGAAGAAATCGAAGAGGCAATCGCTTCCCAGGAGCCGGAGTTTATCGCTGTTCTGGAGCAGTCTGCAGCCAACATCCGCGCATTCCACTCCCGCCAGGTCCGCACAAACTTTGTGATGACCGGGGAAGACGGCATTGTCATGGGTCAGAAGATCACGCCGGTCGACCGTGCGGGCCTCTATGTTCCCGGCGGTACGGCAGCCTATCCCTCTACGGTCCTGATGGATTCCATTCCGGCCAAAATCGCCGGGGTTCCGGAACTGGTCATGGTCACTCCTCCGGGAAAAGACGGCAAGGTCAATCCTGCAATCCTGGCAGCGGCCAAAGTTGCCGGTGTGGATAAGATCTTCAAGGTTGGCGGCGCACAGGCAATTGCCGCGCTGGCCTACGGTACAGAGAGTGTTCCCAAGGTGGATAAGATCGTCGGACCGGGTAATGCATTTGTGGCTGAAGCCAAGCGCCAGGTCTTCGGTATGGTCTCCATTGATATTATTGCGGGTCCGAGCGAGATTCTGGTCGTTTCCGATGGAAAATCCAATCCCCGCTGGGTCGCTGCCGACCTGCTCTCCCAGGCTGAGCACGACCGCCTGGCCAGTGCTGTTCTGGTTACCGACTCTATGGATCTGGCAGTTGCCGTTCAGCAGGAGATCGAGAATCTGCTGCGTGAGATGAGCCGCGAGGACATTGCCCGTACTTCCATCGAAAACAACGGCAAGATCATTGTTGCCGATAATATTATGTCGGCTATCGACATTGCCAACGAGATCGCTCCGGAGCACATCGAGCTCTGTGTGGATAACCCCTTCGATTATCTCAATGCCATCAAGCACGCCGGTTCCATCTTCATGGGTCGTTATTGCCCGGAACCGCTCGGCGACTATTTTGCCGGTGCAAACCATACCCTGCCCACTGGCGGCACCGCCCGTTTCTCCAGCCCGCTGTCTGTGGATGACTTTATCAAGAAGTCCCAGTTTACCTATTACACCGCAGAAGCACTGAGCAAGGTTGCCGAAGGTGTGGCCATGTTCGCCAACAAGGAAGGCCTGACCGGCCACGCAAAGAGCATGCTCATCCGCAAGGAAGAGCCCTGAACCGAGGTGCACAGCGTTGAGCAGATATTTTAGTGCAAAGCACAGCGCCCTGACGCCCTACACCCCCGGTGAACAGCCGCGTCAGATGACCTATGTGAAGCTGAATACCAATGAATCTCCGTTCCCGCCCTCACAGAAGGCGGCAGAATATACGGCGCAGTATACGAGACCGCTGAACCTGTATTCCGACCCGACCTGTGCAGAAGTGACGGCGGCGGTGGCAGAGGCCTGCGGCGTATCTCCCGCAGAGGTGCTTCTGACGAACGGTTCGGACGAGATTTTGAACTTTGCGTTTATGGCGTTCTGCGATGAGGAGCATCCGGCTGTGTTCCCGGACGTGACCTATGGCTTTTATCCGGTTTTCGCACAGCTGAATCACATCCCGTATGAAGAGATCCCTCTGCAGGAGGACTTCACCATCCGTGTGGAGGATTACTGCGGAATCGGCAAAACCATTTTTATCGCCAATCCGAATGCCCCCACGGGCATCCTTCTGGGGCTGGCGGATATTGAACGCATCCTGCAGACCAATCCGGATAATGTGGTCGTCATTGACGAAGCTTATGTGGACTTCGGCGGAGAGAGCTGCATTCCGCTGGTTCGGAAATATCCGAACCTTCTGGTCACCCAGACCTTCTCCAAGTCCCGTTCCATGGCCGGTGCCCGCCTTGGCTTTGGCGTTGCCTGCCCGGAGTTGATCGCCGACCTCAATACCATAAAGTATTCCACAAACCCCTATAACATCAACTCCCTGACGATGGCGGCTGCCCTGGGTACCCTGGCTGACCCGGAGTACACGGCGGCAAACTGCCGAACGATCGCACAGAACCGCAGCTATACCGTTGCCGGGCTGGAAAAACTCGGCTTCCGCGTGCTGCCTTCCACCGCAAACTTTGTGTTTGCCTGCCACCCACAGATCGACGGGGGAGAGCTCTATGAAGCGCTGAAGCAGCGGGGCGTGCTGGTACGCCATTTCACCAAGGAAAAGATCGCACAGTATAACCGTATTACGATCGGTACAAAAGAACAGATGGATGTACTGCTGCAGAAAGTACAGGAGATCCTGAGGGAGAGAGCATGAGAACAGCGGTTTTAAATCGGCAGACAGCGGAAACGCAGATCAGCCTGGAACTGAATCTGGACGGTACCGGCAAAGCGGAGATCGCAACCGGTATCGGTTTTATGGACCATATGCTGACCCTTTTTGCCGTGCACGGGCGCTTTGACTTGAAGGTCAACTGCAAAGGGGATACTTGGGTAGATGACCATCATTCGGCGGAAGACATCGGCATATGCCTGGGAAAGGCCTTCGCGGAGGCTCTGGGCAATTGCGGCGGCATCACCCGCTACGGCGACATTACCCTGCCCATGGACGAGGCGCTGATCCTTGCTGCGGTGGATATCTCCGGCCGCGGGTGCCTTGGCTATGCTCTGCAGATCCCCACGGAGAAGGTGGGTACCTTTGACACAGAACTGGTGGAGGAATTCTGGATCGCC
This sequence comes from Candidatus Limivicinus sp., assembly GCA_045599525.1. GTDB lineage: Bacteria > Bacillota > Clostridia > Oscillospirales > Oscillospiraceae > Limivicinus. The sequence continues at coordinate 18,725 of JAZRWD010000171.1, read as the reverse complement.
TTTACGCGCTGCTCGGGAATCACCGTGCATCTGCGTCAGCTTGCCGGAAATAATGCCCACCATATTATTGAGGGCACCTTTAAGGCGGCTGCCCGTGCGCTGCGCAAGGCTGTCGCGGTGGACCCGGCACTGGCCGGTGCCGTTCCGTCCTCAAAGGGCGTTCTGTAAAGGAGTGGTTTCATGATAGCAATCGTTGACTATGGTGTGGGAAACCTGTTTTCACTGAAGAGCTCTTTTGCCGCAATCGGCGAAAAGGCGGTTGTGACCGGTGAGGCAGAGGCCCTGCGCAGTGCAGATAAAATTATCCTTCCCGGAGTTGGCGCCTTTGGCGATGCAGCGGCAAAGCTGCGCGCAACCGGCCTGGACCGTGTACTGACGGAAGAGGCGGAGAAGGGAAAGCCCCTGCTGGGCATCTGCCTGGGAATGCAGATGCTGTTCGATAAAAGCCTCGAGTATGGCGAGCACCCCGGCCTGGGTCTCATCCGGGGCGAGGTTCGTCCGATCCGGGAGGTTATTCCTGCAGAACTGAAGATCCCCCATATCGGCTGGAACGCCCTGCAGTTTAACGGCAAGGACAGCCCGATTTTCCGCTACATCAAAGAGGGCGACAGTGTCTACTTTGTGCACTCCTTCTACGGGGCAAAGTGTGAGGACAGCGTAATTGCCACGGCAGAATACGGCGCTCCGCTGACGGCAGCGGTCCAAAAGGGGAATGTCTTCGGCTGCCAGTTCCATCCGGAAAAGAGCGGCCCTGTCGGGCTGAACATTATGCGCGCATTCTGCAGGGAGGTGTGAGACAATGCTGATTTTTCCTGCCATAGACCTGTTCGAGCACAAGGCAGTACGGCTCTATAAGGGCGACTACGCGCAGATGACGGTGTACAGTGAGCACCCTGTAGAGATCGCGGAGGATTTTGCCGCGAGCGGGGCAAGCTGCATTCATCTGGTTGACCTGGAAGGCGCACGCAGCGGTGAAACACCCAACCTGAAAACGGTCAGTGAGATCGTGTCCCATTGCTCCCTGTTTTCGGAGATCGGCGGTGGTGTACGCAGCATGGATACCGTGGAGCGGTATCTGGATGCGGGCATCAACCGCGTTATTCTGGGGACGGCAGCAGTTAACGATCGTCCGTTTCTGGAGAAAGCGGCAGCAAAGTACGGTGACCGGCTGGCTGTCGGCGTAGATATCAAGGATGGGATGGTAGCCATCAAGGGCTGGACGGAAAAGTCGGCTCTGGATGCCTTCGGTTTCTGCGCGTATCTGCAGGATATCGGCATCAGCACCGTCATCAGCACGGATATTTCCCGTGATGGTGCAATGGTGGGCTGTAACCGCAGCCTGTATAAAGAGCTGAGTGAACGCTTTACGATGAATTTCACGGCATCCGGTGGTGTGTCGACCATTGAGGATGTTCAGTCTCTTGCGGCCATGAAGCTGTATGGGGCAATTATCGGAAAAGCGTATTATACCGGGGCAATCGACCTTCGGAAGGCAATTGAGGCGGCGAAATAAGATGGTTAGTAAGAGAATAATTCCCTGTCTGGATGTAAAAGACGGCCGTGTGGTAAAGGGCGTGAATTTTGCCGGCCTGAATGATGTTTCTTCTCCGGTAGATCTGGCACGGTATTACAGCGATGTCGGCGCGGATGAACTGGTGTTTTATGATATTACCGCATCGGCAGAAGGCAGAAAGCTGTTTACCGACATCCTCTGTGAGGTCGCATCGACGATTTTTATTCCCCTCACGGTGGGCGGCGGCATAAATACAGTAGATGATTTTGACCGCGTGCTGAAATGCGGTGCGGATAAAGTCAGCGTAAACAGCGGTGCGATCCGCAACCCGAACCTGATCTTTGAAGCAGCGAAGCGTTACGGAGACCAGTGCGTGGTCCTGTCCGCAGACGTGAAACGGGTGGATGGCGAATTCCGCGTGTTTGCCCGCGGCGGTCGTGATGACACCGGCATGGAAGCCGTTTCCTGGATCCGTAAGGGCGTGGAGCTTGGCGCCGGGGAGATCGTGCTGAATTCCATTGATACTGACGGCGTGAAGAACGGCTTTGACCTGGAAATGCTGGAAGCGGTGTGCAACGCTGTGTCCGTCCCGGTGATCGCCTCCGGCGGCGCGGGAAACGTGCAGCACTTTACCGAGCTGTTCCATGCCCTGCCTAAGGTAGATGCGGGCCTGGCAGCATCCATTTTCCACTTTGGTGAAGTGAAGATTCCGGAACTGAAGCGCGAACTTGCCGCAAATGGCATTCCGATGCGCATATTGGATTAAGAGAGGATAGTATTATGGTAAATCCTGAAGAACTGAAGTTTGACGAAAAAGGCCTGATCCCTGCCATCGTGGTGGATGCAGTAACCAAGAAAGTACTGACCCTGGCCTATATGAATAAAGAGAGCCTGCAGATCTCCATGGAGCGTGGACTGACCTGCTTCTGGAGCCGCTCCCGTCAGGAGCTCTGGCTGAAGGGCGAAACCAGTGGCAATTATCAGCACATCGTTTCCATTACCGCAGACTGCGATAAGGATGCGCTGGTCGTTATGGTGGAAAAAGACGGTCCTGCCTGCCACCTGGGCACGGAATCCTGCTTTGAGAACCCGGTATGGGTAAGCGATGAGCTGCATGAGTTTGCCATCGACGGCCTGATGGACCTGCTGCTGGACCGCAAGGAACAGCTCCCGGAGGGCTCCTACACGACCTACCTGTTCCAGAAGGGCCTGGACAAGATCCTGAAGAAGGTCGGCGAAGAATGCACTGAAGTAATTATTGCGGCAAAAGCAGAGGATAAGCGGGAGACCGTTTATGAGCTGGCTGACCTTGCCTACCATTGCATGGTTCTTATGGCACAGAACGGCATTACCGTCAATGATGTGCGCAAAGAGCTTGCCTCACGCCACGTGATCGATCACAAGGTAAAGCAGGAGAAGATGACCTGATGATTCGCAGCGATTTTCATATGCATACGACCTTCTGCGATGGGAAAAACACCGCAGAAGAGATGGTCCTTTCGGCAATCGAAAAAGGGCTGGAGGCAATCGGCTTTTCCGGCCATTCTTTTCTGGTGACCCAGGAGAGCTGGACCATGGACCCGACGGATGACTATGCTGCCTACCGCAGGGAGATCCGCAGACTCAAAGAGAAGTACAGCGGGCAGATTACCATATACTGCGGCATTGAGCAGGATGCTCTGTCTCCTGAGCCTACGGATGCCTTTGATTACCGCATCGGTTCCACGCATTTTATCGGGGACGGCGAGCGTAACTTTGCGGTCGATGCTTCGCCCGCAGAGCTGGTTGCCGGTGTGGACAGAATGTTTGGCGGCGACATGTATGCAGCAGCGCGTCGTTATTTTGAGCTGGAGGGCCAGGTCCTGGAGAAGACCCATGCCGATATTATCGGCCATTTTGACCTGATCACCAAGTATAACGAGGGCAACGCATATTTCGATACGTCTGACCCCCGTTACCGCAATGCGGCCTTCGCGGCCCTGGAGCAGCTCCTTCCTTATGGTGTTCCCTTCGAGGTGAATACCGGGGCAATCTCCCGCGGGTGGCGAAGTGCACCTTACCCCGAACTGCCGTTTCTGGATTATATTGCTGCACATGGCGGAAGCTTCGTCCTGTCCAGCGACAGCCATAAGGCAGAGACCATAGCCTTTGCCTTTACCGAGACAGAAAAAATGCTTCTCGACAGGGGCTATCCTGTCCTGAATTTCCGTCCCGGGAACGGCCGGTCATACAAATAAACAGCGAATGTCGGCGGCACTCCGTTTGGGGTGCCGTCCTTTTTTAACAAAAGATTACGAAAGAAAAACATGGATAGCTTGAAATGAAATGAGCATGCAACCGAAGAAACACCAAAATTTAATAATTGTATAGAATTACGTAAAAATAAACAGAAAATGCGCCTGATTTTAGGGAAACAGAACAAAAAACAGTGGTAAACCAGAAAAGAATATGGTATACTACACGCACTATTGTGAGATAGAATCGTTTGCTGTTTCACAACGCGGAAATGGCATGTCGGAGGATACAGCAGCATGGAAGAGCTTCGGGAAGAGCGCCTGAGCGGTGAAGTACAATACCGCGGCGTGATCGTAAATGTCTACCTTGACAAAGCACGTCTGCAAGACGGGCGTGTAGTAAAGCGCGAGGTAGTCGAGCATCCCGGCGGTGTGGCTGTTCTTCCGGTCGATGAAGACGGCAACTGCTATATGGTCCGTCAGTTCCGCTACCCATTCCAGCGCACCATGCTGGAGGCTCCCGCCGGCAAGCTGGAGCCAGGGGAAGCCCATGAGCTCTGCGCTGTGCGCGAGCTTGCCGAGGAAACCGGCTTCACGGCAGACAAGCTGATCGATTTTGGCTGCTGCTGCACCTCTCCCGGCTATTCCTCCGAGATTCTTCATGTTTATCTTGCACTGGGGCTTCACACCGGAGAGGCTCACCCGGATGACGGTGAGTTCCTCAATGTGGAAAAGCACAGTCTGTCTTCTCTGCTTGAAATGGTCATGGCGAACGAGATCGAAGACGCCAAAACCATTATTGCGGTGCTGAAGGCAGCACAATATCTGAGAAAATAATTGCCTTTAACAGCACTTTGTGCTAATATTCTTCAGCTTTCGGGTTTCGGCCCGCATTTCCTGTTTGGCAGGTGTATATTTTGGAAAAGTATGTTATTCACGGCGGGAAAGCACTTCATGGCGAAGTCGAGATCAGCGGCGCCAAAAATGCTGCGGTAGCCATTATCCCGGCAGCCCTGATGGTAAACGGCGTTTGCCGCATCGAAAATCTCCCGCAGATCAGTGATACCGACAAATTGCTGACCATTCTGCACCATCTCGGAGCAGATGTTCGTTTTATCAATAAATCCACTATCGAGATCGACAGCACCAATGTCCGCTTTACGGATGTTCCTTACGAGCTGATGAGCAAGATCCGCGCCTCCTACTATCTGATCGGCGCAATGCTCGGCCGTTTCGGTTCAGCAAAGACGGCTATGCCCGGCGGCTGCAACTTCGGTGTGCGTCCCATCGACCAGCATATCAAGGGCATGCGTTGCCTGGGCGCAGAGATTAACGTTGCCAACGGCTACGTTTTTGCCAAGGCAAAGGAAGGTCGCCTTCGCGGTGCCAATGTATATCTGGACAAGGTCTCTGTTGGTGCAACAATGAACATCATTCTTGCGGCTACCCTGGCAAAGGGCCGCACCGTGATTGAAAACGCGGCAAGAGAGCCCCACATTGTCGATCTGGCCAACTTCCTTAACTCCATGGGTGCAGATGTTCGTGGTGCAGGTACCGATACCGTCAAGGTCTACGGTGTAGACAGCCTCCATGGCGGCACATACACCATCATCCCGGACCAGATCGAAGCCGGAACCTATATGGTCGCTGCAGCAGCGACCCGCGGCGAGGTCCTCGTGAAAAATGTTATCCCCCGCCACCTCGACAGCATTACCGCCAAGCTCCGCGAGACCGGTACCATTGTTGAGGAATACGACGATTCCGTTCTTGTGCGCGGCACGAACGAGCTGACCCGCGCCAATATCAAAACGCTCCCGTATCCCGGCTTCCCGACAGACATGCAGCCACAGATGTGCACTCTGCTGACCATGGCAGAAGGCATTTCTATCTGCACCGAAGGCATTTACGATAACCGGTATAAGTATGTCAGTGAGCTTCGCAAAATGGGTGCGGAGATTGAGGTCGACGGCCGCATTGCGGTAATCAGCGGCAATGCAAAGCTTACCGGCGCCACTGTGCAGGCCTGTGACCTGCGTGCCGGTGCGGCTATGGTTATTGCGGGCCTCTGCGCAACCGGCAAGACCACCATTGAGGATATCCAGTTCATTGAGCGCGGCTATGAAGACTTTGTCGGAAAGCTTACCCGCCTCGGCGCGGATATCCGCATTGAAAACTTCCCCGATCCTGAGGAAGATAATCAGCGGATCATTTCTGTCGGCTGATTTCTGCTATGAACTATGACGCCGCGCTGCGTGCGTGATCACCTCGCTTGTGCCTTTCGGCAGGGCGCTACTACACAGAACATCGGCGGGGTGTCCGGATAACGGGCATACCCGCCATTTTTGGTTTTAAGGACAGCTATGATTGGTGTAAAAGTAATCTGTGTCGGCAAGCTGAAGGAAAAGTTCTATCTGGATGCGGTCGCGGAATATCAGAAACGCCTGGGTGCCTATTGTGACTTTACCCTGCAGGAGCTGCCGGAGGTACGTCTTCCGGAGGAACCCTCCGCAAAGGAGATCGCGGCGGCTTTAGAAAAAGAAGCAGGGGAGATCCTCAAAAATGTCCCCCGGGATGCCTGGCTGGTGGCGATGTGTGTGGAAGGCAAAGCGCACTCCAGCGAAGCTCTGGCCAAGCTGGTCCGGGAGCGGGAAGGCTCCGGCAAGCCGAAAATGTGCTTTGTTATCGGCAGCTCCTTCGGGCTGTCCGACACCGTCAAGCAGCGGGCCGATCTGCGCCTGAGCATGTCAGCCATGACATTCCCGCACCATCTGGCACGGGTGATGCTGGTGGAGCAGATCTACAGAAGTTTTAAGATCAACGAGGGCTCTCGTTATCATAAGTAATCCAGGTTTACAGGAGAAAAATTATGGAATCCTATCAGGAAAGGTATCAGCATTGGCTGGACAGCCCGATCCTCAGCGAATCGGAGTGGGCTGAGCTGAATGCAATTGCCGATGATGAAAAGGAAAAAGAAGCGCGGTTTTATGCTCAGCTGGAGTTTGGCACAGCCGGCCTCCGCGGAACCATGAAGCTCGGCCTTCACAACATGAACGTGCACATCATCCGTCATGCCACGCAGGCATTTGCGGATGTCATTGCCGCAGAAGGGGAAGAAGCAAAGCAGAAGGGCATTGTTATCGACCACGACTGCCGCAACAACAGCCGCCTCTTTGCGGAGGAAGCTGCCTGTGTAATGGCGGCAAACGGTATTCGTGTGCGCCTGTTTGATGCGCTTCGTCCTACTCCGGAGCTGAGCTTTGCTGTGCTGGAATTCGGCGCTGCAGCGGGGCTGAACATTACGGCAAGCCACAACCCGAAGGAATATAACGGCTATAAGGTCTACTGGTCCGACGGGGCCCAGCTGCCCCCGCAGAAGGCCTCTGCCATTGCCAAACGCATGGAAGAGCTGGATGTCTTCACCGGTTATAAGACCTGTGATTATCAGCAGGCGGTCCACGACGGGCGCATTGAGCTCATCGGCGAGGAAGTGGACGAAAAGTTCCTGGCTGCCGTTCTGGGGCAGGCCATTGATCCGGCAGCCGTACAGGCCGTTGCGGATGACTTCAGCATTGTCTATACGCCCTTCCATGGCTGCGGATACAAACTCGTTCCCGAAGCCCTGAAGCGCCTTGGCGTAAAGAAGCTCTACCCGGTTCCCGAGCAGATGGTGCTGGACGGCGATTTTTCCACCGTCGTCAGCCCAAACCCGGAAAATCCCGAGGGCTTTTATTTGGCCGTTGACCTGGCAAAGAAGGTCGGCAGCAACCTCATCATCGGAACCGACCCGGACTCTGACCGTATCGGCGTTATGGTGCGCAGCGGGGAAGAGTACGTAACGATCACCGGCAACCAAATGGGCGCCCTGCTGACAGACTATATTATTCAGGCCCGCAAAAAGGAAGGGACCCTGCCGGCAAACGCAGGCGTGGTGTCCAGCATTGTTTCGACCTCAATGACGCGGGCAATCTGCGACTATCACGGCGTGCATTATGAAGAGACCTTCACCGGCTTCAAGTTTATGGCCGAGCGTATCGCCCAGTGGGAAGCCGATGGTGCCTGGCAGTATGTGCTGGCTTTTGAAGAGAGCTACGGCTACATGATGGGTTCCTATGTGCGCGATAAGGATGCGGTCACCGCATCTCTCATGGTGGCGGAAATGGCAGCCCATTACCACGGCATGGGCATGACTCTTCTCGACGCACTCCATGCCATGTATGCAAAGTACGGCTTCTTTGCCGAAAAGACCCTGAACCTGGTTATGCCGGGGCTGGACGGGCTGGCAAAAATGAAGGCCGTTATGGAAAAGCTCCGCACAGAGCCGCTGAAGGAGATCGCGGGCACGGAGGTCGTCCGTTACCGGGATTATCTGGACGGTTCCGTGATCGTTCCGGGCCTTGGCCTGGTTGAACGGACACCAATCAGCGGTTCCAATGTTCTGATTTTTGAGCTTGCGGATAATTGCCGGTTTATTGTGCGTCCCTCGGGCACGGAACCGAAGATCAAGATCTATCTTCTGATCCAGGGTGCTTCGCAGGAAATCTGTGACGAAAAACAGGCACAGTATTTTGCCTTTGCGCAAAACCTGGTAAAAGAATAATCGGGCGCCGCTGCACGGCTCTGCCGCCTGTGCGGTAAGGCTTTGCAGCGGCCCTTTCTGTTTGTGAAAAATGTCCGGAGGAGGGCAGGCATGATCGAGAAAACCATTCAGGTCGAGCGGATGGAGCACGTCATCAGCGTGTTCGGCTCGTTTGACCGTAACCTGCGCATAATAGAGGATGAACTGCATGTCAGGGTCATTGACCGGGAAGACAAGCTGCATATCAGCGGAGAACCGGAAGACGTAATGGAGGCCGAAAAGACGATCAGCGGCCTGCTGACCCTGGCAGCAAAGGGCGAGAGCATTGACGCGCAGAATGTCCGTTATGTGCTCAAGCTGGTCAAGGAAGGCAAAGAGAGCAAGATCAGTGAGCTGGCAGGCGATGTCATCTGCATTACCTCCAAGGGTAAGCCGGTCAAGGCAAAGACCATCGGCCAGAAGGCTTACTGTGATGCCATCGCCAAAAACACGATCACGCTGGGCATCGGCCCCGCCGGCACAGGCAAGACCTATCTGGCGGTAGCGGCTGCGGTGGCGGCATTCCGTGCCGAGGAAGTAAACCGCATTGTCCTGACCCGCCCGGCAGTGGAGGCAGGGGAGCGGCTCGGCTTCCTGCCCGGAGACCTGCAGAGCAAGGTCGACCCGTACCTCAGGCCGCTTTACGACGCCCTGTTTGATATGCTCGGGGCTGAGACCTACCAGAAATATCTGGAGCGGGGCAATATTGAGGTTGCACCGCTCGCGTATATGCGCGGGCGAACACTGGATGACAGCTTCATCATTCTTGATGAGGCACAGAACACCTCAAGGGAGCAGATGAAAATGTTTCTGACCCGCCTGGGCTTCGGCTCCAAGGTTGTGATCACGGGCGACATTACGCAGATCGACCTGCCGGAGGACAAGACCAGCGGCCTGAAGGTTGCGATGAAGGTCCTGCGGGATCTGGATGACATCGCCATCTGCGAGCTGACGGGCGCGGACGTTGTGCGCCACCGTCTGGTGCAGAAAATCATTGAGGCCTACGAGGTCTATGATAAGAAGAATCCGGTACAGGACGAGAAAAAACCTACCAACGGCAGGGGCGACAGCCGGCCCGGAACCTATCATAAGAGGACTTGAACATGCAGCATGTGATCAACATTTGCCGGGAGGTAAAGAATCTCGGCCATAACAATTCGGCCGCACTGATCAAAAAGGCCATTCAGATGGCACTGGACGCCGAAGGGGTAGAGGAACCCTGCAGCATTGATGTCATGCTGACCGATGACGAGGGCATTCATGCCGTAAACCTTGAGCAGCGTGGCGTTGACCGGGCGACCGATGTCCTGTCCTTCCCGTTTAATGAGCTGGTGCCGGGGGAATTTGACCCGGATGCCTGCGAATACGATTTCGACACCGAAACCCTCATGCTGGGGAGCATGATGATCTCTGTACCCCGCTGCGAGCAGCAGGGCGCGGAATTCGGCCACGGTTATGACCGTGAGGTGATGTATCTGACCGTCCACTCCGTCCTGCATCTGCTGGGCTACGACCATGTGGATGAAGGGGAAATGAAGCGGCAGATGCGCGCCAGAGAAAAAGCTATCATGGGCGACGACTGACCGCCGCCCTTAGCCAATAGATAACCAATAGATAAGAAGCACATAAGGAACAGGCCGGGAAGCGGATTCCCGGAGGGGGAAATAGAATGACAAAATCAGCAATGATCACCATCTGTGGGCGGCCGAATGTCGGCAAGTCCACATTGACCAATACACTGACCGGGGAAAAGATCGCCATCGTCTCCGATAAACCGCAGACCACGCGCAACCGCATTACCGCAGTCATTACCCGCGGCGAGACGCAGTATGTCCTGATGGATACGCCGGGCTTCCACAAACCCAAAACGCGCCTCGGCGACTTTATGGTCAACGTTGTGCGGGAAAGTGTCGCCGATGTTGACTGCATCCTGCTGGTTGTCGAACCGGTGGAAGCCATCGGCCCGCAGGAGGCAGCTCTGATGGAAAGCATCCGCCAGTCCGGCGCACCCGCAATGCTCGTTATCAACAAAATTGATACCGTCAACAAGGAGCGGCTCCTTGCGGTCATGGCGGCCTATTCGGCAGCCTATCCCTTTGATGCGATCCTTCCCATCTCGGCAAAGACCGGCGACGGCATCGAGGAGTTGTTTACCGAACTGGAAAAATATGCGGCAGAAAGCCCGCACTTCTTCCCGGACGACATGATCACCGACCAGCCCGAGCGCCAGATCTGTGCCGAGCTGGTCCGCGAGAAGCTGCTTCTCTGCCTGGATAAAGAGATCCCCCACGGCACGGCAGTGGAACTGACCCGTTTCTCCGAACGGGAGGACAGTGGCATCATTGACATTGAGGCTACGATCTACTGCGAAAAGGACAGCCATAAGGGCATTATCATCGGCAAGCACGGGGCTATGCTGAAGAAGATCGGCGAGCTGGCCCGCACAGATATTGAAGCCTTTATGGGTACCAAGGTCTTCCTGCAGACATGGGTCCGCGTGAAGCCCAACTGGCGGGATTCCGAGGTGCTTCTGCGCAACTTCGGCTTTACCAACGAATAATGTTTCTGGATACAGACGCGCTTGTCCTGCGTGAAGTCCGCTATAAGGAAGCGGACCGCATTCTGACGCTCTACAGTGCCTCACAGGGCAAAATAACCGTAAGAGCACGCGGCGCACTGCGAAAAAACAGCAAGCTCACCGCGGCAACGCAGCAGCTGACCTATACTGACTTCACGCTGTTCTCCAACAAAGACAGGTGGTCCGTCAATGAGGCCGTCGTCAAAGAAGACTTTCACGGCCTGCGTGAGGATATCACTGCCCTCGCCCTGGGCAGCTATATCGCAGAATGCGTGGAGGCTGTGAGTGTGGAGAACGAGCCGGAGGAGGGCGTCCTGCAGCTGATTCTGAATACCCTCTATGCCATCAGCCACCGGCTGTACCCGCAGCGAAAGATCAAGGCTGCCTTTGAGCTGCGCCTGATGGGCCTGCTGGGCTATGAACCGAACCTGGAATGCTGCTCCGTCTGCGGTGCCGAGCTGCCGGAGGCCCCGGTGTTTTTTGTCAGCGAGGGTATGATCCGCTGCCGTTCGTGCAGCGGCGCGGGAAAAGGGCCGCGCTTTCCGCTGGGCGAAGAGGCGCTGGCCGCAGCACGCTATGTGCTGCATGCCCCCGCAAAGAGATTATATTCGTTTACCGTTTCCGACGAGGCGCTGAAAGCGCTTTCTGCAGTTGCCGAAGCCTGGCTTCTGCAGAATACGGACCGGAATTTCGGCACACTGGAGTATTACCATTCCCTGATGAAATATATGGTGGAAGTAACATGAGCTTTTCCGAAAAATCCATTTCAACACTTGAACTTCCTGCTGTCCTGGAGCTTCTGCGCCAGGAAGCCGTTACCGAGACGGCAAAGGAGCAATGCCTGCAGCTGACCCCTTCGGCCGAGCCTGCGGAAGTGCAGCGCCGTCAGGAGGAGACAACTGCAGCCTGCGCGATGATGACCGTGCGGGGAAACCCGTCCTTCTATCAGCTGAAGGATGTCCGTCCGTCTCTTTCCCGGGCGAATCTGGGCGGTTCTCTGAACACGCGTGAGCTTCTGGATATTGCCCGCGTTCTGCAGTGTGCCCGTCTCGTGCGGGGCTATATTGCCGATGACGGCGTGGGCAAAACGGTCATTGATTCCCTGTTTTTTGCGCTGCGGGCCAATAAATTTCTGGAAGAAAAAATCACGACCTCCATTGTCGCTGAGGACGAGATCGCGGACAGCGCCTCCTCGGAGCTGACCTCCATCCGGCGGAAAATGCGTGCGGCGGCGGCGCGGGCCAGAGACATCCTGCAGAAGATCATCTCCTCGCCGGCCTATGCCAAGGCTCTGCAGGAGCCGATCATCACCATGCGCGGCGACCGCTATGTCATTCCGGTCAAGAGCGACCATCGCGGAGCGGTCCCCGGACTGGTCCACGATATTTCCGCCACCGGTATGACGGCTTTTATTGAGCCTATGGGTGTGGTGAAGGCCAACAACGAGCTGCGTGAGCTGGCGGCAAAGGAAAAGGCAGAGATCGAGCGCATCCTTGCCGAGCTGTCTGCAGACTGCGCCGAGCACGGGGACGACATTTCCTCCGACTATACCTATATCGTCCGTCTTGACCTGATCTTTGCCCGTGCCCGTCTTTCCTTTAAGATGGACGGTCGCTCGGCAGAGGCCACCGAAAAGGCTGTCATTCTGCGCAAAGCCCGGCATCCTCTGCTGGACCCGGCCAAGGCCGTTCCCATCAGTCTCGAAATCGGGGACACCTTTGACACCCTGGTCATTACCGGGCCAAACACTGGCGGCAAAACCGTCTCCCTGAAGACCATTGGCCTCCTGGCGGCAATGAACCAGTGCGGCCTGCATATCCCGGCAGGGGACGGCAGCGGCCTCCCGGTCTTCCGCCACATTCTGGCGGATATCGGTGACGAGCAGAGTATTGAGCAGAACCTGTCGACCTTCTCTGCCCACATGACTAATATTGTTTCCATACTGGAAGAATGCGACGACCGCTCCCTGCTTCTCTTTGACGAGCTGGGCGCCGGTACCGACCCGACAGAAGGCGCCGCGCTGGCCGTCTCCATTATTGAGAACGCGCGCCGTCAGGGTTGCCTGATCGCCGCAACGACCCATTATACCGAACTGAAGGTCTATGCCACCAACACACCGGGCGTGCAGAATGCTTCCTGTGAGTTTGACGTTGACACTCTCAGCCCGACGTACCGTCTGCTGGTCGGCGTGCCCGGCAAGTCCAACGCCTTTGCCATCTCCCGCAAGCTGGGGCTGGACGAGCGGATCATTTCGGATGCCTCTTCCCGTGTGGGAACAGAGGGAGCCGTATTTGAAAGCACCATCGAGAAGCTGGAGCAGACACGCAGCGCCCTGGAAAAGGAACGCGATGATGCGGAAAAGGCAAGACGCCGCGCCGAAGAGGATGCGAAAAAGTCTGCCCGCCTGCGTGCGGAGCTTGAGCTGCGTCTGGAGAAGGCGGACCTGCGGTCAAAGCGCGAGGCGGAACGCATCCTTACCGAAGCCCGCCGAACCGCGGAAAGTGTTTTTGCCGAGCTGGATGAGATGCGCCGGCATCTGAATGAGGAAGACGATGCGGCTCGCCTGAACGAGGCAAGAACGCAGCTTCGTCAGCGCCTCAACAGCAAGGAGAAGGAGCTTCGTGCCTCCGCGCCGCAGCCGACACAGCCGGACGAAAAATCTGCCCGGCCGATACGGGCAGGGGATACCGTCATCATAAAATCCATGGGCACAAAGGCCGAGGTCGTCTCGGTCTCCGCCGACCGCCAGCTGACTCTGCGTGCGGGAATCATGACGATCACGGCTAAAGAGGATGACGTCCTCCTGACCGAGCAGAAATCCGCTAAGCCGCAGCAAAAGCCGCTGAAGAGCACAGGTGCCTCCCTGCAGACCTCTGTTGTTGCTTCGGAGATCGACCTGCGCGGCATGGAGGCCTTTGAGGCGGTGCTTACGGCAGAGCGTTATCTGGACAGCGCCGTTATGGGCCGCCTGGGTTCCGTTACTCTGATCCACGGCAAGGGCACCGGTGCGCTGCGCACAGCGATCCACCAGATGCTCCGCAAAAACAAACAGGTGAAGAGCTTCCGCCTGGGGGTTTACGGCGAAGGCGAGACCGGCGTGACCATCGTAGAACTGAAATAAACCCGTGCCGAACGAAAAAGAGCACAGGGCAAAATAACCAAAAAGAAGGAAAGCAGTTGACGGTTATGCCGAAATTTGCTATTCTACCAATGTGCAATTTTCTTACAGCTTAAGGAGAGACAATTATGATTTCCAAAGAAGTAGTCATTAACAATCAGGTAGGTCTTCATGCCAGACCGGCGACTTTCTTTATTCAGAAAGCCAACGAGTTCAAGAGCAGCATCTGGGTCGAAAAAGAAGAGCGCCGCGTAAACGCAAAGAGCCTGCTGGGTGTCCTCTCTCTGGGCATCATTAAGGGCACTACCATTAATCTGATCGCCGACGGCGCAGATGAAGATGCCGCTATCGCAACCCTTTCCAACCTCATCGACTCCAACTTCGAAGAGTAATTCGATTTATCTGCCAAAATGTGGGGGCGTGCTTTTGCACGCCCCTTTTTGGGTTAAGCTCAGCGAAAGGGGGCGTTTGCATGGATCCGTATAATCCGTTCCGGGAAGAGCTGCAGAATAAGGCAGGCCGCCTGCCCCTGCTGCCGGGCGTATACCTGATGCAGGATGCACAGGGGGAGATCATCTATGTCGGCAAGGCGAAAAAGCTGAAAAACCGTGTTTCCAGCTATTTTCACGGGGACCATTTACCCAAGGTCGCGGCCATGGTGGAAAAGGTCCGGGATTTTAACGTGATCGTTGTGGGCAGCGAATTTGAAGCCCTGGTGCTGGAAAATTCGCTCATCAAGCAGCACAAGCCCCACTACAATATTCTGCTCAAGGACGATAAGGGCTATCCGTTTATTGCCCTCTCCGCCAAAAAGGAATACCCGACGCTGTCGCTGTCCAACCGCGCAGAGAATAAGGACCTGAAATATTTCGGCCCCTTTGCCGGCCGTTCACAGAGCCGGGAGATCATCATTGCCATCTGCCGCACGCTTCAGCTGCCGGACTGTTCACGGGTCTTCCCGCGGGATATCGGCAAGGAACGGCCCTGCCTGAATTATCATATGGGCACCTGTGCCGGCTGGTGCCTGAAGGACAGCAGCGCGGACGAATACCGCCGGCGTATGCTGGAGGCAGCGGAGATCCTCTCCGGCAACGGTGACCTTCTGCTGAAGGGCCTGACGGAGAAAATGCAGGCAGCGGCGGAGGAGCTCCGTTTTGAATATGCCGCCCAGCTCCGTGACCGCATCCGTGCCATTGAAAACCTCTCCCAGCAGCAGCGGGTCATCGCAACCGCTTTTGCGGATACCGATGCCATCGGCTTCTGCCGCGGGGCAAGAACCTGCTTTACGGTCCTGCATTTCAAAGACGGCAGCCTGACGGGTAAGGACGTTGAGATGATGGAGGAGCCTCTGGAGGAGGATGCCGAGGCCCTGGCCGACCTGCTCTGCCGCTTTTATCTGACCGGGCGAACTGCCCTGCCGAAGACCATCCTGCTGTCCGTTCAGCCGGAGGGAACAGAAGAGCTGGCCCGTCTGCTTTCGGAAAAAGCGGGGCATACCGTGCACATCGAAGTACCCCAGCGCGGTGAACGGCGTGTATTGACCGAAAGTGCCAATCTGAACGCCAGAGAAGAGATCCAGCGGCGGACCACGGTGGAGCAGCGAAGGCTCAAAACGCTGGAATGGCTGCAGAAGGCACTGCAGCTGGACACCTATCCCGCGCGGATCGAGGCCTTTGATATCTCCAACCTCGGCGACACCGGGATCGTTGCGGCCATGACCGTGCATGTAGACGGCAAGCCCCTGAAGCGGGATTACCGGAAGTTCCGCATGAAGGATCTGCAGGGCCAGGATGACTACGCCAGCATGTACCAGGCGGTGTACCGTCGTTTCCACCGTTATGTGGAAGGTGACCCGAATTTTTCACCCCTGCCGGACCTGCTGCTGATCGATGGCGGCGATGTCCACGCCGGCATAGCGGAACAGGCCCTGCGGGACCTGAACCTGAAGCTGCCCGTTTTCGGTATGGTGAAGGACAACCGGCACAGAACACGTGCCCTCATCGACTCCTCCGGCCAGGAGACCGGGATCTCCGGCAACCCGGCGATCTTTGCCCTCATCGGCAACATCCAGGAAGAAACGCACCGTACCGCCATCGGCTACCAGCGTTCCCTGCGCATGGAGAGCATGAGCTCCTCGCTGGACCGTATCCCGGGCGTCGGGCCAAAACGCCGTACCGAGCTTCTGCAGCATTTCAAAACCATCAAGGCAATTTCCAACGCAAGCGTGGCACAGCTGCATGAGGTCGTGCCGAAGAACACTGCGCAGGCAGTTTATGATTTTTATCATCCCCAGGAGGAAGAGCAAACATGAGAGTAATCACCGGAACTGCCGGGGGACGCCGGCTCGAGACCCCGGAGAACTATGATGTCCGCCCGACGACCGATAATGTCAAGGAATCCGTGTTCAACATTATCCAGTTTGATATCGAGGGCAGGCGGGTGCTGGACCTTTTTGCCGGCACCGGTCAGCTGGGCATTGAGTGCCTCAGCCGTGGTGCACAGAGTGCGGTTTTTGTCGATGCCTCGCAGAAGTCTCTGGATATCGTGAAGCGCAACCTGGCAAAATGCGGCTTTCATGCACCCACCCTGCGCTCCGACGCGGTGAGCTATCTGCGCAATTGCGGCACCTTTGACCTGATTTTTATTGATCCGCCCTATGATTCTGACCTGTATGAGCCCGTTTTGGAGACCATCAATGCGGTTGACATATTAGCGGATGGTGGTATAATTGTCTGTGAATCACGAAGCGACAAGGTCTTGCCTGCATTGCGTGCCCCGTACAGGGTCTGCAAGGAATACCGCTACGGTAAGGTCAAGATCACGCTCATCAAGAAGGACACAGAGCAATGATTACAGCAATCTGCCCCGGCAGCTTTGACCCAATCACTGTCGGCCATCTGGATATTATCCGCCGTGCGGCAAAGCTTTTTGACCACGTGGTTGTTTGCGTCATGGTCAATTTCTCCAAGCCTGCCGGTATGTTCACTGCGCAGGAGCGGGTCGAAATGGCAAAGCTCGCTGTGGCCGATCTGCCAAATGTCACCGTCGACAGCTGGAACGGTCTTCTCACCGCCTATGCAGCAGGCTTTGAGCAGCCGGTCATTGTCAAGGGCCTTCGCGCATCGTCAGACTACGAATATGAGTTCCTGATGAACAATGTCAATAAAAAACTGTATCCCGAGCTGGAGACAATTTTTCTCACGGCTGACTCCCAGTATACCTTTCTCAGTTCTTCCGTGGTCCGCGAGCTTGCCACCTATAACGCCGATCTGACAGGCCTTGTACCGGAAGTGCTGATCGATATGATACAAAACAAATCTGAACAGTGGAGGCAGAATCATGGAAGACTATAATGATGTAATGGAATTGCTGGATACCCTTTCCGGAATGGTAACGGAAGCCTGGGGCGTTCCCCTTGGCAATGACAAGTGCATCATTGAGCGGGACAAAGCCACCGAGATCATCAATCAGATCAAAAGCGGCCTGCCCACCGCAATTTCCGAGGCAAAGCGCCTGGTTGCTGCCCGCGATGAGTTTATCGGCAATGCCAAGCGTGAGGCTGAGGCCCTTCGCAAGACTGCCGAAGAAAAGGCCCGCAGCATGGTTGAGCAGCAGGAGATCGTCCGTGTTGCCCGCCAGCAGAGCGCCGAAATGATCGCATCCGCTGAGGCAAAGAGCAATGAGCTGCGCCGCATGGCCAGCGAATATGCAGACGGCATCATGCAGAACGCAGAGGAAGCCCTCAGAGCTGCCCTGGAAGACGTCACCGGCAAGCACACGCAATTCCGTGCAGCAGGCGGCGGCAGGTCTGTCGTCACCCCGCAGAAAAAGCAGCCGGCAGCCCGCCAGCAGGAGATCTCGGACGAAGACTTCGATTCCGACCTCGCCTTCCCGGAGTTCCACGGCTGAGCCGTCCCACCAAACAGAAAACAATCATACAGAATAAAAGGATGCAGCCCATCTGACGGCTGCATCCTTTTGCATTTCCCGGCATTCTTCCTCCGGGGCTTTATTCTTCGGCAAGCACCTGCTCAAACTTTACGCCATAGCCGTGGTCCGGGTCGGTGATCGTTTTCTGAATGCACCGGATCACAAACTCGCAGCTCTCTTCCAGCAAAGCCTCCAGCGGCTTGCCGTTCAGATAGCCTGCGATCGCCACACTGGAGAAAATATCTCCCGTGCCGTGGTAGCTTCTTTCCTGTTTTTCGCCAAAGTAACGGACAAAGCGGTTTTCCGGCCGGATGTAGGCCTCTGCGCCGATTTTTCCCTCTTCGCAGGATACCCCGGTGAGAATAACGGTCTCCGGGCCGAGGGCGGCGAGCTGCACCAGCATCTCCCGGATCTCCTCGCGGCTGTAGTTTTCCTGATAATCCCGGCCCAGCAGGAAGGCGGCTTCCGTCAGGTTGGGCAGGATCATGTCTGCTTCACGTACAAGGCCACGCATGCCGTCGACAATGTCCGGCGAAAGTGCTTTATACAGTTTGCCGTGGTCGGCCATGGCCGGGTCAACGATCAGCTTTCCCCCTTCGTTCAGCAGCTGCCGCAGGGCACGGACCGTGTCAAACTGGCGTGCGTCGCCGATGTAGCCGGTATAGATGGCGTCAAAGCGCAGCCCTTCCGCAGCCCAGTGGTTTACGATCTTCGGCATTTCTTCGGTCAGGTCGAGC
>JAZRWD010000170.1:0-10827 GCA_045599525.1 Candidatus Limivicinus sp. | reverse complement strand
ACCGTGCTTGGCAACCTTTACGCCAGCGGCTGCGATGACCATGGCTGCAGTGGTAGAGATATTGAAGCTATGTGCTCCGTCACCGCCGGTTCCGACAATCTCCAGGGCACCGGCGCATTTTTCTACCTTCAGGGCATGCTCGCGCATGGCTGCAGCGCAGCCGGCAATCTCCTCAATCGTTTCGGCACGTGTAGATTTAGTGGACAGCGCGGCCAAAAAAGCGGCGTTCTGGGTAGCAGTGGTCTCACCACCCATGATTTCATTCATTACGGTGTAGGCTTCATCGTAAGTGAGGTCTCCCTTGCTGACGATTTTAATAATGGCTTCTTTAATCACGGTTTATTCCTCCTGGTAATCCGTTGTGTTGTTTCCTGTTATGTTGTGTATCGGAATCGTTCTATTCTGTTACGAACAGTTTGGTCTTTTTGTTGCCGGGCAGGGTGTCAGTCACGCAAAAAATTACGGAGCATCTGCTTGCCCAGCGGGGTCATGATGGATTCGGGGTGAAACTGTACGCCGTACACGGGATAGTCCCTATGCTGTACAGCCATGATCTCACCATCTGCGGTGAAGGCGGTGACCTTCAGTTCCGCCGGCATGGTATTCTGGTCGGCTGCCAGCGAATGGTAGCGTGCGACGGGTGTCTGCTCCGACAGTCCACGGAAGAGAAGAGAACCTGTGTCCAGCGTGACGGTGGATTGCTTGCCGTGCATCAGTTGCCCGGCATAGGTAATCGTTGCACCGAAGGCCGAACAGATTGCCTGGTGACCCAGGCACACGCCCAGAATGGGAATCTCACTGCCCAGCTCTTTTACCACATCAATGATTACACCGGCGTCTTCGGGACGACCCGGGCCCGGTGAGATAATGATGCGCTCCGGGGCTAACTCGCGAATCTGAGCCACACTCAGTTCATCGTTGCGGATGACCCGGATGTCGCTGCGAATCTCTCCAATATATTGGTACAGGTTATAGGAAAAGCTGTCGTAATTGTCGATTAATAAAATCATGCTTCTACCTCTCCACCGGCCTTCAGGGCGTTGACAACGGCTTGGGCCTTGTTGATGCATTCCCGGTATTCCTTCGAGGGTTCGGAGTCAGCCACAATTCCGGCTCCGCTGCGGATGAACACATGCCCGTGTTTACGGTAAGCAATGCGGATGGCAATGCAGGTATCCATGTTTCCGGTAAAGTCAATGTACCCGATAGCCCCGCCGTAGATACCGCGTTTGTTATTCTCGAGTGCACCAATCAGCTGACAGGCACGGATCTTCGGAGCACCGGACAGCGTGCCTGCGGGAAGTACAGCCTCAATTGCATCGAGTGCGTCCTTATCCTCGCGAATCTCACCGCGAACGGTCGAACCGATATGCATCACGTGGGAATAACGCTCAATAGAGTGGAGTTTCTCTACGGAAACGGAACCAAAACGGCTGATTTTTCCCAGGTCGTTGCGGCCCAGGTCAACAAGCATGTTGTGCTCTGCCAGTTCCTTTTCATCCTGCAGCAGTTCTGCCTCCAAAGCACGGTCCTCCTCCGGTGTTTTTCCACGGGGACGGGTACCGGCAAGCGGGAAGGTGTGTAGCACGCCGTTTTCCAACTTGACCAGCGTTTCGGGTGAGGCACCGGCAACTTCCACGTCTGTGCCGGAGAAATAGAACATGTAGGGGGACGGATTAATCGTGCGCAGCATGCGGTAGGTATTGAAGAGGCTTCCCTCAAATGGTGCACTGAGCCGATTGGAGAGCACAATCTGAAAAATGTCACCCTCGCGGATATGACCCTTGGCTCGTTCTACCATGGAACAGTATTCCTGTTCGCTGAACAGGGCGCTGACTTCACCGGTGAGCCGGCCGGAGAGGTCGGCCTTCTTTTCTCCGTGGCGAAGAAGATCCGCCGTCTGCTTCAGCTCCATCTCAGCACGGTTGTAGCCGGTCTCCACGTCATCCAGCTGAACATTGGCGATGAGGATGATCTTCTGCGTTACATTGTCAAAGGCGATAACCCGGTCAAATAGCATCAGGTCCATGTCCCGGAAGGCATCGTCGTCCTCTACGTCGCATTTTACCGAGGGTTCGGAATAGTGCAGGTAGTCATAGGAGAAGTAACCCACCAGGCCACCGGTAAATGGCGGCATGCCCGGAATGCGGGGACTGGTATAGCGGGAGAGAACCTGTCGAAGATAGGCAGACGGGTCATTGGTCTGCAAGGTCAGGTCGCCCAGGGTCATCTCACCATCGATGCAGCTGATGGCCATTTTGGGGTCGTAGCCGATAAAGGTGTAGCGGCCCCAGTTTTCATTGGCTTGGGCCGATTCCAACAGAAAACAGTGTGTCGATACATTTCGCAGGATGCGGATGACCTCAATGGGCGTCGTAAAATCGGAAAGGAGTTCGCAGCAGACCGGAGCGACCTGGTAGCGCCCCTCTGCGGCGATGGCGGTCAGTTCTTCTTTACTTGGACGAAAGTTCATAGGATTTGCCTCCGTTTCACTGCCAGAGGGAATAAAACACGCCCCTGACAGAAATCTGATTTCTGTCAAGGACGAACATTCTTTCCGAAGAAAGCACGCCGCGGTGCCACCTTGATTTCACAGGCTGGAGCCTGTGCCCTTTGCGAAGTACAATCATACTCCCGGCAACTGACGTATGCCTTCACGTTGCCCACTACTTCGGCTTGCGCCGTTTCGATGCACCCTCAGGAGCCCATTCACAATCCATAAGTTTGCTGCATTCCACCACCCGCAGCTCTCTGGAAAACATCCGGTAATGTTACTTCTCTCCGTCAACGGTTTACTGTATTAAATTGTCTGTATGATAGCACCCCATTTCCCAAAGGTCAAGAACAATTTCAAAAAATTGCAGAATCATGACCAGGGGGGCGGAAAAAGGGCGTCAACGTCCGGCTGCAGGCAGCTCAGTAATCGTAAAGAACGGAAGGGGCGTTGGGGTCATCGTAACCGATCTGCTCTCGCAGAAGGGCGTAACGGGTGTTCATGGAACCATCCGGCTCATAACGCCAGTTGCTGCAGACATAGGGGTTTTCTTCCCAGCCGTTGCTGAAATTTACGCGGCAGGCCGGGTGCAGGGCCATAAAGGCATCAAACTGCTCCTTTGGAATGCTGCCGTGGTTGTACATGATGTGCAGGCGTTCAAGCTCCAACCCGTACAGTGGAGAAATGTCCGTCAGGGCGGGAATCTGGCTCAGCTCCAGGTGGCGCAGGTTTTTCAGGCCGCTGAGCGGGGTCAGGTCGGTAATGTTCAGCAGAGTCAGCTCGGCAAACTCCAGCTTTGGGCAGTCAGCCAGCGGGGAGATATCCGTGATCTTCTGGTTCATCGAGAGAATGACGACTTCCAGATCCGGCATATACGAGACGAAAGAAATGTCCGAGATGTCATTGTGGCCGAGGTCTAAGTATTTGCAGGCAGTGCAGTAACGTAATGCAGTGGCGCGCTTGTCGGTCAGGTAGCCCTCGTAGGCAGTGATCCATATGCGCTCAGCATCCGTCATACAGGTATAGGGGCCGAAGAAGACCCGCCAGTTGATCCGGATATCCGGGAAATCTTCACGGAGTTGGGCCATGGCTTCATCACTTTGGCCGCAGCGGTCTACCTGCAGTTCCTTTAGTTTAGGCAGCAGGGGAAGAAGTTCACGCAGCTGTTCAAGCCCTTCGTCGCCGAACTTCAGCTTCCGAAAGTACAGCGAAGTTGTGTCAGCGGGGATGATCTCTCCGAAAAAGGTATAGGTCTCCTCCTTGTCCTGTTCTGAGTAGGCAGCGGAAGCCGGGCCGCAGCTCTCCTCAGCGGAAGCCCGCACGGAAAACAGTGAAGCGGCGAGCAACAGAATGCAGAAGGCCGGTGCAAGAATGAGCAACACGGCCCGTTGTTGGATTTTCATGGTCGTTTTCCTTCTTCAACATGCTTTATTCATGCGGCGTAATTCAAGATGCTGTGATTTTCAGCACAGCGTCCCGTACAGCGGCTGCTGTGTCCCCGGCGGTCATGCTGATGGCGCCGCTGCGGCTTTGGGCCAGTTCTCCGGCCAGACCATTGATGAAGGCGGCGGAAACGACAGCCTCTGTCAGGCTGTCAGGCGTGGCAGCACATAATGCCGCAGTGATGCCGGAGAGCACATCTCCGCTGCCTGCAGTGGCCATGCCGGGACAACCGGTGGTGGATAGGTACGTGCTCTGCCCGTCCGTTACGACTGTCGTGGGCCCCTTGAGCAGCAGGACCAACTTGTGCGACGCGGCATAGGTCTCAGCCAGGTTAATGGGCGCGGTATTAATCTCTGCAATGCTGTAGCCGCTCAAACGGGAAAACTCCTTCAGGTGTGGTGTCAGCACCAGGCGGCAGCGGCGAGCGGAAATCACATCTACCGGCAGTGTGGCAAGAGCGGACAGCCCGTCCGCGTCAATGACCAGAGTACCGCTGAAGTTAGCCAGCATCCATGAGACTGCCTTACGGGTCTCATCTCCGTTTCCTATTCCCATGCCAAAGGCTGCGGTCCGCACACCGCGCAGAAGAACCGCAAATTCTTCCGGCACGAAGCGCAGATCACCGTCTTCGTCCGACAAGGGAAACAGTGTACTCTCCAGAATATGGGGCATGATTCCCGGACAGATGCTGCGGGGGACGGCCAGCTTTACCACACCTGCGCCCGCACGCATGGCGGAGTTGGCCAGGTTTGCCAGGCGGATAGCACCACTGTAGCGCAGGCAGCCGCCAATGAGCGCGATGTAGCCATAATCGCCCTTGTTGGAGAAATTCGACCGGGGCTTCAGAATTCGGAGGACATCCTCGGCTTCCCAAAGCTGATACGGCCGCTCCAGGGGCTCAATGCCAATCGGGCAATTGACCCTGCGGCCAATCAGATCTTTGGCCATGCCCAGAAAGTGCCCCGGCTGATAATCTCCGAAGGAGACCGTCAAATTGGAACGGACAGCGATGTTGCATAATCCGCTGTCACCATTCAGCCCGCTGTTGATATCTGCGGATACCACGTAGGCACCACTGCGATTGATGGCCTCGATGATGTCTTTCAGGAGGCCGGTGACCTCGCCGTGAAAGCCGGTGCCCAATAGGCAGTCGGCCACGGTGCAGAAAGAAGAGAAATCGGTGCTTTCGGAGCAGAGCTCGACCGGTACGCCTTTCTTACGGCAGAGGCTATAGTAATACTGCCCATCTTCGCTGAATTTCTCCTTCAGCAGGAACAAACGGCAGGGGATGCCTGCCTCCCACAGAAAGGATGCCAGCACATACCCATCCCCGGCGTTGTTACCGCTGCCACATACAACAGCCACTGGCGGCTTCCAGTCCACCGCTGCAAAGAAAGCCTTTCCTGCCGCAAACATTAGATCCCGCGAGGGTATATGGTTGGCACAGGTATAGGCATCGCTGCGGCGCATATTATCCACAGACAAGATCTTTTGCATATAAGCCTCCAAGGGGAAATGGCATTTCTGGGCTGCGAAGTAGTGCACTCCGGAATTATTTCCGAAACGATGAGGAAAGAGAGGGGCAGCGGACCGGGTCAGCCGTAATACTGAATAAAACGGCGGGTTCTTTCATCGGTGGGAGACTGAAGGACTTGAACGGCAGGGCCAAACTCCACTAGTTCGCCATCTTTCAGAAAAATGGCCATGTCGGCAGTGCGTCTGGCCTGTTGCAGGCTGTGCGTGACCCAGAAAACAGCACATCCTGTATGGTTGCAATACTCCTTCAGAAGAGCCTCTGCCAGTAGCGTAGATTCCATATCCATGGCTGCGGTAGGCTCGTCGAGAATCAGCAACTCATAGTCACTCATCAACAGTCTGGCAAGTGCCATGCGGGCGGTCTCACCCCCTGAAAGCCGATGCGCAGGCTTCTTTGCCAGTGCATCCAGGCGCAGGGCCTGTATGAGATGACTGCACCGTTCCGCATCACGGCCGCCGAGGAGAATATTCGACCGGGTACTCATACGGAAAGCGTAGCTTTTCTGCGGCATATAACCGGTCGGGATACCGCGCAGGGTGGCACGGTTATCACTGTGTATGACACCGGCGAGAATGCGGGCAAGGGTAGACTTTCCGCTTCCGTTCGAGCCGATGACCGCGTAGGTTTTGCCGGCTTCCAGCTCAAATTCCGGCGTACACAACACGGTACGGTCGGCATATGTTTTCGACAGTGCAGGGACCTTCATTTGCTTACCCTCCTCTGTAAAAGAGAGATCAGTATGTTAACCAGAAGCGAGAGGCTCATCAAAATCAGGCCGAGGGCAATACCCATCGAAAAATTCCCCTTATTTGTGTATTCCATGATGGCTGTAGTCATCACATTGGTCTTCCAGGAGATGGCCCCTCCGACCATGGACACTGCACCGACCTCGGCAATTGCACGGGCAAAGGCTAAAAGATAGGTAGAAAACACCTGATACACGCATTCGTTGCATAGAAGCAGAAAGGTACGGAAGGAGGACAGGCCGAAACCTACGGCATTTTCCCGTACACGGTCGGCAATGCCGGCCACATAGCTTTCCATATTTCCGGCGACAATCGGGGTAATGAGTACGACCTGTGCCAGAATCATGATCTTTACGGTAAACAACAGTCTGGCTGCCCGAAACGGGCCGACACCGGAGAACAGCAGGTAAAAAATCAGGCCACAGACGACCGGCGGCATGCCCATCAGCGTGCGGTTCAGGACAAGGAAGACTCCACGCCCCTTGAAACGGGAAGCTCCGAGCCA
This sequence comes from Candidatus Limivicinus sp., assembly GCA_045599525.1. Lineage (GTDB taxonomy): Bacteria > Bacillota > Clostridia > Oscillospirales > Oscillospiraceae > Limivicinus. Next base: position 4,102 of record JAZRWD010000170.1, on the reverse strand, counting down.
GATTCCCAGCGGAACGCCCAAAAGCAATGCCAGCAGGGAACTGGATATACTCACCTGTGCGGTCACCGACAGGATATCCAGAAGCTCTGCGTTACCGGATAGAATCAGGGCGATGGCTTTTTCAAATGCTGTCTGCATGGCGGCCTCCTCACGAAAAATACCCCTGGGCGTTCACCCAGGGGTATTTTATTACAGGTTGCGGATTTTGACAAGCTTATCCCATGATGCCGCCATTGGCCACGAAAGTAAGGAATGTGGCCTTGTCGGTCAGAATGTAGGAGCCAGTCTGCTCAGCCATGACAAGGCAGGCGCCCATGCCGGCGTTGGCAGAGGTATACCAGTCGGTATAATCCTTGAAGGATTCGGCAGCTTCTGTGATGCCCAGATCAGCAGGCCAGAGGGAAAGCTCCTTGGTGTGGGTGCCGGAGCCATCGCCACGGGAAATGAAGCCGTACTTGCCATCAGCGATGTTGGCAAAGGCGGTCAGAACGTCATCAGCATCCTTGACACCGGCAGGGTCAGCGGAGGGACCGCAGAGAACGAAGTAGTTGTACATAAAGCTGAGTCGCTCAGAGTCAAAGCCGGGGAGGACAGCGGCAAAACCGGCGTCGACGAAGTCAACTTCCTTAGCCTTTGCATGGACAAGAATGAGGTCGGCGTTGCCATACTGGGCAGCGGCGATTGCCTTGCCGGTGCCGGCGGACTGGACTTCTACGGTGTAGCCGTATGCTTCCTCAAAAACAGGCAGCAGGTAGGCAAGCAGGCCGGAGTCTTTCACCGAGGTGGTGGTGGACAGACGGATGGTCGCGGTCTCTTCAGTGGCAGGTGCAATCTCCCCCTCATACTTCGGAGCATCGTCTATCAGGTAAAACAGGTAGTCGTTGTACTCTTCCATGCCGTAGTTGGCGATGAGGGACAGACCTTCCTCGGAAAGCATCCAGTCAATCAGGGCTTCAGCACCGGCGGTGTTGATGGCAACATCGGAAACGGCCTTGCCGTCAGCGTCGGTGAAGGGAGCGTCCGGGTTTACGGCGATGACTGTATAGGTGTTGATCATCTTGTCGTCTGCTTCCTTGAGAATGCACAGGTCGACCTCAGCGGTGTCTGCAAAAGCGATAGCCTGCAGGCTGAGTACCATCAGCAGTGCGAGAATGAGCGCGAGTGTTTTTTTCATTTTCGGTTTTCCTTTCTAAAAGAAAAAGTCTCCTGTCCAAAGCAAAAGAGCGCAGGGTACACCTGTGCTTCGATCGCCTTTGGAAAGAGGCTCGTCCACCGCTCTCAAAAGCCGCTATTCACATGGAATTCTGCTCTCATTTTGCTGACAGCGAATTAAATACAAATATATTATAGCATCTTAAGCAGCGATTTACAACGGTGAATTCTCTGCCGCGAGGGTGACGGCGGTCAAAAGGCTGGGGAAGGCTACATAGACTGCTTTGCAAAAGGCAAATCCTGCCGTATACTAGGGACAGATGACAGAAAAAGCGGAGGGGACGACCATGGAGTCGGTAAGAATATGGGGCATTGCAGCTCAACGAATCATTGCATTTGCTGCGCAGCAGGAAGATCTTGTATGGTACGGCGAGGGACGGGCACGCTGTGGGGATGCAGAGCTTGTGATTGAATCCCTGGAGCCACGTTGTTTTGGGTACGTCTGCTTGCCGCGCACACGCGTGCGCATTACCGGGGGGAGTGACGCGGAGCGTCTCGAACGTGCGATTTATCTGAATTTTCTTTCCGCAGGCGGATAAGGGCATGACGCTGCGTCTTTGCGTGTGTTACGCAAGGCCATGGCAACAACACCCACAAACAGGCATTGGTAAACAGCGAACAGGAGGCACAGACGGCCTCCTGTTTTGCTTTCAGCCGTTACAGTTGGAGCAGCAGGAGGCCTCATTTTCCCAAAGCGAGGACCGTAGCAACTGTGCGTCGGGCATCCTCCACGGCGGAGTCAATAATATCATGCACGCGGTTGGCGTTTCCGCAGAAATGCAGCCAGTCCTGCCGGCCAGACGTGTCGGCAAGGCTTTGCTCGGGGATGAGCCCAAGCGCAGTGACTAATGTGTCACAGTCTACCGTCTCCTCACAGTCGGTATCCGTATTCCGCAGAGTCACAGCGCAGATCCGGCCCTCACCGAACACTTCTGTGACCTCTGTATGGGTCAGCAGAGGAATCCCGAACTGCTCAATACACCGGTGGTAGTTCCGCGCCATGCCGCCGAAACGCTCTTCTTTTTCCACGACTGCAATCACATGGGCACCTGCCAGCGTCAGGCGGCGGGCCATGAGCATGCCCAGATCACCGCTGCCTAGGATGAGTGCCTCACGGCCGGGCAAGCGGTGACGGAGGTTGACCAGTTCCTGTACCTGCCCGGCAGTAAAGATGCCCGCCGGCCTTGTGCCGGAAACGGTCAGGGTGCTGAAGGAAATTTCCCGACAGCCGGTAGCCAGCAGGAGCTGACGAAATCGAAGTTCATCTGTTCCGTTTGGACCGGCAAGCAGGGCACGCCTGTCGGGGCGAATAGAGAGTACGTTGGTGTTCAGACGCAGTTCAACGCCCTGCAGGGCGTCATTCCGCAGTAGCTGTTCCACATATTCCGGGCCGGTCAGCTCCCTGCCGAAGGTGATCAGGCCAAACCCGCGATGGATGCACTGGGGCAAAATGCCGCCGGGCTCATTTGCTCTGTCGACCAGAATAATATCCTTAGCACCGGCCTTATGCGCCGCAGAGGCGGCAGCAAGGCCCGCTGCTCCAGCACCTACGATTAAAAGTTCGGTCTCACGCATGGCAGTCTCCTAACAGGCGGGATGCTCCTCCGGCGATGGTAACTTCCTCCAGGGCTGTCCCCTTTGCCTCAGCGAGCAGGTCGGCGACCTGCAACCGACAGCGGCTGCCCTGACAGGTTCCGCAGCCGGCCCCACAGCGGCGTTTTACACCGTCGACAGTGACCGCTCCGCGGGCAATGGCCTCTCGGACTTCTGCCTTGCTTACACTGCGGCACAGGCAAAGCATATCTGCGTACTTTGGGTCGACCGCAGCCAACTTCTGCCGGGTCGCCCAGTCTTCTGCGGCTGCTGAGGGTATAGCTTTTCGCTCCGGCTGAAAGTCGCTGCGAGGGAGAGCCTTCAGCAGGCCGGCAAGCCGGTCGGCGACCGTTGCACCCAACTCTCGGGCGCAGGTCATCCCCGGAGTTTTGATGCCAATCAGACTGAAAAAGCCCGGCTCCGGGTTTTCCAGCACAAATCCGTTAATACTTTTCTCTTCCGGAAGAATCTGACCGTTCCGCAGAACGACCGCAAAGGGGTTCGGGCGTACGGCAGCAAAGCAGCGCAACGTTTGGTAGGCCGTCAATGCCGGCAGTATCTGCTCTGCACGCAGCCTTCCCGTTTGCAGCTGCCACGCGTCGGTGGCAGTAATTTCCCTACGGCAGGGGCGCTGTGACAGCTCCAGCAATGCATTGCCATCAATGGTGGGTACGGCTGTAATGCTCTTACCCTTTACCTCCGGTTCGTGCTGCACGATGTGGGACAGAACGTTTCCGCCCTTTTCCAGAAGCATATAGTCCGCGGCGTCCGGGAAAATGCGGACAGTTGGTGGAAATAGCAATTCGTGCACCTGGTCGGCCTGCAGGCCTGCGCAGTTGACCAGAGTACGTGTGCGAAACTCACCCCGGTTGGTCTCCAGAAGATATCCTACGCCCTCATGCCGGATGCCCAGGACACGGGTGTTACAGAAAAGCTCACAGCCGTTCCAGCGGGCGTTCTCTGCTGCGGCATAGCAAAGCTGCCAGGGGTCGACCGTGCCGGCTGACGGGGCGTATAGGGCAGAACGGACAGTTCGGGCAAGGGCGGGCTCGCGCTCGCGGGCCTCTTCTCCCCTAAGAAGCTGCAGCCCTGGCACACCGTTCTGCAACCCGTTCATCCACTTTTTCTCCAACACGGCGTCCGCACGCGGACCCTCGCTGACCATCAGCGAGCCGCAGCGTCGAAAGGGAACCTGCAGCTGCCGGCAGAGTGCTTCAAAGTTTGCTGAGGCTCGTGTGGTCAGCTTGGCTTTCAGGGTCCCAGGTTTATGGTCATAGCCCGGGTAGATGATCGCACT
>JAZRWD010000169.1:0-4383 GCA_045599525.1 Candidatus Limivicinus sp. | reverse complement strand
GCCGGCAAGGCGTATGCAGCAACAGCTGAGAAGCTGATTCAGGAAGCTTACGCGGCTTCTGAACCGGTGGAGGCGAACCCGGTGAAAACCTGGGTATCCCGTCTGGCCGCCTCGCTTGTGGGTGGCGGACTGGTTGGCCTGATCGGCACCGGAGGTCTGCGCAGCAGCCTAAAGTCTGTCCATAAGAAAACCACGGCAGGGGATTATGTTAACCGCAATAGCCTGCGCCTGCGGGAAAACCGTGAGATTTTCCTGTTCACCACTCTTGACCGGCGTGCAAAACCGCAGAATAACAACAGTGGCTCACGTCCGGCCGGGGTACACCATTCCTCTTCGGGACGGACACACGGCGGTGGTGGCGGCCACTTCTGAATGTGGTGCAGCCTGATCCGGTGGCGAAAGACTCGTGGTTTACCCCTCTCTTTATTTTGTGAGAGTTAAACGAATACAAACAGACGGGCTTACGTATGGGGTCCGTCTGTTTTGTTTCACACAGGATTAGCATTTGCTTCTGACATTAAAAGACGTTCTTTCTTTCCGGACAGGCAAAAAGTCGGGCCTGAATGTAATGGTGAACCGGGGAAATTGTGTCCCGTTTTCTTTAATTCTGTGATACGGGCTTTTAGAGTGGAAAAATTGACATCGAAAATCAGGGAAAAACTGTGTAAATCGGGAACGGCAACAGACAAGAATACGATCTTTTCATGCGCTATTTGTACAAATATTTTTCATAAAATCGAAACTGGAAAAGAAATACTGGAAATCGGTGAAACATTATGCTATAAAGTACGCGAATCATTCCGGTGTGTCGGAATGAACTGCAGAAAGGAATTCTACATGGGTCTTTTTGATACGATTCGCGCAAAATATGAGCAGACAGAGTATTTCACGATTGGACCTAACTCGGTGATTGAAGAGGGGCACACAGCTTCCCGCTTTGGTGAGCATGATTTTATCATTTACCGCAGACCTACCGGGCAGGGTGAAGAGATACGTGTAAACACGTATTATTATGATGACAATGACCGCATCAAATGCTGCAGAAATTATGACAGAAAGCTTTGCAGCTCAGAGGTGGAATATGCCGCTCTGGATCGTCGGTTTATCGAAAATCAGGCTTGCAACGCCTGGATAGACGGTGCCCGCTGATTCCTGACAAGTTGTGGTAAAATAGGAAATACGTCATCCGGGGAAACCGGATGGAATGCTTTTGTGACTGTGCTCTGACCGTTTTCGGTCGGGGCTTTTTTGTTACCGCGTGAATGATTCTCAAGATAGACAGCAGGCAAAAATCATGGTATGATTAGATAATCAACAAACTGCCTGAAAAGACATCAGAAAGGAATCAGTCTTTGTATGCTTGGGGTTTATGATTATACGGTTATTTTGACCTATCTGTCCGCCTTATCCGCGGCTCTTGGCGTGATGGTCTGCCTGAATGGCGACGGTCACCCGTATCTTGGTGTGTTTTTCCTGCTGTTTTGCGGCCTTTGCGACGCCTTTGACGGAAAAGTCGCCCGAACGAAGAAAGACCGCACTGAACGGGAAAAGGCCTTCGGCATCCAGATCGATTCACTGTCTGACCTGGTAGCATTTGGTGTTCTGCCGGCCTGCATCGGAAACGCTATGCTGCGCGTTTGCCCCTCCATTCCGGAAATACCCCGCAAAGCAGAGCAAACACAGTATGAATTCTGGCTGGTCGTTATTCTCTTTGCCATTATGATGGGATATGTTCTCGCTGCGCTGATCCGTCTGGCCTATTTTAATGTGACGGAAGAAGAACGTCAGAAAACTGAGGGCGGCGTCAGAAAATACTTTGAAGGTTTGCCGGTTACCTCGTCTGCACTGATTTTTCCCACTGTGCTTCTGCTCCAGTATATCACTGAGGTTGATATTACCATCTTCTACTTCCCAATCATGTTATTAACCGGCCTCGCATTCATTTCCAAAGTAAAGATTCCTAAACCCGGAACGCGGGGCATCCTGATCATGATTGCCATTGGTGCGGTTGAATTTGGAATTATGCTGGCAGATGTTTTCCTGTTTTAGCATTAAGGAGTTGCTATGGAACAGAGAAGCTGTTTTGTACCCGTTCCGGTCGTAGAAGATTCTGCATCACTTCGTTTCCTGTACCGGACGGTTCCCGGACGGGTTATCCTGAAGCTGGCAACGCTTCGCGGAATATCCATGGCGGCGGGCGCTTTTATGGACAGCCGTCTGTCAAAATGCCTGATTCCGACCTTTATCCGAAAGGTCGGAATAGACCTGTCGGAATATGCAGAAGAAGATTATACCTGCTTTAACGATTGCTTTGCCCGGCATATCCGGCCGGAGCTTCGGCCGGTGGACGATGATCCGGCCCATCTCATTGCACCATGCGATGGCCTGCTCAGTGTTTACCCTGTGGAGGATGGGCTTGTGATTCCGGTCAAGCAGAGCCGCTATTCGCTTGCAGACCTTTTACGTGATGAGGAACTGGCAAAACAATTCGACGGCGGTCTATGTCTGGTTTTTCGGCTGTGCGTGAACCATTATCACCGCTACGCATATGCAGACTCCGGTGTGAAAGGGAGTAACATTTTCCTAAACGGACGTCTGCATACCGTACGCCCGATTGCCCTGCGTGAGGTACCGGTGTTTACGGAGAATTGCCGTGAGTATACCGTTATCGAGACAGAAAACTTCGGTAAGCTCGTGCAGATGGAGGTCGGTGCGATGCTGGTTGGGAAAATCTGCAACAATGATGGCGGCGGGGCGGTCATCCGCGGGCAGGAGAAGGGACATTTTGCCTATGGCGGCTCAACGGTCATTCTGCTGCTGGGAAAGGATCGCGTCGAACCGGCAAAAGAACTCCTACAGGCAACAGCTGACAACTGCGAGGTTCCTGTGAAGCTGGGTATGGCACTTGGCTCCGCGGTGAAGTCTTGAACGCTCGTACCGAAAAGGTCTTGCAGATCTGAAAATAGTCCTATAGATGCATGTTTGCCGCAAGTACCCGCTCCTTGCAACGGATTCAGACGGCAATACATTCACGATAAGTAATGACTGTGTTCTCAATTGATGATGATTCTGAAGGGAGGCACAATGAAATGAAATTAATCAAACGTTTTCTGGCGGTTGTCCTGTTACTGGGCTGCCTGCTGATGCTTTTTGGACCATGGATGGTGTTTGAGCTCAATCCTCCCGGGGAACAGCTGCTTTCCGGCGACTTGAAGACCCTGGCGCAGGATTCTGTGCGTGGAATGGGAGAAATCCTCAGCAACACAGGGAAGAATGCAGAAAGCACCGAAGAGCTTCTTGACCTGGCAGTGGGTACCGTTAAGGATGGGCAGCTCAGCCCGGTGGAGACGGTCGTTCTGCTTCGGAGCGCCGGAGCTGTTCTGGACCAGCTCAGCAACTATAAGGTATTCGGTGTTTCTGTTCTGGAGAATGTTGAAGAACTGAACGAGGCAGCGGAAAACGTTGTTCTGGCGACGAAAATCCTGCTGGGTGTCCTTGCAGTTTACCTGGTGCTCTGGCTGGTTGCTACACTGGGAACCTGCAGCGGGCATTACTGCCTGCTCTGGATGGCTGTTCCGGCCGCACTGGTTTTGACCGGCATTTATGTGGCACTGACTCTGTATCTGCGGGATGCTGCAGGACAGATCCTGGCCGAATTGGAAACTTCACTGGCTTTTGTGCTCCCGGCGGACAGCGGGCTTTCCGTAAAGGAACTGCTTGACCTGCAGGTTTCAGTCGGCTTTGGTGGAGTGGCAGCAACTGTGCTGCCAATTCTTGCACGTATCCTCTGCCTGCTGCCGGAAGAAAAATAAGCAGAAAAATATACCGGGAGGTAAATTCCATGTCCATCTTACTGGCTCTGTCTACCGCATTTCTCGCTTCGGGAGATGTAAATGTTGAGTTAAAAAAGTCCGGCCTGATCCTATCCTGCAGTTTTTTCCCGGACGCAGTGATCCGCTATGATGAGATTGAAGAGCTGGAGTTCTATGAAAATATGGAACCCGGTGTGCGTGTTGGGGGTATTGCCAGCCCTACAGTATCCGGTGGCTGGTTTAAAAATAAGACCCTGGGAACCTATCGTCGTTATATGCATGCAGAGTGTGACGAGTGTATTGTCATCCGCAGCGAGGATGGAATCGTTGCTTTGAATGGAGAAGACCGTGCGGAAACATTGCGACTTTACAAGTACCTTTCCCGTAAAATGGATGAGGTTGCGGAAGAAGAGGACGAGGGTACCGGGGACTGATTCGACAGAACTGTATTTACCGCTTCGGGGATACCGGAGCGGAGTATTTTTTCCTTTTAGCGGGAAAGGAGCTTGGTATGAGCCGAAGACTGGAATTTATATATGATATCCAAATGCAGTTTGAACAGCCGGTGCGT
>JAZRWD010000168.1:0-15731 GCA_045599525.1 Candidatus Limivicinus sp. | reverse complement strand
CATCTGCCCTTTTGGCCGGCAAGCCGGTCAACGGGAGCCCTTGTCGTAGGGGATACCTTCTGCCTTCGGTGCGCGGGAATTGCGGGAGGTAAACGCCAGAACGAGCAGGGACACAATGTAGGGCATCATGTTATAGACATTACTGGGAATGCCAAGAGAGGCCAGCGTGGGGAAGCCAACGTAAGTATTGGAGAGGGCACGGAAAAAGCCGAACAGCAATGCCGCAACCGCAATACGCAACGGTTTCCACTGACCGAAGATCATAACGGCCAGAGCCAGGAAACCAAAGCCTGCCACACCAACTTCAAACTTCCAGAGGGAAACACCTGCCAGAATATAGCAGAGCCCGCCTATGCCGCCAAGGCCGCCGGAGATCATAACGCCGCCCCAACGCATTTTATATACGTTGATGCCAACGGAGTCCGCCGCCTGGGGATGCTCGCCGCAGGCCATCAGGCGAAGACCGAACCGGGTCTTGTACAGCAGAACAAAAACAGCGATGACAGCTATCACAGCAATAACCATGAACCAGTTAAACTCGAAGCCGTTGATGTTTTTGATAAACATTTTTCGGGCAGCCACATATTCGATCTCAGAAGAAACGTTGTTCGGGTTTGCTGCCGTATTGATTGCCTTAACAAACACCGTTGCGGCAGCAGTACCTAAAAGGTTCATTGCGGTGCCAACGAGTGTCTGATCGGCCTTAAAATTGATGCAGGCCACGCCCAGCAGGCAGGAATACGCCACGCCAAAAAGGACAGCCATCAGCAAAGCGGAAACGACCATAATCAATGCACTTTCCGTATGCAAGCCGCGCATAACCAGGGCACCACCCAGAGCGCCCATGACCATAATGCCTTCCAGGCCAAGATTGATCACGCCGGAATGCTCGGAAATGCAGCCGCCCAGTGCGACCAGAATCAGAACAGAGGAGAAAATCAGCGTGTATTGAATCAGAAGTAACATTACTGTTCTCCCCCTTTCCCGGTGGCATTCATTCCCGCAGCTTTTGCCTGCTTTTCCTCTTTTCGGGCAATCACGGATTTCATTGTCAGTTTAATAAACAGCACGAAACCACAAAGATAAATAATAACCGAGGCAATCAGGTCGGAAATCTGAGAACAATAGAAATTCGTATTAACGTATACGCCGCCATCGGTAATGTGCTGGATAAAGAAGGAGGCAAACACAGCCCCGATCGGATTCAGGCCGCCCAGAAATGCTGCCGCAATTCCGTTAAAGCCCATGCCGGGAACGGAGGACTGGGTGCATTCCCAACGCATATAGCCGCTCAGGTACAGCATGGAGGCGCCCACTGCAGCCAGTGCGCCAGAAATGGCCAGGCTCAGAATAATATTGCGGTTCTCCGCCATGCCTGCGTATTTGGCCGCATTCTTGTTGTTGCCTGTAGCCTTCAGCTCGTAGCCGAATCTTGTCTTTTCCAGTACGACCTGAACCAATATGGCAATAATCAGTGCCGCAGGAACAGCAATCGTCACGTAATCGCTTCCTGTCAGTTCATCCAACCCCAGGGTGGGGAGGAGAGACGACGGATTGATTTTGTCCAGATACTGCGTATAGGGACTGGCTGCTTCTTTTACGGTCGACAGTATCGTATTGGTGGTATACAGCGCGATCCAGTTCAGCATAATGCCGGAAATAACCTCGTTTACGTTGCAATATGCCTTCAGGAGGCCTACGACAGCACCCATGAGGGCGCCGGCAACGATAGCGAGAAGAATGCAGGGAATCCAGCCCCAGCCCCAGGCTAATGCAGCATACAGACTTGCACAGGCTCCGGCAACATACTGGCCTGCTGCACCGATATTAAATAAACCTACTTTATAAGCGAACAGGATACTGAGAGAGCACATCACCAGCGGCATAGTTTTCGCCAGCGTGTTGCCAAACAGTTTCCAGCGGCGTGCAACTTTCTTTGCTGTCATAAAATTCTTGATGACAGCGATCATGGATTCACTTGCACCCTCCGGGTTAATGCACAGCAGCACAATGTAGCCGATGAGAAGGCCCAGGAGGATACAGATGATCGAGGCAACAAAGGCCTGAACGCCTTCCTTTTTCAGTATTTTCTTCATGCCTTCACCTCGTCTCTCTTTGCGCCGGCCATGTAAAGTCCCAGTTCTTCCTGTGTTGTCGTTTTGGGGTCAAGCTCACCGACGATTTCACCCTCATACATCACAAGGATGCGGTCAGGTACATCCATAACCTCGTCCAGTTCCAGAGAAACAAGCAAAACGGCCTTGCCGGCATCACGCTGTGCCACGAGCTGCTTATGAATATACTCAATTGCGCCAACATCCAGACCTCTGGTCGGCTGTACGGCAATCAGGACATCGGGGTTCTTGTCAATTTCGCGGGCGATAATTGCTTTCTGCTGGTTGCCGCCGGACATTGCCCGGGCTACAGTAACTGAGCCCTGGCCGGAACGGACGTCATACTGCTCAATCAGGTCGTCCGAATACTTGCGGATGTTGTTTCTGCGCAGGAAGCCGATCCTGTCGGTAAAGTCCATCTCAAAGTACCGCTGCAGGATCATATTATATTCCAGCGAATAGTCCAGCACGAGGCCGTGCTTATGGCGGTCTTCCGGAATATGGCTCATGCCGGAAGTGCTGCGTTTGCGGATCGACGCTTTGGAAATATCCTGCCCGCAAAGCGTTATTTTGCCGGAGACCAGCGGTTCCAAGCCGCTCAGGCCGTAAACGAACTCAGACTGGCCGTTCCCGTCAATGCCGGCAAGGCAGACAATTTCACCCGCCCGGACCTTCATGGATACATTCTTTACCGCGTTATTCCCATGGGCCTTGGACGCAACGGTCATGTTCTCAATATCCAGCAGGACCTCGCCGGGCGTGCAGGGCTTTTTGTCGACATGGAAATTCACGTTTCTGCCCACCATCATGGCAGACAGTTTTTCCATTGTGGTATTTTTCGTTTCTACCGTGCCAATATACTTGCCCTTGCGAAGCACCGTGCACCGGTCCGCTACAGCCATGATTTCGGCCAGCTTGTGGCTGATGAACAGGATGCTCTTGCCTTCTGCTGCCAGATTTTTCATGATCTGCATCAGCTCATCGATTTCCTGCGGCGTCAGGACAGCCGTCGGCTCGTCAAAAATCAGAATTTCGTTATCCCGGTAAAGCATTTTGAGAATCTCTGTTCTCTGCTGCATACCGACCGTAATATCTTCGATTTTAGCATCCGGGTCAACCTTCAACCCGTATTTTTCGGACAGGGCAAGCACTTTTTTTCTTGCTTCATCCTTTTGCAAAAAACCTGCCTTATTCGGCTCAACCCCCAGGATAATATTATCCAAAACGGAAAAGCACTCAACCAGCTTAAAATGCTGATGCACCATGCCGATTCCCAACGCATTCGCATCGTTCGGGTTCCTCACGCTCACTTCAACGCCGTCTTTTTTAATGACGCCCTCTTCTGCCTGGTACAGGCCGAACAAAACACTCATCAAGGTCGATTTACCGGCACCGTTTTCACCCAGAAGCGCATGAATCTCCCCTTTTTTCAGCTGAAGGGTGATGTTATCGTTTGCGATAATCCCCGGGAACCGTTTGGTAATGTTGAGCATTTCAATTGCATACTGCTCCAACGAAAACCCGCCTCCTTTAATTCTTCTCCGATTTTTACACCAACGCACATTTCATGCATATTAGTATCATCATACACCAGAAGCCGTCAAAACACAAATTAATCCTTCTGCTTTCTCAGCAAAAAATACGGAAATGTTTTGGGCGGATAAACGAAAAAAACGGGCAGGCCATTCGGCCTGCCCTGATGCGTATCGGATATGGTAATTACTTGATGTTGCCCTGATAATCGACAGATACTGCTACAACAGCAGGCTCTACGGTGGTGTCGTTGGAGACAACAACTGCACCGGAGTTCATTGCAACGACCAGAGCTGCGTAGTCAGCTTCGGTGAAGCTGTCTGCAAACTGGGTGGAGCCGGCGATCTGAACGTAGTTGTCTGCCGGGATGTCAGAGACGAGACCCAGATTGTCGATCTTGCCGCCTTCGAAGGTGCCATCGACAATGGCTGCGAGCTCAGTGTTAACGGTTGCAGCAAGGCCCTTCATTGCGGAGGTAACCGTGATGCCTTCGCCATAGAGACCATCGATGGTTGCCGCCTGGTCAACGTCAACGCCAATGACCTTTGCGCCAACCTTGGCAGCTGCTTCGCCGGCAGAGGTGAAGATGCCGCCGCCGCATGCAAAGACGACTTCAGTGCCTGCTGCATACCAGGTATCCATGTAAGCGGTAATATCGGAGTCGCCATAGAACTGGTTGCCGTAAACATACTTGATTTCAACATCGGTCAGGCCGAGTTCAGCTGCTGCAGCGTCTGCGCCCTGAACGAAGCCGTAGCCATAACGGACAACTGCGGGAACTGCCATGCCACCGAGGAAGCCGAGCTTGGTGTAACCGAGCTTAACTGCTGCATAGCCGGCCATGTAGCCGCACAGCTCTTCCTGATAGACTGCGCAGTAGAGGTTTGCGGGAACGGCTTCTGCAAGATCACCAATGTCGCCTGCGCTAACGTCCAGTGCAACGAAGGTAACTTCAGGATAATCGGGAACGGTGGCTGCGATTGCGGGACCAAATGCGTAACCGGGCATAACGAGGACGGTGTAGCCGTCGTCAATGGCCTGCTCCATGGAAGCGATACGGTCGCCGTCGGAGTCAGATGCCGGCTTGTAATACTGGAAGTCGATACCGTTTGCTTCGCAGAATGCTTTGCAGGCTTCATAGGTGGTCTGGTTGAAGGACTGGTCGGTGATATCGCCGTAGTCGGTAACCATTGCGACTGCAACTTCTTCCTCTGCTGCAAATGCGGGGACAGCAGCAAAGCTGAAAACAACAGCCAGTGCGAGAATCAGGGCAAGAAACTTTTTCATTGTTTTTCCTCCATAAAAATTTGGATTTTTACCCGCGTCCTTGCGGACTTGGCATTATTATACCAGTCTTTTACGAAATAGACAAGGCAAAACAGGGGATTATTTCTGTTCCATCTTTACTGCCGTATCTAACGCAATGGTAATCATTGCCGTAAAGCAGGTCTGCCGTTCCTCCGGGCTCATGATTTCCGGACGGTACAGGTGGTCCGAAATGGAACAGAGGGTCAGCGCACGCTTTCCGGCATAAGCTGCATTGGTATACAGGGATGCAGACTCCATTTCCGTAGCCAGAACGCCCATCCGTTTCCAGGTGTCGGCAGTGGAGGCTCCCTCGGGATAGTAGAAGTGGTCGGAGGACAGCAGCGCACCGACCTTCAGCTCTACGCCGTTCTCTTTTGCTGCCTCAACCGCTGCGCAGAGAAGGTTCCAGTCCGCCGAAGGGGCAAAGGTCGCACCATTCGGAACAAAAGCAGAACAGTAATTGGAATCGGTGCAGGCCGTCATGCCGGCAACGACGTCTTTCAGCTGAAGCTCATCTGCAAAAGCACCTGCAGAGCCAACGCGAATAATATTTTCCACGTTATAGAAGTTAAACAGTTCCCAGCTGTAAATGCCGATAGCGGGCATACCCATACCGCTGGCCATAACACTTACCTTAACGCCCTTCCATGTTCCGGTATAGCCCTGAACACCGCGGACATTGTTAACCAGCACCGGGTTTTCCAGAAACGTCTCTGCAATGAATTTTGCACGCAACGGGTCGCCGGGCATCAGGACGGTTTTCCCAAAAGCCCCTTCGGGGGCGCTGATGTGAGGGGTGGGGATGTTTGCCATATTCTTTCTCCTTTTCTCAATAAACGATTAATTTTTACGCTTGCCATACAGGCGAAGCAGATACAAAAACAGATTGATATAGTCCAGATACAGCTGCAGCGCACAGAAGACCGATGCCTTTTCCAGCAGTTCCGGTTCATTGCAGTAATAGTCATAATTCTGCCGGATCTTCTGTGTATCGTATGCCGTAAAGCCGACAAATAGCAATACGCCAAGCGTGCACATGATCCGGGAATTGCCGGGAAGTCTGAACAGCAGAGACAGCAGCAGCCAGAGGAGCATTACCACCAGTCCGCCGACAAGCACCGGACGGATATAACTCAGGTCCGCTTTGGTAAACCAGGCATAGACCGCCATGATGCCAAAATACAGAGACGTCATGCCAAAAACGAGAATCAGTGAGCCAAGGGAATAGATAACCAGCAGACTGCTCATTGTCAATCCGTTGAGGACTGCATAAAGGAAAAACATTCCTCTTGCTGAAGCAAGCGTCATCGTATGGATCCGTCCTGACAGCACCCATACTACAGCAATTTCTGCCAGGGCAAGAATAAAGGGTATCATACCACTGCAGGTGTAGCGGATTGCACCGGAAAACAGTGTGGCCACCGCCACAGCAAAGGTCGTAAGCAGCCCCAGCGCCATCCAGCCGAACGTTTTGCCGCATAGGTGCTGCGGCTCACGGCAGGCTGGCCGTAGAACGATGAGCCCGAGTTATACGCACCGTAAGGATTCATTTTTCTTCACTTCTTTCTTTTTGGTTTTCTACAATTACTATACAGGATTTTTTCCTGAATTTCTACCTGTGGGATAAATTTTTACACATTGGCCCCATTTTCCCCCGGTCTTGAAACAGCCTCTGTTCTGTGCTAAAATCTACGCAGCAGGAATTCCCGGAGCGATTTTATCGTTCTTTACTTCAGGGAGGTACATACATGAACGACATTATGATCATCGGCATCGCCGGAGGTTCCGGAAGCGGTAAAACTACCATTACAAGGGAACTGGTCCGCCGCTTCGGCGAAGATGTTACCGTAATCTATCACGATAATTACTATAAAGCGCACCATCACATGACCTATGATGAACGCGCAAAGCTGAATTATGACCATCCGGATGCGTTTGAAACTGAGCTGCTCATTCAGGCCCTGGTCGATCTGAAGGCCGGGAAAGATGTCGTATGCCCGGTCTACGACTATGCTGCTCACGACCGGTCCGAAGAGACCGTCGTCATTCACCCCTCCCGTGTTATCATCGTGGAAGGAATCCTGATTTTTGAGAATCCGTCCCTGTGCAGCCTGATGGATATTAAGCTGTTTGTGGATACGGATGCCGATGTCCGCATTCTTCGCCGTATTATCAGAGACGTGCGTGAACGCGGCCGCAGCCTTGAGAGTGTCGTAGAACAGTATCTGACCACCGTAAAGCCAATGCACGAGCGTTTTGTTGAGCCCAGCAAGCGGAATGCTGACATTATCATTCCGGTTGGCGGCCACAATCTTGTTGCACTGGAAATGGTTATACAGCGCGTTCGGGCTCATCTGGACACGATTCGTGACGAGCCCTGATTTTGGGAGGCAGAAATGGCAAAACTATATTTCAAATACGGTGCAATGGGTTCCTCAAAATCCGCCCAGGCGCTCATCACTCAGTTCAATTACGAAGAACTCGGCATGAGCGTATGGTTAATAAAGCCCAGCACCGATACGCGTGACGGCGCAGATATCATCCGCAGCCGTATCGGGCTTGAACGTCATGCGCAGGTCATCACGCCTGAGCAGGATATCACCGAAGAGTATAAAAAGGTCGGCAGGCATAACGTAATCATCGCCGATGAAGCACAGTTCTTTACCACAGCCCAGATTGAACAGCTTCGCAGCTTGGTCGATGAAGAGAACCTTCCGGTTTTATGCTTCGGCCTTCGTACCGATTTCCTCACTCATTTTTTCCCCGGCTCTGCCCGCCTCATGGAGTTGGCAGATTCCATCACAGAAATCAAGACCGTCTGCTCCTGCGGACGAAAAGCTACCGTCAATGCGCGCATCGACGCCAACGGGAACGTCATTACCGAGGGAAGCCAGGTCTTCCTGGGCGGGAATGACAGCTACGTTGCCATGTGCCATAAGTGCTGGCAGAAAAAGATCCACGAACAGCAGTCAGTCAATCAGACCGCATTAACATCGGAGTAAGTCATTATGGATTACTTACAGAAACGCACCTGGGCCGAGGTCAGTCTCAGCAATATCCGGCAGAACTATCAGGCGATTCGCGCTTCACTCCCGGAAGGCTGTCGCTTTTTAGGCGTGGTAAAGGCTGACGCCTACGGGCATGGAGCCGTTACGGTCGCCCGTCTTCTGCAGGAAGCCGGCGCCGATTATCTCGCCGTTAGCTGTCTGGATGAAGCGTTGGAACTGCGCTGTGCCGGTATTCACATGCCGATTCTGATCTTAGGGCACACACCTTATGAGTATACCTCTGTTCTGATTGCCAATAACATCACGCAAACGGTCACCTGTCTGGCCAAGGCACTGGAATACTCCCGTGCAGCAACAGCCATCGGGAAAACGCTGAAGACCCACATTAAGCTGGATACCGGCATGTCGCGTCTGGGTTTTCTCTGCAGCGGAGCTCAGTTTGACGACGGCGTTGACAACATCATCCGTTCCTGTACGCTACCCGGTCTTCAGCATGAAGGAATCTACACACATTTTTCAGTTTCCGACGAACCGGAATCCATAGAATCCGCTGCCTACACCCAGGAGCAGTTTTCCCTCTTTATGCGGGTGATTAACGCCGTTCAGGAAAGGGGAGATATTACCTTTGCGATCCGTCACTGTGCTAACAGCGGTGCGGTTGCCTTCCACCCGGAAATGTGTCTGGATATGGTCCGCCCCGGTCTCCTTCTTTACGGCTACGGCGATTCCACCCGCCGTCTCGGTCTGAAACCTTGTATGCGCCTTGTGACAACGGTCAGCACGATCAAGCATTACGAGGCAGGTGTCAGCGTCAGCTACGGGCGTCGCTTTCAGACCTCCGGGCATACCCGGATCGGCGTTCTGGCTATCGGTTACGCAGATGGTCTTCCCCGTATTCTGTCAAACAAGTGCCATTTTGCCACAGCCGACGGTCCTGTTCCCCAGGTCGGTTCCATTTGTATGGACATGTGCATGGCTGACCTTTCGGGGAAAAACGGTATTGACGTCGGCAGTGAGGTTGAAATCTGGGGTCCGCAGAATGACATCTGTACGCTGGCAGAGCTGGCCGGTACAATCCCCTACGAGCTTCTCTGCGCAGTCTCCAAACGGGTTCCCCGTGTGTATAAGGATTGATCCGCAGCAGCACGGCTTTGTCCGGTTCTGCTGCACCGAACGAACAAGAAAAAGAACCGTTCCTGATTTTTTCAGGTCCGGTTCTTTTTATTAGTCTTTAATGGGTAATTCGCCCTTTTTCTGCAGCTTATGCTTTTTTCCATCCGGGGTCATCACATAGGTATTTTCCAATACCCCGATTACCCCCTGGCGCCACTCGGCAATATATTCTTTCCGCAGGGTATCGCGCTCGGAAAGCTCTTCTGCCGTAAGCTCACGCTGCCTGGCCAACGCTGCAAGAGCGTTGATCCGTTCCAGTTTTGTCTGCTCCATTTACGGAATTACTTGCCTACATAGCGATAACCAAAGTGATTGGTGTTCGCCTCATAGCCTTCCGTGACACTCTGCAGCCAGTTTTCCATTTCTTCGCTGGTTTTTTCGTTTCTGGCCAGATAATTGCTGTACAGTTCACCTTCGCCAACAAAATAGACCAGATGATAGCCTGCATAACCGGAGGAACGGCCTTCGCAGACCTTCACATCGCCGGGCTTGTGGTTCTCTTCAAACAGGAAGCTGTTGATGGAGTCTACCATCTGTCCCTTGTACACATTCTCGTACAGGCCGCCGTTGGTATTGGAGCCGCCGTCCTCGGAATAGGTGTTTGCCAGTTCTGCAAAGCTTTCCTCGGTCTTGTCCCCGTCATTATACTCGGCTTCAATTTCTGCCAGTCTGTCGCGGGCAATCTGCATTGCTTCGTCGGTGTAATTGCCTTCTTCGTCTGCCTCTGCCTGAATCAGGATATGGCGGAAGCTCTTGGTGTTGTAGTGGTTATCTTCTCTGCTTTCAAAGGCCACAACAACATAGCCGGTGGAGGCAGCATTTTCTACGACGGTTGCTTCACCTGCGGTAGATGCACCCTTCAGGAATTCCGCATAGGCACTGTTCAGGCTACCGCCTCTGGTGGTCGTTTCGTAGGCCGTCTCACCATCAGCAACCGATGCCACTGCTGCGTTCAGCTTTTCTTCGACACTGCCGGTCTTGGCCTTGTTATAAGCGGCAAGGATCTCTTCAGCCTTTGCCTTTGCGGCAGCCATAGTCTCCTCGTTTACCGCGGAAGTCTCATTGCCTTCTTCATCAGTCTCGGTGACTGTTTCTGCGGGAACAGTGTAATATACATAGGTGAAGTAGTCATCTGCGCCTTCAAGACCCTGATAGTACTCTTCCAGTTCTTCGTCCGTATAGGTCAGAGATTCCTGATAGCTTGTGTATGCCTTGCTGGCAAGCTGGCTGTCCAGCAGGCAGGTGCGGGCGACCTTAGCCGTAACGCCGGTACCATAGTTTGCCGTGAAGTAAGCATCTGCGCTGGCATAACCATAGTTCTTTACGCTAGTTTCCAGTTCGGTAAACTCAGCATCGACGGACTGGGTCTCTTCTGCCGTCAGGCTAATGCCATTTGCCTTGGCGTAATCGCAAAGAGCCTTGATCTGGGTCATCTGTTCAAGGGCCATTTCGGTGAAGTAATCCAGCCAGCTGGTCCCTTCGGTGTATTCCTGTGCAGCAAGGCCGGAAATGCCGTACTGGGTATCCAGGCCGAAATAGCTTGCATAGCTGCCATAGGTATTCAGAAAGTTTGCATACTGGGCTCCGACATAGTAATTTACCTCTGCCGGGGTGTATTTTGCGTCTTTAATGGTTACAGCAGTCGTTGCCGTGTACGGGATGGTAGAACCGGCAATCAGAATAGCAACTACCAGGATAACAGCAAGAATGCTGCCGACCGTCCATTTGGTCTTTGCCTTTTTCTTTCTCAGTTCTTCTTCCTGCTTCAGCAGGGTCTTTCTGTCTGTGCCGGCGGCAAGAGCTTCCTTGCGCACCTTGCGTTCTGTTGATGCACTCATGTTTGTTCTTCCTTTTTTGTTTCTTTAGTGTTTTGCCATGCTCTGGGGATTATATACCAAACATCCGCCCAATTCAAGGGACGAGCAGATTGTTCGCTTTATGTTCATTTTGCTGCGCGCATAGAAAGGAATGCACTGATGAAACCATCAAGATCGCCATCCATTACATTCTGGATGTTTCCGTTCTCAAAATCTGTACGATGGTCCTTAACCAGCTGATAGGGCATAAATACGTAGGAGCGGATCTGGCTACCCCATTCGATCTTCATCTGAACGCCCTTAATATCACTGATCTTTTCCAGATGCTCGCGTTCTTTAATTTCTGCCAGTCGGGCTCTCAGCATGTTCTTGCAGTTTTCCAGGTTCTGAAAATGGCTGCGCTCCACCTGGCTGGCAACAACGATGCCGGTCGGGATATGGGTAAGACGCACTGCAGAGGAGGTCTTGTTAACCTTCTGTCCACCTGCACCGGAGGAACGGTATACATCCATCTTCAGATCTTCTTCACGCAGTTCAATCTCACTATTGTCACTGATTTCCGGCATTACTTCAACAGCAGCAAAGGATGTGTGACGGCGGCCCGCCGCATCGAACGGAGACACACGGACCAGACGATGAATGCCATGCTCACTTTTCAGGAAGCCGTAGGCATTGTCGCCCTCGATCATGATGGTAGCACTCTTCAGGCCGGCTTCATCACCGTCCATGTAATCCATTACCTTGACTTTATAGCCGTGGCGATCGGCCCACATATTATACATACGGTAAAGCATAGATGCCCAGTCCTGTGCTTCGGTACCGCCTGCGCCTGCATGGAAGGTCAGAATGGCATTGTTTGCGTCATATTCGCCGGTAAGCAGAGTGCCAAGACGGGTCGCTTCAACCTTTTCCTTAAAGGCATCGAATTCAGAAACCAACTCCGGCAGCATGCTGTCATCGTTTTCCTCCAGGGCCATTTCGCACATTGTATACATATCGTCCCAGGAAGTGCAGAGCTTATCGTAATTCTCGCTGCGGTTCTTCAGAGTCTTCAGACGCATCTGAACCTTGCGGGATTTATCCACGTCGTTCCAGAAGCCTTCTCGCTCACTGGCTGCTTCCAGTTCTTCGATTTCCTTTTTTCCTGCCTCCAGCCGAAGAGCATCCTTCAGCACTTCAAGCATTGGTTTTATATCGTTGAGCTTTACCTTATATTCTTCAAATTCAAGCATTATTACGTTTTTTCCTTTAAATCATCGTTTTTTTGGTAACTTTAGTATTATACACAAATACCTTTTACTTGTAAATCAGATTTTTTCCTAATATTCAGCGCTTTTTACCCTTTACTTTCCCTGTTTTTCTATGGTAAACTACCGCAGCATGGCGTATTGTCCTGTATTGCATATTGTTGCAAAAATATCATAATCATCACGATTAAAACGGTTTTTCTAATTTAATAAGGAGACTAGAATGATCTCACATTGCGATGGCATCAAAGTTTTCACCGGCAATTCGAACCGCCCCCTGGCAGAGAGCATCTGCGCAGAACTCGGCATTGAAATGGGTAAATGCTCTGTTTCTCAGTTTGCCGATGGTGAATGCTCTGTTTCCGTATACGAGCCGGTCCGCGGAAAGGACGTTTTCCTTGTCCAGCCGACCTGCACCCATGTTAACGACAGTCTGATGGAACTGCTGGTTATGATCGACGCTATGCGTCGTGCCTCTGCCGGCCGTATCACCGCTGTTATCCCTTATTTCGGTTACGCCCGTCAGGACCGCAAGGCCAAGAGCCGTGACCCCATCTCCGCCAAGCTGGTCGCTAATCTGATTACCGCCGCAGGCGCAGACCGCGTCCTGACCATGGACCTTCACGCCGCACAGATTCAGGGCTTCTTTGATATCCCTGTTGACAATCTGGCCGGCGGAAACCTGTTTGCACGCCACTACATCGACATTTTCGGTAAAGGAAACGAAGATGTTATGATCGTCTCTCCGGACGTTGGCAGCACTGCCCGTGTCCGCAGCTTTTCCATGAAGCTCGGCATGAATATGGCTATCGTCGATAAACGTCGTGAAAAGGCCAATCAGTCCGAGGTCATGAATATTATCGGTAATGTTGAAGGCAAGACCTGCATTCTCCTGGATGACATGGTCGACACCGCCGGTTCCCTCTGCGGCGCAGCCAAAGCCATCAAGGAGCTGGGTGGTGCAAAGGAAGTCTACGCCTGTGCAACGCACGGTGTTCTCTCCGGTCCCGCACTGGAGCGAATCAACAACAGCTGCATCAAGGAACTCCTTCTTCTGGATACTATTCCTTACCCTGTTGACAAGCCGGTAAGCGACAGGATCCACTATCGCGCCTCTGCTCCTGTTTTTGCCGAAGCGATCCGCCGTATTGCCGGAGAGGTATCTATCTCCTCTATCTTCGACTGATTTATGTTTTTCCACAAAACCGCCGCACCTGCATGGATTATTGTATTTCTCGGTAATCCCGGCAGGCAATACGATGGCACCCGGCATAATGCCGGTTTCATCACCGCGGATACTCTGGCAGAGAAAAAAGGGATAAGCATTGACCGTCTTCGTTTTCACGCTCTAACGGCCGTCTGTTCCTTTGGTCAGGAATCCGTTCTTCTGATGAAACCGCAGACCTACATGAATAACTCCGGCGATGCCGTTGCCGAAGCCATGCGCTTCTACAAGATTCCGCCGGAACGTATTCTTGTCGTGTCGGATGAGATTTCCTTATCCCCCGGGCAACTTCGTATCCGTACAAGTGGTTCTGCCGGCGGACACAACGGGCTCAAAAGTATCATTGCCCGCACAGGTTCGCAGAACTTTCCCCGTTTCCGTTTAGGTGTTGGCTCACCGCCTCACCCGGATTACGACCTGGCCGACTGGGTCCTGGGTCACTTTTCCACTGCAGAAAGAGAAACCGTGAACGCTTGCGCGTTACGGGCTGCCGATGCACTTGAATGCTTCGTTCTGCAGGGTGCAGATAAAGCAATGTCCCTTTATAACCGGTAATAACCGGAATATTTTCTTTACAGGTATTCTGTTTAATTCTGCCTCTTTCCGGCGATTTTATTCAGTTTTATACTCCCTGATACACTCCCTATATTTTTTATGAATTGAGGATTACACATGACAAGTCAGATTTCCCGCGACGAATTCCGCAGCGCTATTGAAGACAAGCTGTGTGCTTACTTTGCCGTAACCAGTGAAACCGCAACCGACGAGCAGGTCTTTCAGGCCACGGCAATCGTGATCCGTGAGCTCATGAGCCGCATCCTTGCCGTTAAAGATAAGAACGATCAAAGCAAAGAAGTCCATTATATGTCCATGGAATTCTTAATGGGCCGCAGCCTGATGAAGAACGCCTTTAACCTGGGTGTTTCCGAAGCGGTTATCGGTGCTTTGGAAGATCTCGGCCGCAACGCGACTGATATTTTTGAGGCCGAACCCGATGCCGGTCTGGGCAACGGCGGTCTTGGCCGTCTTGCCGCATGCTACATGGACAGTATGGCCACTGTCGGCATGAACGCAGCCGGCTACTCTATCTGCTATGAGCTTGGTATGTTCCGTCAGGTCATCAGCAACGGCATGCAGACCGAAACCGCCGACAGCTGGCGTGCAGCCTCCGAAAGCTGGCTGGTCCCCCGTTATGACGAGACCGTTGAGGTCCGTTTCGGTGGCCAGATCTCTCCGAAGTGGGATGCTTTTGGTCATTATTCCGCTGAGCACACCGGTTATACCTCCGTTATTGCTGTTCCCCGTGATATGCTGATTGCCAGTTACGGTGCTGACCGTATCAATACTCTGCGCCTGTGGGACGCTCAGAGTTCCAACGAGCTCGATATGTATCGCTTCTTTGAAGGCGAATATGTAAAGAGCCTTGAAGCCCGCACCATGGCAGAGGTTATCGCAAAGGTTCTTTATCCTGCCGATGACCACATCGAAGGCAAAACCCTTCGTCTGAAGCAGCAGTACTTCTTCGTCTCTGCCTCCGCACAGGATATCGTCCGCAAGCATATGGCCAAGTACGGCACTCTCGCCAACTTTGCCGAAAAGCATGTCATTCAGATCAACGATACCCACCCGACTATGGTCATTCCCGAACTGATGCGCATTTTCATGGACCAGTTCAACATGGGCTGGGATAAGGCCTGGAACATTGTAAAGGATAGCGTAGCCTATACTAACCACACGGTTATGTCCGAAGCTCTGGAAAAATGGCCGCAGAACCTCATCCAGACTCTGCTTCCGCGCATCTGGGAGATTACCTGTGAAATCAACAAGCGCTGGTGCGCATGGCTGGTCGAAAAGTTCGGTCAGGATGCCCGCGTTGGCAAGAACAGCATCGTACGCGACAATCAGGTCCACATGGCAAATATGTGCCTTGCGACCTGCTATATGGTCAACGGTGTATCCAAGCTGCACGGCCAGATCCTCAAGGACGACCTGTTCAATGACATCTATCAGCTGCGTCCTGAACGCTTTACCTATGTCACCAACGGCATTGACCATCGTCGTTGGCTCTCTCAGATCAACCCCGGTCTGCACGGCCTTATCTGCGATCTGCTGGGCAGTGATGAGTATATGACCAAGCCCGAAGTGCTGGGTGATCTGCGCAAGTTTGCAAGCGACCGTGATGTTCTTGCCCGCGTCAACAGCATCAAGAAGGAAAACAAGGAACGTTTTGCTCAGTTTGCTCTCCGTAACGACAACATGGTTCTCAACACGGATGCTGTCATGGACGTTCAGATCAAGCGTCTCCA
>JAZRWD010000167.1:0-15533 GCA_045599525.1 Candidatus Limivicinus sp. | reverse complement strand
GGGGATTTGCACTTCCCACGCCCAATAACGCGGCAGAGGCATACAGGATTGCCCCGATGACAACAATAAACATGAAAAGCAGCGGCTTGCGATGCCGCAGGAACAACGCATAGTATGAAGCCATGCGGTAATCACCGACTGCGACGGTGTATTCAACTCGAATTGTATTCATAGTATTCCTTAATAGCAGACCGCAAAGCTGTAGCTTTGCGGTCTGCTTAACTTTAAAATGAAAATATGTTTATGCTGTCTTTTCGGAACGCTTAGCGTTTAAGCGGACAATAGCCCATACTGCAGCGATGATGACGATACCAATGATATCTGTTACCGTGCCGGGAATAACCATGCACAGACCGCCCGCGAATGAAACAACACGCAGAATAGGATTCAGCTTTCCGTTGAGGTATCCGATAAAGCCGGCACCTATGCCTACTAGACCAATAATGGCTGTAATGATCATGGGCAGGGCATCAAGCAGAGTACCGCCAATGAGGATCATTTTGGGATTCAGCGCAAACATATATGGGATAAGGAATGCTGCAATGGCAAGCTTTGTTGCGTTTACACCCGTCTTAAAAGCATTCCCCTTTGCAATGGCAGAGCCTGCATAAGCGGCGAGAGCAACAGGCGGGGTTATATCGGCTACTATACCAAAATAGAAGCAGAACATATGAGAAGCCAGCATAGGGATGCCTGCCTTAACAAGGATGGGTGCGGCAATGGTCGATGTGATCAGGTAATTGGATGTGGTAGATACGCCCATACCGAGGATCAGCGAAGTGAACATTGCGCATACAAGGGCAAGGAATACACTGTTTCCGACAAGGTCGAATATACCGGCACCAATGCGCTGACCAAGACCTGTCAGTGTTACCATGCCGATAATGATACCGGCCGTGGAGCATGCCGTAGCAACGGAGATCACGCTGCGGGCTGCCTGCGGCAGTGCGGAGAAAATGCTGAGGAACTTAACACGTGTACCTTTACGGAGGAAAGGTACAACAATGCACGTCACACAGCCAATAAGAGCAGCACGGGTAATGGTAAAGCCCTGCAGCATCAGAACAACAATGGTGACAAGCGGAATGATCAGGTGACCGCGGTCACGGATCAGCGGCCACATCTTAGGCAGCTTATCTTTCGGCAGTCCTTTCAGTCCGAGACGCTTGGCTTCGAGATGGATACTTACCCAGATACCGGTGAAATAGAGCAGGGCGGGGATGATCGCGACGAGCATTAACTGACGGTAAGGGACACCGCAGGTTTCGGAAATCAGAAATGCTGCCGAGCCCATAACAGGCGGCATGATCTGGCCACCTGTCGAAGCGGCAGCTTCGACGGCACCGGCAAACTCAGGTTCATATCCCAAAGATTTCATCATCGGAATGGTGAAAGAACCCGTAGATACTGTATTAGAAACGGAAGAACCGGATACTGTGCCCTGCAGAGCAGATGACAGAACGGCCACTTTTGCAGGGCCGCCGGATGCCCAGCCGGCCAGTGAGTTAGCAAGGTCGATAAAGAACTGACCAACGCCGGTTTTTTCCAGAAATGCGCCAAACAAAATGAACAGGAAGATGTAGGTTGAGCAAACACCGAGCGGGTTACCGATTACACCTTCGGTAGTAATAAACAGATGGGTAATAATGCGTTTCAGCTTAAAACCACGGTGATGAAGGAAGCTGGGCAGGTATTTGCCCACCAGACCGTAGATAATGAAACAGGTTGCGATGATAACAATAGGAGGGCCAACAACGCGCCAGCATGCGAGAAGAACCAATGCAATTCCAAGGCCGGCCATAAAAACATCCAGCTGGGTGTAGGCACCGGCGCGGAATTGAAGGGGCTTATAGTTGATAATGAAATATGCGGCAACGCAGATAAAGGCCAGAGCGAGAATGACATCGTAAAACGGAAGTTTGCGGCGGTCAGACTTCTTTGTTGCAGGATAAAGGATAAAGGCCATGGATATTGCGCATCCAAGGTGCGTATAGCGCAGGATCTGTAAAGGAACCTTGTTGGAAATGGACGCATACAGCTGGAAAAGCGCCCAGCAGGTAAGCAGCACCATGATGATCCTGTCGCCAAGGGGATTAAAGAGTTTATATTTGGACTCGCGGTCGATCTCATCCAGCTTGATATCCTCGACCGGAGCATTCTTTTTCTTAAACAGAGCCATAGCTGCCTCCTGTAAGTTGAATTAAAGAAAATGGGCAGAGAACAAAAGCTCTGCCCATTTGATCATGCTTTACTTAAGATAATCGGGGAGCTCGATGCCCATCTCGGTGTAGTACTTAGCAGCACCGGGGTGCAGATCGCTGGGGATACCGGAAAGAGCGTCTTCAAGGCTCATGTAATTGGCCTTTGCATTGATTTCCTGGATCTCTGCAAGATTTTCGTAGATAGCCTTGGTGAGGGTGTAGATCTCGTCCTCGGTGAAGGAGTCAAGGCATACGAGCATGCTCTTAACGGCAACAGAGGTGACAGGATGTCCGAGATTGTACTCATCGGATGCAGGAGTGAACTCGGAATAGAACGGATACTTCTCGAGAAGCAGAGCCATGTGCTCATCATCGATGGAGAGCTGTTCGATCTTGCCGGAGAGGGAGAGTTCGACCATGTTTGCATTGGGGTAGCCGGAGCAGAGGAACATACCGTCGAGAGTGCCGTCCTGAACGCCGTTCTTAGCGGTTGCCTGGTCAGCAAAGACTTCGTCGATATCGTCATAGGTCATGCCGTAGATGCCAAGGATCTGGCGTGCGGCAACTTCATAGCCGGAACCGACAGCGCCAACGCAGATCTTCTTACCGGCCATATCGGCAACAGAGTTGATGCCGGAATCCTTGCGGACGATCATCTGAACCATTTCGGGGTAGCATGCGGTAACGGCCTGGAAGTTGGTGATGGGGCTGCCCTCGAAGAGCTCGATGCCATCATGAGCATAGCTGAAAACGTCGGACTGGATGAGTGCGAACTCATTGTCTTCTTCGCCGAGGAGGCGTGCGTTCTCGGTGGAGCCGCCGGTGGCGTTAACGGTGATGGAAGCGCCGGTGACCTTGTTGACCACGGAAGTAAGAGCGCTGCCGAAGTTGTAATAGTTGCCGGTTGCAGAACCGGTACCCATCAGATAGTCGCCCTTGAAGCCATCAAGTTCTGCTGCCATGGCAACGGAGCTGAGTGCGGCCAGCATGAGGACTGCGAGAATGAGTGCGAGTGTTTTTTCATTGCGATACCTCTTTCTTTTGTCTTTTTTTTCCTTTCTTCAATGCAATACACGGATTGAACAAAGAATAACAAACCAATTTTATCACAAGGTGATAATAATATCAAATATATTGATCAATTCTCCTCTTTTTTTCCGGCGATTTTTTCGTTCCCTCAGCGGCACCCAAAACGAATCGAGCGGCACCCAAACCATATCGCCGGGACTCCTGTTCCTTTGTTTGCTCCGATGTGCGCCCGGGCTCTTTCGTGCCTGTCGGTCACCGTTTCACCTTAACCTCCAGATTGCTGCGGAGGAAGAACAGGATACACTCCTTCACCGGCTTTCCGAAGATCCGTTCGGCGGCAAGGGCATAGGTGCGCAGCTGGCCGGTGTAATACTCGGTGCGTTCGGCCAGAACCTCCGGCAGACCGACGTAATCGGTTTTGTAATCCAGGATCGTGATCTCGCCCTGCTCCTCCAGAATGCAGTCCATAACACCCTGCAGCAGCAGCTCCTCATCACCTCCGGTGTGCAGCAGCTCGTCCGCTGTGCAGAGCAGGGAAAACTTAAACTCCCTGTGCAGCCGATCGGCGCGGAGCATACGCCGGCCGACAGAGGAGGCGAAAAGCTGCACGATGGCTTCCGGCCGTACTGCGGCAGCCTCCTCCGCGGTAAGGTACTTCTCCGCCTGCAGGCGGGCAATTTCTTCGGCAACCGCTGCAGCCGTCCCGGTGTGGTCCAGGCGGATATGCTGCAGGACACGGTGTGTTGCCGTACCCAGGGCTGCTCCGGTGAGCGGCCTCTTCTTTTTGGCAAAATCCGGCTCGGGAAAGGCGGAAAAGGTCTTTTTCGGGTGGCTGAGCAGCTCTGCCGGGGCGGCCTCTTCATCTTTTTCCGCTTCGGATCCTTCCCCTCCCTTGAGCTCGGTTGCCGTGATCTTGGAGGGCAGCGTGACCGCTTCCGCATAGGGATAGCGGAACCCCAGCTGTGCAGCAAAGGCTTCCGTCTGTTCGCTGCCTTCCGCAGGGGACCACTCCGCGGCAGCGGCAAAGGCCTCCTCCGCATCGGCGACCGGTGCGACAGGCGCGGGGGTGCGTGATACATGGATATGCTGCTCCCCGTCGGCGGTCGCGGCGTACATCAGCCAGTGGAGATAATCCCTCTTCTCCAGCAGCTGTTCCGGATCGATAAAGCCATCCCCTGCGGCGGCTATCGCCTCCTGCTCCAGTTTGTCCAGTCCGTTTGCCGTGTCCGCTGCGGTAATAAACAGCCGCTCCTTCGGCCGGGTCATCGCCACATAGAGCACGCGCATCTCCTCCGAGCGCATCTCCTCGGTCATCCGGCGGGAGATCGCGGCACGGGACAGGGTCTGGTACTTCAGCCGCTTTTCGCGGTCCAGGCGGAAGGGCCCGAAGCCCAGCTCCTTGTGCAGCAGGATACGTTCGGAGGTGTCGGCCTCGTTAAAGCTGTGGCCCGTGCCGCAGAGAAACACCACGGGGAATTCCAGGCCCTTGGACTTGTGTATCGTCATGATCTGTACGGCGCTGCTCTCCTTAGCCCCTGTGCTGACTGTGCCCTTGCCGTCCGCCATGCGCGCCAGCCACAGCACGAAGCGGTGCAGGTCGGCCTGGCCGGTGGCGAGAAAGCGGTCGGCCAGCTGCGGAAGGACCATCAGGTTTTCATAGCGGCGCTGTCCCTCCGGCATGGCACTGTAGATTGCGGGGGCATCCAGCTCCGTGTAGAAGAAGCGGATGAGCTCCGAAAGCTCCAGGTCCGGGGCGGCCGCGCGGAAGACCCGCAGGTGCTCCAGAAAATAGTCCAGCTTCCCGGCCAGCTCGCCCCCGGCCGTTTCCCCTGCGTGAAGCAGGGCGGTGAACAGGTCGTTGTCCCTGTCCCCTGCGCGTACCGTTGCCAGCTCATCCGGTGTAAAGCCGAAGAGCGGCGACAGCAGAACGGTCGTCAGGGGAATATCCTGGTGGGGGTTGTCCGTGACCGTCAGCAGAGCCGTGATCGCGCAGACCTCCAGGCAGGCGAAATAATCCAGGCTGTTGCCGGCAGAAACCGGAATGCCGTAGCGGCCCAGTACGTCCGCAAATATGGCTGCCCGGGGGTTGACCGAGCGCAGCAAAATCGCAATATCGCCGCAGGTGTAGCGGCCTGTGGTCGGGTCGGTCAGCGCGCGGATCTGCTCCGCCACAGCCATGGCCTCCTGTTCGTCCTTCGTCAGGGGAATGTCTTCCGGGTGCAGAATGTCCGGCGGAGCCGTTTCCACCAGCAGAAGCTCCGGCACTTCAACGGCATCCGGGGCCGTCGAGCCGCAGCGCAGGCTATGCCCCTCGCGGTAGTCCACCGCGCCCATGTCCGGGCTCATGCAGAGGCTGAACACGGCGTTTACGCAGTCAATGATCTCCCGGCGGGAGCGGAAATTGTCCTGCATGCGGATGACCTTTCCCTGCGTGTGGTCAGCCTCATAGCGCTGCTCTACAGCGGTGAAGATCGTGGGGTCAGCCAGCCGGAAGCCGTAAATGGACTGCTTCACGTCGCCCACAAAGAACAGGTTCTGCCCGTCCCGGGAGATGGCGCGGAAGATCGCGTTCTGCACCTCGCTGACATCCTGGTATTCGTCCACCATGATCTCCACGTAACGGGTGGACAGACTGCGGGCCAGCTCGGTTGCGTTCCCGTCTTCATCCGTCAGCAGTTCCGCGGCAAAATGCTCCAGGTCGGCATAGTCGACCACGGAGGCCCGCCGCTTGTCGGCGGCATAGGCACGGGTAAAGGCCTCCACCAGGTCCACCAGCGCCTCCATAACAGGGGCAGACTGCCGCATATCCTCCGCCAGCTCGGCAGACGGGGCAAAGAACAGCTCGGGCAGTTTGTCCGTGGAGGCCTTCACGCTCTTCCGCACAGTTTTTGCCTGCTCGGACAGCGTGAGGTCCGGGTTTTTGTTTTCCCGCGGCATGGTTGCCCGGGGAAACTCAATTTTGGCAGCCCGTGCGGCGGCATCCCAGCCCTCCTCCGTCAGGGCGTGCAGAAATGCATCAAGGTTTTCCAGTGTGACCTGCAGGCTGCTGCAGAAAGAGGCATAGGCCGGTTCGACGGTCCCCTTTTTCTTTCCGGGCAGGTCATAGCAGGGGTCGGAAAGCTCTTCATACAGGGCCTGCAGGCGTCTGTGTCCGGAGCAGGCACGCCGCAGGGCATACTCCATCAGCGCACGGCCCCAGGCGGACTGTGCCACATCCTCGCCGATGCTGCGCATGGCTTCCACCTGCGCACGGGCCCATGCGAGGGGGCGCGCATGGCTCTGCATTTTTTCATAC
Organism: Candidatus Limivicinus sp.; assembly: GCA_045599525.1. Lineage (GTDB taxonomy): Bacteria > Bacillota > Clostridia > Oscillospirales > Oscillospiraceae > Limivicinus. The sequence continues at coordinate 9,008 of JAZRWD010000167.1, read as the reverse complement.
AGGGCAAGAGTCAGTTCAAACAGGTCCGTGTCATCGCGGCCGGTGCTTACGGTGTCGACCAGCTCGGTAAAGCCCGGGTGCTTCTCGGGCTCACTGTAGCATTCCTCCAGCACACGGGTCAGGGCAGCGGCCTTCATCGTGGTGGCACGGTCCTCCTCCATCACCTTAAAGTCCGGCGCGAGGTTAACCTCGGCACAGTTTTCCCGCAGGATGCCGGAGCAAAAGCTGTGGATGGTGCCGATGGGGGCGCGGCTGACCAGTGCGTTCTGCCGCCGCAGCGGGCGGTTGCCCGGGTCCTCGGCAATGGCCTTGGCCAGGTCCTCCATGATGCGGCCACGCAGCTCGCTGGCGGCCGCGCGGGTATAGGTAATGATGAGAAAATCATCGATATCTGCGGGGGATTCCGGGTCCTTTACCCGTCGGATGAGACGCTCGACCAGCACGCGGGTCTTCCCGCTGCCGGCGCCGGCGGATACGAGCACGGAGCTTTCCCGATAGCTCATGGCCTGTTCCTGGGCCTCTGTCGGTGCAAATGCCATTATTCTGCGTCTCCTTTCTGTGTATTCTGCGTGTCATTTTCCTGCTTCGTCTCCGCAACCCCCAGAAGGTCCCAGAGCTGCAGGGCGGTCACCGACTGCATCGGCCGCACACGGGCATCCTTTTTATCCCGGAAGCCGCAGACCTCCGCATAGTCGCAATGCTCGCAGGCAGTCTTCCCGTTGTCGGCCCGGGGCGAGATGCCAATGCTGCCGGCCCGCAGTTCGGCGGCCATGTTCTGCAGGTATTCATCAATGTGCCTGCCCAGGGCGTTCATCTGCTCCAGGTTCGCCAGCCGCTCAGGGATACGGTCACTGCGCAGCTGTGGGTTCAGCGGGCTGAAGCGTTTGTCCGGGCTGCTGTCCCAGATGTCCAGTACCGCTTGGTCGTTCAGCAGCATGCCGCTGCGGCGCAGGCCGGCCAGCTGCTTTTTCCGCCCGTCCTCCTCATTGGCCTGTCCGGCCACGGTAACATATTTTCCCCGCAGCGGGATATATTCCACGCCCGCCGGCAAAATCTCCGTGACCCCGTCCAGTGCCTCGGCAGGCAGTGCCGCCGGGGCGACCCCGGCCGGGCCGGTCAGGGCAAACAGATACAGCAGCATCTGCATACCCTTGCCATTGTATACGTCGGAGAAGGAGAAGGTCTTCGTGCCGGACTTGTAGTCCGCCACCCGGAGGTACAGGGTGTTGCCGTCCCGCCAGCCGTCCACTCGGTCGGCCACGCCGTTGAGCACGACCTTGTCCTGACCATGCCCGAACTCCACCGGGGGCAGGGCCTCCCGGTCACCGAAGTTCAGCTCAAAGCCCAGCGGCGCAAAGCCGGAGTAACGCAGCTCAGCCGCCATGTCCCGCACCGCGGTCCGGGTCTCCTGCACAAGGCGTCGGAACATGTGGATAAACCGGGGGGACTTTTCCGCAAAGCCATTCAGCTCGGTCTCAATAAATTCCTTCACATAGCGTTCCGTCAGTTCCTCCAGCGTTTCGTCGGCGACGGCAGCAAAGCCGCCTAGCCGGCGGACCTCCCCGGCGACCTTCTCCAGCACATAATGCATGAAGGTGCCCATCTCCATCGCTGTGTACTCCGCCGGTTTCCGCGCCTCAGCCTTCAGGCCGTAGCGGCAGAAATAGCCGAAGGCACAGTCCGCAAAGTTTTCGACTCTTGTGGCACCCAGACGGAAGCTGCGGCCGTAGAGCCGCGTGACGCTTTCCGTGCTCAGCCGCGGGTCTTTCCCTGCGGCCGCCGCGGCAGAGGCCAGGCGCTGCCAGCGCTCCGGCTCCTGTTGGACGAAATAGGGTGCGGCAGCCAGCGCCGTTCCGGCCCCCAGGCGGGCAGCCTCGGCGGCCGCCGTCAGCGCGGGGCTGGGCGCAGCCAGACGTACCTGCTCCATGGACGGCATATGCACGCTCAGCGGCGCATCCCGGAAGAAGTCCTGCGCACGGGTAAACACAAAGGAAGGCTGCAGGCTGCTTCCGTCGCTTCCCTCTGCGGCGTAGCACAGGGTCAGGCTGTCGGAGGGCAGCGACAGGGTGTTGTAGATCAGGGAAAACTCCCGCCAGGCCTCTGCCTCCGAGCCGCCCAGGTTCAGGCTGGCCTCGTTCAGGCGGTGGCGTTCCTCCTCCGAGAATACACCGCCCTCCGCCGCGCGTCCGGGCAGGCGGGCGTCTGCCGCACCCAGTACGATCAGGTGGCGGATATGGCGCCGCCGCATGCGGTCAAAGTCGCCCGCGGAGACACGGTCCAGCGATACCGGGATCGTTCCGATATCGTAGCCGGACAGCAGCTTTTCAAACAGGCGGCAGAATTCTTCAAAACGCATCGGCGTCTGCCCAAGAATGGCATGGCTCTGCTCCAGCGCGGACACAAGGATGCGCCACATCTGGTCATACTCATCGGCTAGCCGTAGCTCTCCGGCTTCGCGCAGGGCAGTGGAGCGCTCCTCCAGCTGCTGCGGTACCGCCAGCTCCTTCAGCAGCTCCGCAAGCGCCTCGCAGAACCGGGCCCCGCAGTCGGCGCGTTCCACCTCGGCGGCAAAGCGCTGCAGCGGCCGAGCCAGGCGGCGGCGCAGCTCGTTGATCTCCGCCAAGCGGGCGGCAGTGGCCTCAGCGGCGGCTTCGCTGTCGGCTTTTTTATAGCCGTCCGGGCTCTGCTGCCAGGGCTCCGGGCCGGTCCAGGCCTTCTGCCCTTCCTTTTTCCACAGAAAGATATAGTTTTCCAGCGTGTCGCACTCGCTGCGGCTCAGTCCCGTCAGGCCGGTGCGCATATACGCGGCAATATCGTCCACCTGCCAGCCGGTGCTCAGAATGCGCCCCGCGTTGCTCAGCAGGGCCGGCAGCGGGCGGGACAGCAAACGGCTCTTGCGTGTCGTGAACAGGGGCACCCCGTAAAAGCGGAAGGTCCCCTCCAGTGTGGTGCGGTAATCTTCAAAACCCCGCACGGCAATGGCAATGTCCCGCCAGCGGCACCCGCTGTCCCGCACAAGGGCGATGGCCCGGGCGGCGGCGTACTCGCATTCCTCCACCATGCTGCCCGCACGGATCAGGGTGACGGCCTCGCCGGCAGCCTCCGGGTCTCCGTCATAGCGCTCGCCATAGGCAAACAGGCCGTCGGCAAAGGCGGTCAGCGGGTCTGCTGCCTCGTTGCGGCATTCCTCCCGCTGCCAGGCAATGCGGTGCTTTTCCGCCAGCGAGATCAGACTCAGGGCCGTGGACCGTGCCAGGGCAAAGATCTCACTGCCCTGCTGCAGTCCGTCCATCGTCAGGCATACCGTCAGGCGTACGCCGAGGCGCAGCATCTCCTCCAGCACTGCCAGCTCCTGGGCGGTAAAGTCGGTAAACCCGTCCACATAAACGCTCGTGCCGCGGCCGATGCTGCTTTTGGGCAGGCTCTGCAGCAGGCGGGTCAGGCGGTCGGCGGGGTCCAGACCGGTGTTGGCCACCACGGCGTCATAGGCCTCCAGCACCAGCTCCAGGTCCTTCAGCTTGGCACCCAGCTGGTCGGGAAAAGCCTGTGCAGCCTCCCGCAGCCCATCCGGCGTGATGCAGGCGGCCTTCAGCTCATCCACCGCCCGCAGCAGCAGGGCCTGCAGCTCTGCCTTCCCGGCGGCGGAGCCGTAAACACTCAGCCGCTCCTTGATGTTGCCCAGGGCGCAGGCCATGCACAGCAGGCGTCCGCCCTTATCCAGGTAGCGTCCGGCCGAGCCCCCTGCCTCCTCCGCCACTTTGCGGGCAAGTCCCGTAAAGCTCAGTACCTCCGCAAAGCGGGAGGCACTGTCCCCACAGGCACGGCAGAGCTCACGCTCGGCCTCATGGCTGTACTGCTCGGGGACCAGCAGAAGAAAATTGCCGCGGCCGGAACGGACCGCGGCAGCAATTTCCTGGATCATACGGCCCGTCTTGCCGCTGCGGGCACGTCCCGTGATCAGTCTCAGCATAGGGTGGCCTCCCCATCAACGGCAACGTCCGCCGGCTTCCCTTCTGCGGGTGCTTCGGCATCCTCCGGTGCGCCGTTTCCGGTTTCCCGGGCCCTGTGGGCCTCGGCATCCGCCGCCGCGGCGTCGGCAAAGGTGCCCAGCTCATCCAGCGTCAGCGAAAAAGCGGGGATAAAGTGTTCCAGAAAGTAATCGGCCTCCGGCAGGCACATCGCCTCAATGGAGGCACGGGTGGCCACTTCCGCGGACAGAAACTCGTCATTTCCCGCGCGCCGCTCCTCAATGCATTTGATATATGCCGAGATCTTGTCTGCGGCCTTTACCAGGTCATAGACCCGGTCGTGCGTGGGGCCGCACAGGATCTCGCGGAACGAGCCCTGCAGAGCGGCGGGCAGCGTCTCCAGCAGCTTCTCGTTGGCGATGCGCTCCACATCGCGGTAGGCCGCCTGGATCTCCGGGCTGTGGTATTTGATGGGGGTGGGCAGGTCGCCCGTGAGAATTTCACTTGCGTCGTGGTACAGCGCCACCGCCACATAATCGGCGGGGTCGCAGGGCACGCCGCACACGTCCCGGCGGATCAGCGCCAGGGCGTGCGTGATCACGGCCACCATGTGGCTGTGCTCCTGTATATTTTCGGGCACCGCGCTGCGCATCAGGCTCCAGCGGCCGATGTACTTCATGCGGGCCATATAGGCAAAAAAGTTTTCCATTGTGTCCTCAGTTCTTTCCGCTCTGCAGTCTTATTCCTGCTTTGCGGTCTTATTCCCGCTCTGCGGTTATTCCTGCTTTGCGGTCTTCTTTCCGCTCTGCGCTCTTATCTCAGCTTGCTGATCTCCTTCAGCACGCGCTCCATCAGTTCCACGCGCTTAAAGGGCGTCATCAGGTACCAGCCGTCGGTCCAGGGCATCATGCGTTCGGCACTCTCGGCGGCATAGCGCACGGCCATGTCCTCGCCCTGCTCACGGTCAAGCCCCGCATAACGGGCAATCACATCCTCCGGCACATCGATGCCCGCGATCTCGCTGTTCATGAAGATCGCGTTGCGCTGGCTGATGATCGGGTAAATGCCACCCAGGATCTTCCCCTTCAGGGCTGCACGGGCGGTCTTCAGGTTCTCGTAGGCCGCGTCGGTCATCACCGGCTGGGTCAGGAAGGCGGACACACCGCTCTCCTCCTTCCGCATGGCCTTGCGCAGCTCAAATTCAAAGTTCGGGGCGTTCACATTCAGTGCGCCGAATACGCGGAACGGGGCCACCACGCCGTCCTCGCCCAGCGTGCGGATATAGCTCGCCAGCACCGCGGAGTTAAACGAGAACACGGCCTTCACCTGTTCCCGTTCGGCGGTGGGCACCGGGTCGCCCGTGACCAGCAGCACGTTGTGCACGTCCTCAATCGACAGGCCCAGCAGCAGTGCGCGGGTGGCGTTCACGTTGCGGTCCCGGCAGGTCATATGGGGGATGGGGTCCAGACCCAGCTCACGGTGCAGCTTGGCGGCCAGCATGGAGGAGTCGGCACGGGCGCGGGCGATGGGGCAGTCGGCAATGGTAATGGCATCGGCGCCTGCATCCCGCAGCCGCCGGGCGCCGTCCACAAAGAAGCCGATATTGTCGTCGGCGGGCGGGTCCAGTTCCAGGGCAATCACGCGCTTGCCGGCGTCCAGCTTCTCGGCCAGGCGGTTTACGGTACTGCGGCGGGCAGCTGGGGCCTTTTCGGTCATGGGCAGCACCGCACAGGGGTGTGCCAGTGCCTCAGCCGCGGCACGGATAAAGTCCGGCGTGGTGCCGCAGCAGCCGCCAAGGAGCTTAACGCCCATGGCCTGCAGCTCGGCGAGCCGTGCGCCGAAGTAATCGGCCTTGCCGCCGTATACGGCGCGGCCGCGTACCACGGAGGGGTAGCCCGCGTTGGGCATCACGGACAGCAGGGCGGGGCGGTCCTTCAGCCGCGCTACGATCTTCTGCATGTGGGCCGGGCCGGAAACGCAGTTCAGGCCCACGGCGTCAATCGCCGGGCAGGCGGCCGCCTTGTCCAGCAGCTCCTGCGCGCTGTAGCCGGCGGTGGTAAAGCCCTCCGGCAGCACACCGAAGGAGCAGACCACAAACGCGTCGGGTACTGCGGCCCTGATCTTCTCCGCCAGCCTTCCCTGTGCGGTAAAGGCCGTGAAGGTCTCCAGCAGGAAGTGCTTTGCCCCCAGGCTCAGGAAGGTGTCCACGATGCGGTCGTACTCGCTCTCGTCCGGGTCCTCGCCGGGCAGCGGCCCGATGTCGGCAAACAGCCAGGCTTCCGTGTCTCCGATAGCCTCCTGTGCAATGGCCCATGCCGCGCGGATGCTCGCCTCCACGCCGTAAAAGCTGGTGCCCAGCGAGGCGGTGTTGGCGGCAAAGGTATTGGTCTTGATCGCCCTGGCCCCGGCCGCCAGATACTCCCGGTGGATCTCGCGGATCCGTTCCGGACGGGTCAGGCTGGCCTCCTCGCAGCGGGTGCCGTCGGCATATTTTTCGGCATAGTAAACGCCCATGCCTCCGTCAAACAGCAGGGTGTTGTCCTGCAGAAAGGTGCGAATGTCTGTCATCCCAGAACCTCCTTGGCAATGTCTACCGACGTCTTGGCGTCCATGGCGTAATAGTCTGCGCCGATCTCCTTTGCGTATTCGGGTGTCAGCACGGCACCGCCGACCCACACCTTGCAGGGGTGGCCGGATTCCCGCAGTGCGCGGATGGTCTCGGCCATGGCAGGCAGTGTCGTGGTCATCAGGGCCGAAAGGCCGATCAGATGCACGTCCTGCTCAATCGCGGTCTGCACCACGGTCTCCGGGGCCACGTCACGCCCCAGGTCGATCACGGTGTAGCCGTAGTTTTCCAGTATCGTTTTCACAATGTTTTTGCCGATATCGTGAATGTCGCCCTTCACCGTGGCGATGATCATTTTCCCCTTGCTGACCGAGCCGTCGCCCTTTGCGGCAATGGATGCCTTGAGAATGTCAAAGGCCTCGGTGGCGGCATTGGCGCTCTGGATCAGCTGCGGCAGGAATACCCTGCCCCGCTCATAGCGCTCACCCACCACGTCCAGTGCGGGGATCAGCAGCCCATTGATGATCTCCAGCTCGCTGCGGCCCTCGTCAAGCAGGGCGCGGGTCAGGCTGCGGCATTCCTCCTTCAGCCCCTTGACCACGGCGCGCTCCAGGGGCGGCAGCTCCGCATCCGGCCCGGCGGAGTGGCCAGCGCTCCCGCTTCCGGTGCTGCTGCCAACATTCCCGCTTCCGGCTCCGCCCGCAGGCGCTGCCGTGCCCGCGGCCACGGACGGCGCAGCCACCGTGACCGGCTTCTTTGCGCAGGCTGCGATATATTCCTCTGCGTTCTTATCCCTATTATACAGCACGTTAAACACACGGATCGTGTCCATGATGCTCTCGCTGTTGGGGTTCACAATGGGGAAATCCAGCCCCGCAGCCAAGGCCAGCGTCAGAAAGCCTGAGGTGATCAGGTCCCTCTGCGGCAGCCCGAAGGAGATGTTGCTCACGCCCAGCACGCAGTGCAGCCCCAGCCGGTCCCGTACCATGGTCATGGCCTTCAGCGTCTCGGTGGCCTTGTCCTGTTCGGCGGAAACGGTGAGCGTCAGGCAGTCGATCAGCACGTCCTCTTTCGGAATGCCATATCTCGTTGCCTCCTGCAGGATGCGCTCGGCAATGGCAAAGCGCTGCTCCGCCAGCGGCGGGATACCGTGCTCGTCCATCGCCAGGCCGACCACCGCGGCGCCGTATTTTTTCGCCAGCGGCAGGATGCGGTCCAGCTTCTCCTGCTCGCCGTTGACCGAGTTGATGATCGCCTTGCCGCTGACCACCCGCAGCCCGGCCTCCAGGGCCTCGGGGCTGGAGGAGTCCAGCTGCAGGGGCAGGTCCGTTACCGCCTGCACGGCGCGGATGACCTCCACCATCACCTCTGCCTCGTTCACGCCCGGCACACCCACGTTCACATCCAGGATGTGGGCACTGGCATCCGCCTGCTCTACCGCCTGGCGGACAATATAGTCCAGGTCACCGTCCAGGATGGCCTGGCGGAATTTCTTTTTCCCCGTGGGGTTGATGCGCTCGCCGATGACCCGCACACCGTCTGCCTCCACCACCCGGGTGGGGGTGCAGACCACCGTGCGGCGGCGTACGGTCCGTGCGGCAGGGGCCAGCGCGGCCGTCTCCTTCTGCAGCGCGGCGATATACGCGGGGGCGGTGCCGCAGCAGCCGCCCATATACGCTACACCGATCTCGGCAAAGCGGCGCATGGCCCGGCCAAAGTCCCCGGCATCCACGTGGTATTCCCCTGTGGCGGGGTCCGGCAGGCCGGCATTGGGCTTCACAATCACGGGCTTTTCGGTCAGGCTGCACAGCTCCTGTGCCATGGGGAAGATCTCCTCCGGCCCCAGCGAGCAGTTAATGCCCATCGCGTCCACGCCCAGTCCGTCCAGCACCGCGGCCATCGCGGAAACCGAGCAGCCGGTAAAGGTGCGGCCGTTGGCCTCGTAGGACATGGTCACAAACACCGGCAGCCCGCTGTTCTCCTTCGCGGCCAGCACACCGGCCTTGACCTCGTAGAGGTCGGTCATCGTCTCAAAGACCACCAGGTCGGCCCCGGCGGCCTCACCCGCCAGCACCATTTCCCGGAAGATGTCGTAGGCCTCCTCCAGGGTCATTTCCCCTGCCGGCTCCATCATCTTTCCGATCGGCCCGATGTCCAGTGCTACCTGCACGGCAGCACTGTCGGCGATCTTCCCGGCTTCGGCGGCCTCCCGGGCCGCTTCCCGCGCGCAGCGTACGCCCGCGGTGATCAGCTCTGCGGGGCTGTACCCGGAGCCGCGCACCTTGTAGCGGTTGCCCCCGAAGGTGTTGGCGTAGACGATGTTGCTGCCCGCTTCGATATAGGCCCGGTGTATGGCCTTTACGACCTCGGGCGAGGTGATGTTCAGGGCTTCCGGGCAACGGCCGGGCTGAAGGCCCGCTTTCTGCAGCTCGGTGCCCATGGCGCCGTCCAGCAGGATGATCCGTTCGTTCTTC
>JAZRWD010000166.1:0-2066 GCA_045599525.1 Candidatus Limivicinus sp. | reverse complement strand
GAATTCAACGAGGCTGTATGGCAGGAGAGAATCCCGGGGCAGCGCTATGTCTGGTCCGGTGGGGCTCTGGTGCCCGTAACAGAGGAATACTTCCGGGAGCATCAGCGCTGGATCAACGCCATACACACGGAAGCCTGGCGGGCGAAAGAGTGCGTACAGCCGGATTACACGAAATGCCAGGGTGACTGCGAGCACTGCCGCTGGTGGAAACCGAAGAACGAGGCCCTGCCTGATCCCAACCCGGAGAGCGGCGAGGCCTGGGCTCCAGCGGCGGAAAACGCCATCGAGGAAACGATTGGAGAAAACGCGGTGAATCAGGCCAACGAGATGAGCGTGGAAGAGGTCGTTCTTCGTCTGGCCGTATGCCAGATCGTGGAGCAGCTGCGAGAAACGGAACCGAACAATGCACAAATATGTGAGCTGGTGAAGGCCGGAAAAACGACCAGAGAAGCTGCGGAAATTCTGGGCTGGAAGGAAGCAACATTTCGTTTGCGGAGAGACACACTTTTCAAACGCCTTAGGCAAAGAAAAGAAGTCCGGGAGCTGCGCTAAAAAATTTCCGGATTTTCGAAAAAATTCTGCGCAAACGCAAAATTTTTGTACAGGGGGTAAGTGAGAGCACTCAACAGGAGCGTTTCTCTGAAAGAAAAATCACTTTCCTTCCGGAGGTATCACCCATGAACACGATCCAATCCGCCCCGGCCACCGGCTTCGTCATGACCGACCGGGGGAAGATCCCCGTCTGCACCGGCCGCCCGATGGAGGACGGGGTCCACGCCAGGGACAATGACGAAAGCTACGAGCTTCTGATTCAGGCGGCCATTATCCAGGCCTGCACGGAATACTGCGAAGCCTGGGTCGAATGGCAGCTGCATCCCGGCATCAAAGAATACAAAGACCGCTACCTCGATGCGCTCGCTTACTTTTACACCGATGACTTTGAACTGCTCTGCGACCTGGATCCCGGCTATCTGCTGAACCGGCTGGACCGCAAGGCTGCAGCAAGGCTGGCCAAACGACAGGCCGGGCTGTGGCAGGAAAACGGAAATGCCGCAGAGCACGACGGCGCGGCCCCCACCGCCACGGAACCCGCCGCCGCGGAACCAGCCGCCGCGGCACCCACTGCAGAGCACGACGGCACGGCACCCACCGCCGCATACCGCAATGGTACGGAAGCATGACCCTGCGCGAGTTACTGGCCATCGTGCCCGACACAACGGGGCAGGATTGTCCCACCTTCAACGTGCTCCTCCAAAGCAGCGAGGTCCTCCTCAGCAAGATCATCCTGCCGGAGGAATGCCCGGCCCGGCTCAGCGTTTTCCGCAATGGCTTTGCCACCTATGAAACCGCCTGCCGTTGTAACCGCCTCCGGGTCTCGGAGAAAAAACCGATCTCTCTCGCCTCCTTCGAAGGCAGCCCTGTCCTGCTGCAAAGAGAGACTTTTCTGGACGAGGACTGGAGCCTGTATCTGGCACTTCGGGCCGAAGCGCAGCTGGAGGCATGCCTGCATACCAATACCCGGCAACATGCAAACCGTCTCGAGATCGGCTCTCTGGAGGAGACGGATAAGCGGATCGGCTACGAACCCTTTCAGCTGCTTTTCCGCGATACGCAGCAGGCGGATTTCCTGGCCCGCTTTATCAAAGCGTGTAAGCCCAGGGACCGGCAGCTGCTGGAGCTCTATTTCGCGCAAAAGAAAACGCTGGAAGAGATTGCGGGAAGCTTAAACACAAAAAAATCTGCCGTGAGTGAGAGCCTGCATCGCATCCTGAACAACGCCCGTGAACAGGCCCGCGCCGAAGGGCTGAAGGTCCCCGACGGCCCGGTAAAGCTACCCTATCAAAAAAGAAAGACAAAAGAAAAAGGAGAACAAGAACAATGGCGAACCAATCTGCTCATACCCCTGACCTCAGTAAGGCCGTTACCGGCGCCGGCACCCGCTGGCTCTATCCCGAGGTCTTCACCCCCGTCGGCTTCCGCGGCGGCAAGCCCCGCTTCAGCGTCGCCCTGCTGATCCCCAAGACCGACACGCGCACGCTGGACGAGCTCCGCTGCGCCATCGAGGC
>JAZRWD010000165.1:0-6540 GCA_045599525.1 Candidatus Limivicinus sp. | reverse complement strand
TATCCGAAAAGGTGGACTGTACTGCATTGTGGGAAAACAGCATCGTTTCTGTCAGCGGGAATCGGTGAGTTTTGAAGACCTTGCCGGTGAAGAACTCATCATGCTGAGTAATCGCAGGTGTCCACCGATGATGCGCCGCGCGCAGCAGATCCTCATGGACCGCTGCCCGGATATTCGGATCAGTACGAGCGGTGCAGCTTTATTTACGGTTTCTATGGTAGCTGCCGGCCTTGGAATAGCGGTCATTCCGGAATTTGTTGTTCCGCAAAGGCCCGACATTGAAATGGTTCCCTTTATAGCCGACGCGGAACTGGAAAAGGAATTTGAATACGGGATCATCTTTCCGGATGGAGAGCTCCCGGCCCGGACAAGAGCACTCCTGCGTGTGATGAACCGATTGCCGCAGGCGTAAGGCAGATTTACTGCCCGGTGGTCCGCCTGACCGAAGAGCTGGTGAAGGTGAGTATTCTTTCCGGCAACGATAGTCCGCCGAAGCGTACCGTGGCGGACGATGAGGCCTATGCCGCGGCCCTGCACGGCTGAAAACCAAAATAACAGAAGCAAAAGAGCCGGCTCAAAACGTTTTTCCCGTTTTGAGCCGGCTCATTATCCCGCTGTAAGGGGCAAACGGTAAACAGGCAGCCTGTCCTGCGAATCAGGGCAGCGGAATTGCCCTGACCGCGGGACGACCTGAGTGATTGCTTATTCGATACCTGCCAGCTGACGGCCGAGCAGATAGGCAAAGGTAAGGCAGTGGCCGAGGCTGTTGCCGGGGAAGCGGGTGGTGTAGGTGTTTGCCCAGAAATCGCCCGCAGCCAGGCCAACGGCGTAGAGGTTTTCCACCGGGGTGCTTTCCGCGGTAAGAACTTCGCTCTTTTCATTGACGTGCAGGCCGCCGCAGACAGCAAGGCAGGCCAGTCCCAGAGCGCCGCCGTAATAGGTGCCCTGAATGGGGAACAGGTCCGAAGGATCCTTATGGAAGTCGGCATCTTCACCGGCTTCGGCAAAGCTGTTGTACTCTTCTACGGTAGCCTTCAGCGTGTCGGCAGGCAGACCGAGAGCTTCAGCGATATCGTCAAGGCTTTCGGATTTTGCAAAGATACCGACGTCGACCAGCTTATTCCAGCCGTTGCGGATCATCTCCGGGGTAATATCCGCACCGCCGATAATGTCGGCCTTAACGGGGCGGATCTGGTCGGCGTAATCATCGCACCAGATGGAGTAGGCCTTGCAGCCGTTCTGCATGAGGGTGGCGCAGCTGGTGTAGGAGGTGCCAATGCCTTCGGTCATGTAGCGCTTGCCTTCCTTATTGACGCACATCTCCCAAACCGGGTGGGCATCTCCGCAGAAGATCATGGCGGCATAGTCGGGCATACGCTGCATGGATGCGCCGATAGCCACTGCCTGCTGATGCATGCTGCCGTCACCAAAGTCAAACATGTTGACCTCACCGGCGTTGGCGGCCTGCAGGGTCGGGCAGAAGGTATTGCGCATCTCCTCGTTGGAACCAAAGCTGCCGGAAGCAATGACAACGCCCTTGCGGCCGACGAATTTCTTCAGGTTGCCGTTTTCATCGCGGACAAGAATACCGGTAACCTTTTCGCCCTCTTTGACGAGGCTGACGCAGGTGGTGTTGAAATGGACATCGACCTTGCGCTCCGCCAGAACGGACATCATCGCGGTGGCCACGTCGACCTGCGGGACATAGCCGAGACCCAGGTCACCGGTGTAGGGGTCGTTGTCCGATACATCGACGGGGGTGTTCGGGCCGCCGTAGAAGGTGTGGCCACCGGGCATTGTGCCGTAAATGGGCTTATCGTTATGGTCACAGAGCGTGGGATAGAGACCGTAGGGCTCCAGGGTGTCGATCAGCCAGTTCATGGCTTCACCGCTGCGCTTGGCATAGGTCCAGACGATACGCTCATTGCACTTGTGGCCCTGCATGGCGAGAAAATCCTGCACGACGGAGGGCACATCGGCGATTTCGTGTCCGATTTCTTTCTGATACTTGGAGTTGAAGACAAAGTGGGTGCCGCCAAAGGCACTGAAGCTGCCGGCCTTGCAGACGACCGCGGTATCCAGCCCGTTTTCGGCGCAGGAAGCTGCCGTGTAATAGCCGGAAGGGCCGCAGCCAATGATAACAACGTCCTTTTCAATCGTTTCGGTGACGGAAGCTTCATCAATTGCTTCGACATGGACCCAGGAGGGAAGACTGCCGTCTTCCGTATCGGCTGCTGCATAAGGGATGAGACCGGTTCCGGCAAGACCTGCGGTAAGAACAGTGGCTAGGCTGCCCTTCAGGAAGGTGCGACGGGAAATGGTGTGTGACATAACGTTTACTCCTTTGTTTTGTATTTATTTTCCGGTATATGTATGTTATACTCTTGTCGAACAAATAAAACAAACAGAATAAAGTTATTGTAACAAAAGAAAGTTGTAGAAGATGAATTACCGTCAAGTCGAGTTTTTCCTTGCGGTCTGTGAGACCGGTAACCTTTCCCGTGCAGCGGAAGCGATGAACATTACCGAACAGGCGCTGAGCAAAGCCATACGGAATCTGGAGGATGAGTTCGGTATCCGGCTGTTTGAACGGAAGAGTAAAGGATTTGTGCTTACCGAGCATGGCCTGGCCTTTATGGATGAGGCCGGAGCCTATCTGAAGCAGCATGACCGCATTGTGGAGCGCTTCACGCAGATTAAGGAAAAGGAAAACCGCCTGTCCTTAGCGATTTCAACCGGGCTTTTACCCGCCTGGCTGCCGGAAAACTTCCTCGTACAGTTCATTCGGGCAAATCCGGACACCAGGATAGAGCTGAACTTTTTTTCCGAAGACCGCTTTAACCGAAGCCGCAATGTCACGGGCAGCGATCTGATCATTGCCAGCTCGCATTCTTTTTATGATGAATGGGAGCTTCTGTTCCATCAGTCGCGCAGTATGCGGCTTCTGATGGGCAAAGATAATCCACTGGCTGGGAAAGAACAGATAGCGCTGAGAGATCTGACAGAGGTACCGGTCGCACTTTCGACAGAGGATACCGAGGCACAGTCGCGCCTGAAGGGGCTTTTCCGTCAGCTTGGGATAAAGCCGGCAATGTCTTTTGGCCCGGCAGAGATCCCGTTGCTGAACCGGCTTATTGAAGAATGCGGGTATGTATCTCTCTTTGCCGGTAATGATGCCGTGATCAGTGAACGGATGACGGTGCGCACGATTCAGGATTACGAAGAAAAATGGGACTTCTGTATTTTAAAGAATTCCCGTTTTACGATGAACAAAACGGCAACGGAGCTGTTACGCGAAATGAAAAGGCATATTCAGTAAGCTTTGACTGAGGGAACGTAGAAAGAAACGAGGCCAAGCCGAAAGCAAGATACTGATCGCCGCGGATGCCCGCCGAAGCGCACCGCGGCGGACGATGAGGCCTACGCCGTAGCCCTGGAGCGGCTGATCGCAAAGCTGACGGCCCTGCGGATGCAGGGGGAGACGACAGACAGTTATACATCCGCACCGTGAATGAATATTGCCAAGAGGCTGTGGGCATGTTACAATACCCGTTGGTAACCAATACCAAATTTTGAAAGGATGAAACCCATGAAAAAAATCGTTTCCCTGCTGTGCGTTGTCGCTCTGCTTTGCACTCTGTCCGCAGTTTGCTTTGCTGACAAGCAGTTCGACAAGCTGACCCTCGAGTTCGTCCCCTCCAAGGATGCTGACGTTATCATCGCCGGCACCGCAAACCTTCCCGAGCTGGTGAAGGCAGAGATGGCAAGACTTGGCTACGAAATCGGCGAAGTTGACATCACTGTCGGTACCTCCTACGACGCCACCGGCGAGGCTATGTCCGCCGGCGCAATCGATATCGGCTGGCTGCCGGGCGGCACCTACGCTCTGTACTCCGACGATACCGAAGTTTTCCTGACCGCAACCCGTAACGGCCTGTCCAACGACAGCGAAGAGCCCGCCACCTGGAACGGCGAAGCAAACGCCACCCAGAAGAACGGCCCGCAGGTCACCTACTATCGTTCCCTCATCTACGCAACCCCGTCCGAATATGGCCAGAAGCTCGCAGCTAAGGTCAACAACGGCGAAGCTCTCACCTGGGAAGACCTTGACGGTGCTACCTGGGCCGTCCAGAAGACCTCTTCCTCCGCCGGTTACATCTATCCCACCATGTGGCTGATGGAGAACTACGAAGGCAAGAAGATCTCTGACCTCTCCAACGTTATTCCTCTGGACTCCGGCTACGGCACTGCATTCTCCTATGCTGCAGCTGAGCAGGTCGACATCATTGTCTGCTACGCAGACGGCCGCAACGACTACGAAGCATCCTGGATGCTCCCCGTTGACCAGCAGGATTCCACCGGCAAGCAGGGCATGGGCCGCTCCGAGAGCATCTGGAACGAGCTGAACGTTATCGGCGTTACCGAAGGCATCTACAACGACACCGTTGCTATTTCCAAGGAATCCGATTTCTACACTCCGGAACTCATCGCAGCTCTGCAGGACTGCTTCATTAACATCATCGGCACCGAAGAAGGCGCAGCAATCTTTGACGTTTACAGCCACACCGGCTACGCCAAGGCAGTTGACGCTGACTACGACGGCGCACGTGCAGCTCTGACCGCTGTCCGCTGATTCTTTCGGCAGTTTAGCTCTCTGAGAGCAAATTTAGGCAAATAACTTTTGGGACACCCTGGAGAACTGAATACAGGGTGTCCCGCTTTATATATGTCCGGTATCCGGGCCACTTTTTTGTTTCCGCAAATCATATAGAAGAGAGAAGAGTCGCAGTATGATTGAATTTAAGAATGTCTACAAAACCTATCCCAACGGCTTCACCGCACTGAAGAACGTCAACCTGAAGATCGAGCAGGGCGAGTTCGTGGCCATCATCGGCCTTTCCGGTGCAGGTAAGTCCACCATCCTCCGCTGCATCAACCGCATGCACGATGTGACCGAAGGCACCCTGACGGTCGACGGCATCGATGTCAGCAGCCTGAAGGGCAAGGAGCTCCGCCGCTACCGCCGCAACGTGGGTATGATCTTCCAGAGCTTCAACCTGGTCTCCCGCAGCACCGCCATCAAGAACGTGCTGACGGCCGACGTTCCCGATATGAACTTCTTCAAGGTGCTGTTCGGCATCTTTAATAAGGACCAGAAAATGCGCGCCCTCGAGAGCCTGGATAAGGTCGGCATTCTGGACAAGGCCTACACCCGCTGCGACCAGATGTCCGGCGGCCAGCAGCAGCGTGTCGCTCTGGCCCGCACCCTGAACCAGAACCCGAAGATCATCCTGGCTGACGAACCGGTCGCTTCGCTCGACCCGATCACGGCCCGCCAGGTCATGGAAGACTTTGTGCGCATCAATAAGGAATTCAATATCTCGATCCTGCTGAACATCCATCATATCGACCTGGCCCTGAAGTACTGTGACCGTGTCATCGGTGTACGCGCCGGTGAGATCGTGTTTGACGGTCCGGCCAGCAGCATCACGCAGGAGCAGATCGACGAGGTCTACAACGGCACCAAGGCGCCGATGATGGGCGAGGGCGAGGAGTAATCGATGGAGAACGAAAACAAGAACTACTCCTTTAAGCCGACGTTTTATGACCGGATATTCAAGCCGAAGACCATTACCCTGGCCAACGGCCATTCCGTCACCCGTCAGCGCAGCAGGGGTCCGGTGATCGCCCTGTTTCTGCTTGCGGCCATCGTCTGGTCGTTGCAGATGACCGGCTTTGACCTGAGCCTGGTCATCCGTAAATTCTCCAAGATGCTGGACATTCTGGAAAAGATCTTTCAGCCCGACTGGAGCTTTTTCCCGAAGGTCGTCGGCCCGCTGGTCGATACCATCAAGATGTCGATTCTCGGTACGGTCATTGGCTGCGGCCTGGCTCTGCCGGTGGCCATTCTGTCCTCCAGCAATATCGACAAGAGCAAGGTCATTGTTTCGGTCTGCCGCTTTATTCTGGCACTCATCCGCACCCTGCCGACCCTGGTTATCGCTTTGGTCTGCGCGTTGATCTTCTCTTTGGGCACCTTCTCCGGTACGGTTGCGATTGCGATCTTTACCTTTGGTATTGTGGCCAAAATGCTGTATGAAAGCATTGAAACGATCGATATGGGCCCGTTTGAGGCCATGGAAGCTCTGGGCGCAAACAAGTTCCAGGCCTTCTGGGCAGCCTGCGTGCCGCAGATTCTGCCGGTCTACCTCAGCCACAGCCTGTACTGCTTTGAAATGAACGTGCGTGCTTCGGCCATCCTGGGCTATGTCGGTGCAGGCGGTCTGGGCATCACGATCAACGAACGCATCGGCTGGCGTGACTATAACAGCCTGGGTACGGTTCTGCTGACCCTGTTTGTCGTTGTTGTCGCAATTGAATTCTTCAGCGAGTATCTGCGGAAGAAACTGAGCTGAGAGGAGAAACCATGGCTAAGAAAAACAAACTGGAAGCCTATGCGGCTTCTCTGGACCGTAAGCTCACCACGGCGGAGGTGTATGCCAACCGTCCGCAGCACTGGCTGCTTTACGGCTTTATCGT
>JAZRWD010000164.1:0-8337 GCA_045599525.1 Candidatus Limivicinus sp. | reverse complement strand
ATCTTTTCAACAGGAGGATATCGTTATGGCTTTTGATAAAAACAACCCCAAAAACCGCAGACGCAGAAAAGTCTGCCAGTTCTGCGTAGATAAGGCTACTTCTATTGACTACAAGGACACCGCAAAGCTTCGCCGCTTCGTTTCCGAGAGCTCCAAGATCCTGCCGCGCCGCACCACCGGTGTCTGCGCCCAGCATCAGCGTCTGCTGACCACGGCCATCAAGCAGGCCCGTCAGATCGCTCTCATGCCCTATGTAACCGACTGATTTCGTGCTTTTCTCTCATGCCGCTCCACCCGGGGCGGCATTTTCTATTCCATTCCATTGGCTCCATTGGCGAAAAAGCATCGCTTCCGCAGAACGATCGTGCGTGAAGCGATGCTTTTTCTTTATCTGTATCTGTTTGCTCGGCCTGTTCGCTCAGCGGGCACGCAGCTCGCAGAAGGCCACCGCGCTGGCTGCCGCAACATTCAGGGAATCCACCCCGTGCGTCATGGGGATCTTCACCGTGTAATCACAGCCGTCGATCGTTGTATCCGTCAGGCCGTCCCCCTCCGTGCCCAAAATGATCGCCAGTTTGTCGATCTCGCCCAGGCGCGGGTCAAAAATGCTGTAGCTGTCCTCCTTCAGGGCCATGGCACAGGTCTGAAAACCGAGTGCCTTCAGGCGGTCCATGGCCGGATGCGGCCAGTCTGCCTCCTCTTCACAGAGGAAGGTCCAGGGCACCTGAAAGATCGTGCCCATGCTCACCCGCACCGCCCGGCGGTACAGCGGGTCTGCACAGTTGGGGGTAAACAGCACCGCATCGATACCCAGAGCCGCCGCAGAGCGCACGATCGCCCCCACGTTTGTGGGGTTCATCACATCCTCCAGGATCGCCACCCGGCGGGCATTCGCGCAGACCTCCTCCACCGTGGGCAGAGCCCTGCGGTGCATGGCGCACAGGATGCCGCGGGTAAGTTGGAAGCCGGTCAGCTGCGTGAGGACGGAAAGCTCCGCCGTAAACACCGGAATGTCCCCGCAGCGGGCGATGATCTCCGCGGCCTGGCCACCCGGCAGTGCATGACGGGTCTCGCACAGCATGGATTCCGGCACATAGCCCGCATTCAGCGCCCGCTCAATGACCTTCGGGCTTTCGGCAATAAACATACCCTTTGTCGGATCCTTCCGGTTTTTCAGCTGGACCTCTGTCAGGCGGGCATAGGCATCCAGCCGGGGATCCAGAAAATCGGTGATTGGAATGTTCGCCATCGCCGTTTACTTTTTATAGCCGGTGGCAAAGTCCACCACGTTGCGGAACTCACCGCCCCGGTCCAGTGCTGCCAGGTTTTCTGCGGCAATGGATACGATCCGCTCAAAGGTTTCGGCCAGGTGCCAGCCGCCGGAGACGTGCGGTGTGATGACCAGGTTCTCCAGCCCCCACAGCGGGCTTTCGGCCGGCAGCGGCTCCTGCTCGGTAACATCCAGCGAGGCTGCCGCGATCTTCTTTTCCGTAAGCGCCCGATAAATGACCTCGGAGGCCACTGCACTGCCGCGGCCGCAGTTGATGAAAATGGCGCTGTCCTTCATCCGGTCAAAGCATTCGTCATCAAAAATATGCGTTGTCGCCGGCGTTCCGGGCAGAACCGACATGACCACATCCGCACGGGGCAGGACCTGCTTCAGGTTTGCGGTCAGCTCCAGCTCATCCACATATTCCGGGCAGGCAGAGGCACGGCGCTTAACCCCGATCACGTAGGCACCCATCGCCTTGCACAGCCGGGCATAATACCCGCCGATATCCCCCAGGCCGATCACCGCTACCGTGCAGTTGGACAGGGATACCACCGGGCCGCGGTCCTTCCAGACATTGCGGCGCTGGTTGTCCCTGTACAGGTGCAGGTTCTTCTGCAGCATCAGCGTTACCGCAAAGGCATGCTCCGCTACCGACTGGCTGTAGGCGCCGGTGGCATTGGTCAGCACGGTGTTTTCCGCCAGTACGCCCTTCGGCATGTAGGGGTCCGCTCCGGCCGATTCCAGCTGCAGCAGCTCCAGCTTTTCCGATGCCCCGATCAGCGCCGGCTTCGGGTTGCCCACAATGGCATTGGCGGCACGCACGTCGGCCTCCGTCACTTCGGCATAGCTTTTATAGGTGAAGCAGCAGCCGGGAGCCGCAGCCTCCAGCTTTTCCTTATGTGCCGGCAGCACCGGCAGCAGAACCAAAATATTTTTCATGGTCTTCTCCTGTTTTTTCGGTTTTGGCAGGCTTTTGCCCGCTGTATTTTGTAACACGATTATAAGCTGTCCCGCCGCGGACTGTCAAGGAAGCACAGGCCGCTTCCCTGCCGGATGCCGAGGTGCAGGAATTGCGTTGCCTGCATAAGCAGTGCTTGAAAATTACCGCTTCCATGCTATAATAAATTGTTTCATTCTACGTTTTTCATACGTTTTGAAAATTCAAATCCGGAGGATCTTCCGATGAGCAGAAAAAAAGCCAAAAAAACGTATTCCTATGAGGAAAAGCCGCGCCGCGGACATATCAAGCCGGCGTTTGCGCTGGTTTTCCTGCTGGTCGTCCTGGTGTTTACCATCTCCCCGTGGCGCACCGCGGAAAATTACGGCATGGTTGCCGAGCCCGTCGCGGACGACGCTTCTATTGTCATCGATTTTGACGGTGACGCCACCCAGCCTGCCGACGGCACTGCCGTTTCCGTCGCACCCGCAGAGGTCTCCCTCCCGGCTGAAGGTGTTGCCGCCCAGCAGGAGCCCAATATGGCCGCCGAACCGGGCAGCACCGCCGTCAGTGCCGCTGCCGCTTCCGTCGCGCCGACTGAACTTACCCTGCCCAACGGAAAGCCCGTTTCGAGCACCGACAAGCGCGTTGACCTGACCGGCATCGGGGCCGGAGAGATCCCTGCCGCCGTGCAGTGCCTCTCCTCCATGCCCAATGTCATGGTCATCGAGCTGGGCAGTTCCTCGCTCACCGGCAGCAGCCTGAGCGCTCTGCAGCAGGCCGCTCCCGAGGCCCGTTTCATCGGCACCGTTCAGGTCAACGGCACCCCCGTCAGCACCCGTGCCCAGTCCCTGGACCTTACCGGTCTGAGCCATGATGCTGTCGCGGAAACCGCTTCCGCACTCAGCTGCCTGAGCAATCTCCGTTCCGTCAACCTGGGTGACAGCGCATCCACCTCCGGCCTGAGCTGGAGCGACATCGGTGCCATCGAGGCAGCCTGCCCCAACGCAAAGGTCTCCTATGGCTTCAGCCTTTACGGCAGAGACTTCTCCACCTCCACCGGCTACATGGACCTGAGCTACGCCTACGTGGACGACGGCGGTGCTGCTGTCCGCGAGGTCCTGCCCTACATGACCGCCTGCACCTATGTGGATATGGACTCCTGCGGTGTTTCCAGCCCGGATATGGCTGCCATCCGCGATGCCTTCCCGGACAAAAAGGTCGTGTGGCGTATCAGCTTCGGCAGTGCCGGCGTATACAGCGTCCGTACCGACGTCAACCGCATCCTGGCCTCCAAGCCCTCGGTCGGCGGTACGCTGAACACGGGTGACGTCCAGTGTCTGCGCTACTGCCAGGACCTCATGTACCTCGACCTTGGCCACAACGATGATATTGACGATATCTCCTTCGTCCGTGATCTGCCCCGTCTGGAGGTCCTCATCGTCGCCATGGACTTCTTCTATGACCTGAGTCCGGTGGCTGACCTCCAGCGCCTCGAGTATCTGGAAATTCAGACCACCAGAGTAACCGACCTGACTCCCCTGTCCGGGCTGAAGAGCCTGCACCACGTGAACCTCTGCTGCCTGTATGACGGCATCGATCTCAATCCGCTCATGGGCATGACCCAGCTGGAGCGTCTCTGGATCGGCGCGCTGACCCCCGTGGACGGCGGCCAGCTGGAGCAGCTCTACGCCGCCCTGCCGGACACCCTCATCGATACCACCGCTGTTGACCCGCACGACCATCAGTGGCGTCAGATCAGCTGGGACATCGAAAACACCGGCGTGATCGTCTACCACCCCCGTTACATCCACCTGCGTGACCAGTTCGGCTACAACGTGCTGGCCTACTCCTTCAATTATCTTGACCCGAAGTACCGTGCATGATGAAAAAATTTCTGTCTACCTTTTTTCGGATCCTGCTGGCGCTTGCCCTGCTCGGCTATGCCGTGCTGACCCTCAGCAGCGGTAACCATGCATCGGCCCCCGCCGGCAGTCCCGTGGCCTCTCCCGCCTCCGCAGGCGCAGGCCCCGAAACACCCGCTTCCGGCAACGGCGCCATCCCGGCCGAGGTGACCCTTTCCTTCGGCACCTTCCCGATGGAAGCCACACAGCTCACCGGTCTTCTGACCGCGGAAGACATCCCCCTGCTGGACCGCTTTTCCGCCCTGCAGGAGCTCGACGCCTCCGGCAGTACCTGCACAGAGGCCCTGGCCGCCTATGCCGCCGCCCATCCGGCCATTTCCGTCCGCTACGATGTGCAGACGCCGACCGGCCCCCTCAGCAGCCTCGAGACCACGCTGAAGCTCAGCAATCTGACCCATGCGGAGGCCGCCTCCTGGGCCCCTGTTCTGGCACTCCTGCCCAACTTACAGCAGATCGACCTGGGGTCCAATACCGACGGTTCCCGCGACCTGACCCTGTCCGATATCCGCACCCTGAAGGATGCCGCTCCCGGGGCAGAATTCCTGTACCGCTTTACGGCTTTTGACCGCAGCATCTCGCTTTCCGACGCCGAGCTGAATTTCAGCCATGTGCCCATGGAGGATAACGGTGCAGCCGCCCGTGAGATCCTTTCCGTGATGAACCACTGCGAGAAGCTGGACATGGACACCTGCGGGGTAGACAGCGAGCATATGGCCGCCATTCAGGCTGAGTTCCCCGAGACCGTGGTCATCTGGCGTGTCTGGTTCGGCGAAAACTACACCGTCCGCACCGATGTGGAAAAGATCCTAGCTTCCAAGCCCTCCGTCGGCGGCAACCTGACGGTGGACAACATTCAGGAAATGAAATACTGCACCCGGGTGAAATACCTGGACATCGGCCACAACCAGATCCTGAACGACATTTCCGTCGTTGCCTATATGCCTGACCTGGAGGTCGCCGTCCTCGCCATGGTCTATTATGACGACCTGAGCCCTCTGGCCGGCTGCAGCAAGCTGGAATATCTGGAGATCCAGTCCAACGGCGAAGGGCTGACCGACCTTTCCCCGCTCAGCGGCCTCACCAACCTTGAACACCTGAACATCGGCAACCTGCCCGGTGTAACGGACATTTCCCCGCTCTACAACCTGACCGGGCTGAAGCGCCTGATGGTCACCAATGTCACCCCGGTTCCCGCCGAACAGATCGCGACGCTGCAGTCCATCGTTCCCGACTGCCACATTGAGACCGAGTGCACCGATCCTACCGAAGGGCACTGGCGTTTTGCCGGAGACTACGTGGACGATGATCAGGTCCCCCACTGGGTCATGGATGAGCGCTACTATGAGCTGACCGAGCAGTTTGGCTACTTCACCCTGAGCGGCGGCTACTGCTTCCCCTCCAACGACCCCTATCTGGACGGCACCCCCTCCGCAGAAGAGCTGGCCGCCAGCGCCGCACAGGAGGAGATCTACCGTAAGAACCGCCGTGAGGAATACAATTACAGCCGCGGCGTGATCGGGCTGCCGCCGTATTCGGGCACCCGGCTTCCCAAATAAACGCAAACTCATGCAGAAATGGCTTTTCTGTTTCTGCATGAGTTATTTTTTGCCCGTCAGCGAATTTTTCTGTTGACAATTCATTTTTTCGGGAGTATATTCTATCCATAATTTTTTTGTGCTGTTTTGCGGCATTTCCCAACGAATATTGCTTTTTCCGTTACGTTTTCCGGAGTCAGGGGCCTTGTGCCCCCTAAAGGCATCGGAAGACGTATTTTTCATTTCCTGCACCCTCTGCAGGAATACGGACATAAGGAGGAGCATACCATGACAAAGTATATTTTTGTGACCGGCGGTGTGGTTTCCGGTCTGGGCAAGGGGATCACGGCGGCATCCCTCGGCCGCCTGCTGAAGGCCCGCGGGCTGAAGGTCGCCGCGCAGAAGCTGGACCCGTACATCAATGTTGACCCGGGCACCATGAGCCCCTATCAGCATGGTGAGGTCTTTGTCACCGAGGACGGCGCCGAGACCGACCTGGACCTCGGCCACTACGAGCGTTTCATCGACGAAAACCTGAACAAGTTCTCCAACCTGACCACCGGCAAGGTGTACTGGAATGTGCTGAACAAGGAACGCCGCGGAGAATATCTGGGCCAGACCGTCCAGGTCATTCCCCATATCACCAACGAGATCAAGGAATTCATCTACAGCGTCGGCAAAAAGACCGGGGCCGATGTGGTCATCACCGAGATTGGCGGCACGACCGGCGATATTGAAAGCCAGCCCTTCCTGGAGGCCATCCGTCAGGTCAGCCTGGAGGTAGGCCGGGAAAACAGCCTGTTTATCCACGTCACGCTGGTCCCCTTCCTCAGCGGCAGCGACGAACACAAGACCAAGCCCACACAGCACTCCGTCAAGGAGCTTCAGGGCATGGGCATTGCCCCCAATATTATCGTGCTGCGCTGTGACGAGCCGCTGGAGCCGGGCATTTTCAAAAAGATCGCCATGTTCTGCAATGTCAAGCCCGACTGCGTTATTGAAAACCGGACGATGCCCGTGCTGTACGAATGCCCGCTGATGCTGGAAAAGAGCGACTTTTCCCTGATCGTCTGCCGCGAGCTCGGCCTGTGGACCCGCGACCCGAAGCTGGCTGAATGGGAAAGCATGGTCGACCGCATTAAGAATCTGCACACCGAGGTCGAGATCGGCCTTGTGGGCAAATATGTCCAGCTCCATGACGCCTATCTTTCTGTCGCGGAAGCCCTGCGCCACGCCGGCTATGCCTGCGGTGCAAAGGTCAACATCCACTGGATCGACAGCGAGGAGATCACCGCGGCCAACGCCGCTCAGCTGCTCTCCGGCTGCGACGGCATCATTGTGCCGGGCGGCTTCGGTGACCGCGGCATTGAGGGCATGATCGCCACGGCGGACTACTGCCGTGCGCACGATGTTCCCTATTTTGGCATCTGTCTGGGCATGCAGATCGCCGTTATTGCCTTCGCCCGCAGTGTCTGTGGGCTGAAAAATGCAAACAGCGGAGAATTTGATAAAAATTCTTCCGATAAAGTTATTGATTTTCTGCCCGATCAGCATGATAATATAGATAAGGGGGCAACGCTGCGTCTGGGTGCCTATCCCTGTGCGATCGCCGAGGGCACGCTTATGCGCCGCTGCTACGGCGTCCCGGAAATTCAGGAGCGGCACCGCCACCGTTACGAGTTCAACAACGAGTACCGGTCCGTGCTGGAGGAAAGCGGCATGGTCCTGTGCGGCAAATCCCCCGACGATTATATCGTTGAGGCCGTCGAGCTGCCGGACAAGCGCTTTTATCTCGGCGTGCAGTTCCATCCGGAATTCAAGAGCCGTCCCAACCGGGCACACCCGCTCTTCCGCGGCTTTATCGATGCCTCACTGAAGAGCAAGACCCCCGAAGAAGCAAACTGAACTGTTTTCGAAACCGCTGGCCCATCCACGGGTCAGCGGTTCGTGAACCAAAATTTATGGTTAATGAGGAGCTCGCATGAAAAATCAGAAGGTCCTGGTTCTGGACTTTGGCGGCCAGTACAATCAGCTGATCGCCCGCCGTGTTCGCGAATGCAACGTTTACTGTGAAGTCAAGCCCTACGATATGCCCCTGGAGGAGATCAAGGCCTACGATCCCATCGGCATCATCTTTACCGGTGGCCCAGGCTCTGTCTACGAGGCGGATTCCCCCCACTGCGACCCCGGTGTGTTTCAGCTGGGTGTCCCCATTCTTGGCATCTGCTACGGCTGTCAGCTGATGGCCCACGAGCTCGGCGGCCAGGTCACCGCCGCACAGGACGATTCTGCCCGTGAATACGGCAAAACCGTTACCGAATTTGACACCGACTGCCGCATCTTCGCCGGTCTGCCGAAAACCAGCATCACCTGGATGAGCCACGGCGACTATATGGCAAAGGTCCCCGAAGGCTTCCGCCTGGTGGCCAATTCTGCCGCCTGCCCCACCGTCGGCATCTGCGATGAAAGCCGCGGCTTCTACGGCGTGCAGTTCCACCCCGAGGTCAACCATACCGAGCACGGCAAGGATATGCTCCGCAGCTTCCTGACCCGCGTCTGCGGCGCCACCGGCGACTGGACGATGGCGGACTACAAGCGCACCGCGATCGACAGCATCCGTGCCAAGGTCGGCGACGGCAAGGCCCTTCTGGCCCTCTCCGGCGGCGT
>JAZRWD010000163.1:0-9931 GCA_045599525.1 Candidatus Limivicinus sp. | reverse complement strand
CCGATGGCACGGAGGATACCAATCTCCTTGGTGCGTTCCAAAACGGAAATATAGGTGATAATGCCGATCATCAGGGAAGAAACGACCAGCGAAATGCCGACGAAAGCAATCAGAACGTAAGAAATAACATTGATGATCGTCGAAATCGAGGACATCAGCAGGGCAACCAGATCGGTGTAGGTGATTTCATCATCTTCCGGAACGGTTTCATTGTAGGCCGTGATGGCATCTGCAATCTTGTCCTTGGCTTCGAAGGAGGAGGCGTAGATACTGACGGAACCCGGGCTTGCCAGGTCAACATAGCCCAGCTTTTCCAGATTCTTATCCAGTTTGGAGGTGGAATAGACCGGCGGCATGGCGTTGTCGTACAGCCACACATAGTCATCGGTTTCCAGGGCAAGAAGAGTGAAATCCTCGGCGAGCTCACTGTCGGGCAGGTAGGCATACAGCTTCCGCATTTCTGCGGCGTATTGTTCCTTGATTTCGGAGGTGATCATCTGCTCCAAATAGTTGAACAGTGTGTCATCGTCCATCTGCTCCATCATGGAGGAATAGCTGGGATAGGCTTCACGGATCATATCCAGGATATCCTCACGGGTGTAATCCTGCATCTGTTCATCCAGAAGCTCTTTCACGTATTCGTCCGTAGGAATAGCGACATACTCCATATACAGGTCGGCCAGCTGTTCGTCATCGGCGTGAGCAATGTAATCCATTGCGGCGTCGACCTTAACGGTCGTGGTCAGGGCTTCGTCCTCAGGCAGGTAGGGCAGGTGGTTAAAAACGTCATTTTCCGGGTCGGCTAACTGCTTCAGCACGAGTTCCTTCCCGGCGGCTTCGCGGATCACATGCTCGACCAGCTCATGCGTATAGGCAATCGAGCCCGTGAGCATGCCGGAAAGGGCATCGCTGTTCTGACGGATAATACCGACGATATGAATTTCCATCCCCTGGTTAAACAGGGTGCGCAGGCCGATTCCGTCGTCAGCGGCACTGACATACTCTCCGGTCTCTTCGTCCAGGGTAAACTCGTCCGCCGGGAAGATATAGCGGAAGGTGAGATTGCAGATGTCCTCGTAGGACCAGCTCTCCCGCTTGGTCTCCACTTCACTCTGCTCCATCAGGCTTTCCATATTCTCGGTGATATCGCTGCTGGACTTCAGACCGAGGGCGTACAGCACCAGGTCGGAAATCTCATTGTTTTCGTCCACGATGAGCACGACCTCGTCGTAATTCTCCGGCCATTTGCCGTAGAGTACGTCGTACTGGTCCTTCAGCAGGCTGTTGATCCCGGTGCCGCTGGCGGTGGGCAGCATCTCCTGCCAAACGTCCATGGCGGAATAGTAGGAGCCGAAGGACGAAAAGTACGAGCTGAAATCGCCGCCGTACATGGTACTCATGGCTGTCTGCAGCAGCTGCATAACATCGGTTTTGACAATATTTCCGTCAACATCCTCCGCAAAAATATTCATGTCCAGGTCGTAGGAATACTGCACGGCTGTGATATACTGGCGGATTTCTTCGTTTTCGTCCAGAAACCGCTTGAAGGCGGCCAGGTTGTTGGTCTGTGTGTCTGCCGAGACCATGGAATTCATCAGGTCCAGCATAATGGTGCTGGAGTAGACCCGGTCGGTGTCGTGCTGGTTCTCGGCGGCTTCGGCCTGCACACCCATCAGCGAAGTGATCATACTCGTCATGTCCACACTTTCCGCTTCAATATGAATCGGATAGCTGGACAGCGTGTCCTCCTGCACCTTATCAATATAGTTCTGTATGCCGGTGGACAGGGACAGGATCAGGGCAATGCCGATAATACCGATACTTCCGGCAAAGGCGGTCAGGAAGGTACGGCCTTTTTTGGTCATCAGGTTTGTTGCCGACAGGGCCACGGCGGTAAAAAAGCTCATGGACGTGTGGCGGATCTTTGCCCCGGAGTCGGTCTCTTCAATACCGCTGTCATAGGGGGCGGTGTCGCTGGTAATGCGGCCGTCCTTCAGGCTGATGATGCGCCCGGCGTATTCGTAGGCTAACTCCGGGTTGTGGGTGACCATGATGATCAGCTTGTCTTTGGAAATCTCCTTCAGCAGGTCCATGATCTGCACGGAGGTTTCCGTATCCAGTGCGCCCGTGGGTTCGTCAGCCAGCAGGATATCCGGGTTGTTGACCAGTGCGCGGGCAATGGCAACACGCTGCATCTGGCCGCCGGACATCTGGTTGGGCTTTTTCATCAGCTGGTCACCCAGGCCGACCTGCTCCAGCGCCTTCTTTGCCCGTTCGCGGCGCTCGGCTTTGCCGACACCCGAGAGCGTCAGGGCAAGCTCGACATTGGCCAGGACCGTCTGATGGGGGATCAGGTTATAGGACTGGAAAACGAAGCCGATCGAATGGTTGCGGTAGGTGTCCCAGTCACTGTCGGAGAAGTTTCTGGTGGATTTGCCGTTAATGACCAGGTCGCCCGAGGTGTACTGGTCCAGGCCGCCGATAATGTTCAGCAGGGTGGTCTTGCCGCAGCCGGAGTGGCCGAGAATGGCGACAAATTCGCTTTCCCGAAATTCCAGGTCGATTCCCTTCAGGGCGTGCACGGTTGTGTCGCCGGAGAGATAGTCTTTTTTTATGTCTTTCAGCTTGAGCATGGGAAAGATCCTTTCGGAGGGTATTGAAAAAGGTAGCGGCCGCCCCCGTGGCGGCATGCCTTGACAGTGCGGGGAAACTGCGCTACAATAACAAAGCTTTCCATAAACGCAGAGGCAAGGCCAATAAAGTGCCGGTCTGCGTTACCGATATGCCCGCGTAGCTCAGCAGGATAGAGCGTCCGCCTCCTAAGCGGAAGGTCGCGCGTTCGAATCGCGCCGTGGGTGCCAGCATATGGGCCGCCGTTCAGGCGGCTTTTTTGCGTGAACTTTCCGGGTTGCTTCGGATAGCTGCACGGAAAAATCGTTTAAAAGTATACCGTTTGTTCCTGCAGATTGCAAATAGTTCCGCTGAAATTTACGCCAGGTTCACGATTTCCTGCGGGGAGCAGGGGGAGAACGGGGCAGCGGAACCGCCGTCAGCAGAGAACAGAGCGGAAAAAGGTGAATCAGTCACAGGAGTTTAGGAAATACATGGAAATTGATAAGAAAATTGTGGAATTTCAGAACGGAGACACCGTGCAGGGCTTTTACCTGCTCAAGGATGCGTCTGTCCGCACCTCGGCTAAGGGTGACCCGTTTCTGAGTGCCGTCCTGACGGACAACTCCGGCAGTATCGAAGCCAAAATGTGGGACTACAGCGGGGACATTGGTGCGTCCGATGCCGGAACGGCAGTGAAGATCCGCGGTCAGGTCAGTGAATATAAAGGACAGTTGCAGCTGAAGCTGGTGGGGATCCGCCGCCCGGACGCCACCGACAGCTATAACCTTGCCGATATGGTTCCCACAGCTCCCATTGACCGGGAGGCTGCCCTGCGGGATGTCCGCCGACTGCTGGCTTCTATGGAGGATGCGGACTATCGACGTGTCGCCGAAACGATGCTGGACCGTCACCTGGATGCCTTCTGCAGGATCCCCGCGGCCAAAAGTGTCCATCACGGCTTTATCGGTGGCCTGCTTATGCATACCTGGCGTATGCTGCTGACGGCCGATTTTCTGTCCGGCCTTTACCGTGAGGTCGTGGACCGGAGTCTGCTGCTTACGGGGACCCTGCTTCACGATTTCGGCAAGGAGCGGGAGTTTGCCGTAACGGGCATCGGCCTGGTCTCTGATTACTCCACGCCGGGCAAGCTGCTGGGTCATCTGGTAATGGGGGCGCAGGAGATCGCCGCGCTCTGCCGTGACCTTGCCGTACCGGAGGAAAAATCCCTGCTTCTTCAGCATCTGATCCTTTCCCATCACGGAGAGCCCGAATTCGGGGCGGCCGTGGTGCCGCAGTGCGCAGAGGCGGAGCTGCTTTCCTATATCGACAAGATCGACAGTCGCATGGAGATATACGGCGAGGTATTCGATAAGCTTCAGCCGGGAACCTTCAGCGAACGGATTCCCTGGCTGGAGAAGAAGATCTACCGTCACTTCTGATGTGCCGGAAGGAAAACAGAGATAGCAGAACTTTTTTTTGTTGAATTCTACGAATAGTTTGCGAAAAAGCAGACAATTCTTTTGACATATCTGTATACTATGGCGTATAATAAGCCTGCGATTTTTTCAGGGGGAGAAAAACAATGGCAACAACGACCAAGCAGCAGCTGGGTGCGGCACTCAAAAAAATGATGGAGACCAAGCCCATTGAGCGCATCACCATTAAGGATATTACCGGCCTCTGCGGGGTAAACCGGCAGACCTTCTATTATCATTTTGACGATGTTTATGACCTGCTGGAGTGGGTTTTTGAGGAAGACGCCAACCGTGTGCTTCCCCGTGAGGTGGTCTATGATCACTGGCGCGAAGACGTTATGGTTTTCTTTGAATATCTGTATGCAAACCGTGCCTTTGCCCTGAACGTCTATAACTCCCGCAGCCGTATGTATATGCTGCGCTATTACCGTTCTGTGCTGGAAAGCTGCGTCCGCAGCTTTGCGGTCATCGTGTCCAAGGGGCTTCCCATTGAGCGGGAAGACTTCGATTTTGTCGTGGAGTTTTACACCGACGGTGTTGTCGGCCTCATTATCATGTGGCTGGATAACGGTATGCAGCTTCCGCCTACCATTACCCGCGAGCGCTTTATCCACATGCTGGATAACAGCGTGGAAAACATGCTGGAGCGTTTCCGCGCACACTGAACCGGCTTCGTGTCGGCATTTGCTGCCGCATAGATGAAAAACCCACCGGATGCCTTCGGGCGGCCGGTGGGTTTTTGGTTTAGCTCTTACGGTACAGGGTATAACCGCATTTGCAGTTGATATGAATT
This sequence comes from Candidatus Limivicinus sp., assembly GCA_045599525.1. Taxonomy (GTDB): domain Bacteria; phylum Bacillota; class Clostridia; order Oscillospirales; family Oscillospiraceae; genus Limivicinus. The sequence continues at coordinate 5,050 of JAZRWD010000163.1, read as the reverse complement.
TTGCCCTTGCCGCGGGGAACACGGATCCAGGTGCCGCAGCCGGGGCACTTGTAAAAGCGGTAAGACTTCCGCTGCTCCCAGCGGTTCTTTCGCTGGGCCTGTTCGTACTGAAGTTTGTTCTTTTGGGCGAGATATCTGCTGTTCTCCATTTCCCGGAGGGCGGTGTTTCGGGAAAGGGCGCGGACAAAGCAAATAACCAGCGCAGCGATCGAAGCCCACTCCCAAAGGCGGAAAAGCAAAGCGACCGGCCGCAGAAGTGCGCCAAAGACCAGCCCGAAAAGACCAAACCAGAAAAGAAATTTGGAAAGGTCGTCCATGCCGTGGCGACCGGCAAAAAGGCGGGCACAGAAATCCTCGAAGTTCTGTTTTATCGTCTGAAAAAAGTTGTTCATACAGGTCTTCCTCCGTAAACGGAGACAGGCAGCATACAGGTGCGCTGCCTGTACAGGATAGAAAGGGCGCGGCAGAAACCGCAGTGTCTGCCGCACCAGAATATGTTGTAAGGATATTGTAGAAAACAGGAATGAACTTGTCAAGGGAGTTCATTATTTGTTTACATTCCTGCTGTTTTCCCAACAAAACGGAGCACAATAGCGGGGATTCGTGCTTGAACCTCCGCAAGGCCGGTGGTATACTGAAGCTTACCCAAACGGGGCGGCAAATGTTTTTTGCGGTCTTCACCGGGCCGGCAGGCTTTTCCTGCAGCGGATGCAGCAGCGGTTCGTCGGCGGCTCCGCCCGCCGGGGATCGGCCGCTCCGGCCGGCAGCACTCTTTTTCGGAGGATCAAATGGCAGTCAATTCACTGTATTATAAAGGAAAGCGCAAGCAGAGAAACTATGTGACCATTCCGCTGATCATTTTTCTGGCCGCGATGGCGGCTTTGCTGGTTTTTTTCTATTCTCTGCAGAAATACGCGGTCATTACCAAAGAAGGCATCAGCATTGAGATACCGGGGCTGACCGCAAAGCAGACGGTCGTTGACGAGCACGGCAACGAGGTCCGCGTTTTCGAAGAGGTTACCACCTCGGTTATTTTTGAATCGCCGGACTACTCGGCGATTAAGCAGCGCGTTAACGGCCGCGTGAACCCCATCCGTGCGATCTTCGTGTCGTACGACCAGCTGGATTCCGAAACCGTGATGAACTACGCCAACCGCCTTTCCGCAGGTAACTCGCTGGTCCTGGAGATGAAGCCCTCTGTCGGTTCCCTGATGTGGAACTCCCAGGCAGAGCTGGCACGGGCATACGGCATTTTCAGCGAAACCGCCGTAACGAAGGCCCTGCCGACACTTATCAGCAACCTGAAGGAACGCAACGTCTACCTCGCTGCCCAGATCAGCTGCTGTGTGGACTATATGATGCCGACCCGCTGCCAGACGGTGGGCCTGCGCAACCAGTTCGGCACCCTGATCAGTGATGAGAAGGGCACCTACCTCGACCCGTATAACACCCAGGTCCGTGATTATGTGGTTGAAATGGTGCAGGAGCTGTATGCGATGGGTTTTGACGAGGTCATCCTGCAGAATGTTGTCCACCCCACGGCGACAGATAACGATACCACCTTTGTCTATACCAAGGCCATGTCCACCACGCCTACCCCGGTCAACTCTGTCTGCGGCTTCGCGCTCAGTGTGGCGGAGGCGCTGCAGGGGCGGAAAAACGGCGTTCTCTCCATTTACGTCAATTCTGCCACTGCCCTTGCCAAGCCGGATGTGTACAACGGCCAGGATGCCGCCCTCTTCTTCAAGCTCTACGACCGGGTCTACTACACCACGGACCGTTACACCTACACCTATAACTGCCAGGACGTAGAAAACAAGATCACCCGCGGTGAGCTGTACGACCGGTTTGTCCCCGTGGTCTACAACTACCTGCCGGATACCACCTCCTGGGTCCTGATCGACACGGGCAACGCCTGATACCCCTAAAAAAGAAACTATCCCAAACAAAAGATCCCGTGCAGCCGAATCGCTGCACGGGATCGATACTTCCATGGGGGAAAATACCTGCAAAGAATTACTTGGTGCCGAAGATACGGTCGCCAGCATCGCCCAGGCCGGGGATGATGTATGCATGCTCGTTGAGCTTTTCGTCGCATGCGGCAACGTAGATGTCAACATCGGGGTGGTCTTCCTGGATGCGGGCAATGCCTTCGGGGCAGCCGATGATGCACATCAGCTTAATGCTGCGCACGTTGTCTTCCTTCAGGAACTGGATGGCAGCGGAAGCGGAGCCACCGGTAGCCAGCATCGGGTCGACAACAATAACGTCACGCTCGGTGATGTCTGCGGGCATTTTGTAGTAGTACTTGACGGGTTCATGGGTCTCCGGATCGCGGAACAGGCCAACGTGACCGACTTTGACGTTCGGCATCATGCTGACCATACCGTCAACCATGCCCAGGCCTGCACGCAGGATGGGAACGATGGCCAGCTTCTTGCCGGCAATCCGTCTGCAGTGGGCGATGGCAACAGGGGTTTCCACATAAATGTCTTCCAGGGGCAGGTCGCGGGTGGCTTCGTAGCACATCAGCTGGGCGATTTCAGAGATCAGCTCACGGAATTCCTTTACGCTGGTGTTCTTATCGCGCAGGATGGACAGCTTGTGCTGGATCAGGGGGTGGTCAAAAATGCATACCTTGCTCATCGTTCACATTCTCCTTATACAATATTAATATATTTATTATACTTATTATACTTATACACAATAATGAATATACATCGGGTTATTGCTGTGCGGCGGCTTCGGCGGCCAGCCGCTCGTTGCGCTCACGTTCTGCCTGGGAAAGGCGGAGGTAGACCGGCAGCAGCTCCTGTGCGGAGCCTGCAGGCTTGTCCTGTGCGGCCATGGCAACGCCCCAGGCGCTTTGCCAGACCAGGTTCTCCGGGGCGACCGTATACGGGAGGCCTTCTTTTTCCAAAAAAGCCGCGGTGATCGCCGCGCCGTCACCAACCAGGAAAACCGACGCGTTCATCGCGCGCAGCTCCCCAGCCAGCTCGGCCAGGGCAATGGGGCGGTCTTCCGTGATGCGGACAGGGCGGCCATCCTGTATGGTGAACAGGGCGTTGTATACCTGGCTTCGGCGGGCGTCCATTACCGGACAGACGATGCCGCCTGCGGCGAGACCGTGCCAGGCCATCGCTTCCAGGGTGGAAACACCAACGCAGGGCTTGTCGGCGGCCCAGGCAAGGCCCTTCACGGCGGAAACGCCTATGCGGATGCCCGTAAAGGAACCGGGCCCCTGTGCCACGGCGAACAGGTCTACATCCTGCATGGAGAGCTCGGCGTTCTTCAGCAGGTCTTCCGCCATCGGCAGAAGGGTACGGCTGTGGGTGAGGCCGCTGCACTGGCTGTACTGGGAAACCAGGTGCCCGTCCTTTACTAACGCAACAGAGGCTGCTTTGGCGGATGATTCAAAGGCAAGTGTCAGCATTCCGGAGCCCCCTCTATGGTAATTTTGCGGCCGGTGCTGCCGGTCTTCTCGAAAACGACCTTGATTTCGTCGCCGTAAAAGGCGCCGGGGACGTTTTCGCTCCATTCCACTGCGCAGACCGCGCCGCGGTTCAGGTAATCTTCCCAACCGATGTCGAACAGCTCTTCCGCGCTGCCGAGACGGTACATGTCAAAATGGATCAGTTCGCGCTCACCGAGATATTCGTTTACGATCGTAAACGTGGGGCTGGAAACACGGCAACGCAGGCCCATGCCGCGGGCCATGCCGCGCACGAAGGCCGTTTTGCCGGAGCCGAGGTCACCGTACATGGCGACCACGGAACCGCCGGGCAGCTTTTCCGCAATGGCTGCGCCTAGTGCTTCGGTTTCGCTTTCGTTATTTGTGATATAGATCAAGGGTGTATACTCCGGGTTCCGTAAAATTCGTTCGGCGGGCTCTGCCCGCAGCTCATAAGTATACCACTGTATGAGCCATTGCGTAAAGAACTTTTGTGTGCTAATATAATACGGTTGTAAGAGTAATTTTGCCGTTTTGCCCCAACAAGAAAGGCGGTGGGGGATATTCTACTGAAAAAAGTGAAAGGTTTTATCCGGGAGTTTCTTGAACGAGCGGATATTTTTCTGCTGGTGGTTGCCATAATCGGTGCCTTATACGGCATCTGGGCGGTTCACACAGCGGTCGTCGGTATGGCGGCCAACGGCTGGCTGACGAATCCGATGAAATACACCTTTGTTCAGGTGTTTTCGCTGCTTCTCGGTCTCGGTGCCTTCGTGGTCTTCACCGTGCTGGACTCTGACCTGATGGGTGAGCAATGGCGCTGGCTTCTGGTGCTGAACGGGGCTCTGCTGGTCCTTCTCGTCATCTTCGGCCAGGACGACGGCACAGGCAACAAGAGCTGGATCCGCTTCCTTGGCATTGGCGTGCAACCGTCTGAGGTCATCAAGGTCTTCTATATCATCATCTCCGCCAAGCAGATGGCCTGGCTGCAGGAGCACCGGGATATCAACAGCCTGATGAGTGCGGTAGAAATGGCGGGCCACTTTATCCTTACCTTCGGTGGCGTTATCGTTGTTTCATCCGACCTGGGAAGTGCGACCATTCTTCTCATGATCTTCCTGATCATGTTTTTTGCCCTTGGTGTCCGGATGTACTGGTTCGCCCTTGGCGGGGCGGCCGTTGCGGCAATGGCGCCCCTGCTGTGGACCTTCTTCCTGAAAGACTACCAGAAAAAGCGCCTAATCGCCCCCTATGACCCTTCCGTTGACCCGGACGGCTGGGGCATCACCTGGCAGGCCACCCAGAGCAAACAGTCCCTGATGTCCGGCCGCTGGACGGGCGTCCCGGACGATTCTCACCTCACGGCCTTCACGGGCAAGCACACGGACTTCATTTTTGCCAGTATCGGTGAACGTCTCGGCATGGTCGGGTGTATTTTCGTGTTTATTATTCTGGCAATTATTATTGTCCACGTTTTCCGCACCGGAGCGAAAGCGACCCGTACCTTCGATATGCTCCTTTGCTTCGGCGTCGGTGCATCCCTTGCCTTCCAGACCTTTATTAATATCGGTATGTGTATCGGCATTACCCCGGTTATCG
>JAZRWD010000162.1:0-3708 GCA_045599525.1 Candidatus Limivicinus sp. | reverse complement strand
CGGATAAGCTGACCCAGCTCGTTTTCTGCGATATTTCCACTCCGAAAGGCAGAACCGCCCCGACAAAGGCTGCGGCGAAAGCATCAGCCGGTGTGCTGGACAGCCCGGAGATTCAGGCATTGCAGGATGCCATCCCTGTGGAAGAAAGCACGGACACCGCATTTACCATTTACGACGATATTCGTCAGAAGCTCATCGACGGCGGTATGCCGTCCGAACAGATCGCCTTTATCCACGATGCCGATACCGACGTGAGAAAGAAGGAGCTTTTCGGGAAAGTCCGCTCCGGTCAGGTGCGCGTCCTGCTCGGTTCCACGGCAAAAATGGGAGCCGGAACCAACGTCCAGGATCGTCTGATTGCCTTGCACGACCTTGATTGTCCGTGGCGACCCCGCGATCTGACCCAGCGGAAAGGACGTATCGAGCGGCAGGGCAACCAAAACGAGAAAGTCCATGTATGCCGCTATGTCACCGAAGGCACCTTTGATGCCTACCTTTGGCAGACCGTCGAAAACAAGCAGAAATTTATCAGCCAGATCATGACCTCCAAATCTCCGGTTCGCTCCTGCGACGATATTGATGAAACCGCACTTTCCTATGCGGAGATCAAGGCTCTCTGTGCCGGGGACGCACGTATCAAGGAAAAGATGGTGCGCCCGTAAGGGTGCGTATTAAAGACCGCCTTTAGCAAGCGGTAGGTAAAGATATCCAGAAAGGACGGTGAAAGAAAAATAACCTATCATTCCACAGCTTATCCGGATGGGGAAACCCGATGGGGAGTGCAGCATGCTGTTGCCGAAAAAGATCGGCGGATGCGCAGCGGTATATAAAGTATCCTAAAGCCCGCCGCACATGGGAATGAAAATCTGCGTACAAGGATGAAAGCTAAACTGCTTAAACGATAGTCAGAGCTGGGGGTCATCTGCCCTGCATACGAAAGGAACTGTAACGTATGCTGCTTCGTTGCCTGTTCTTCCATTTTGGACAGACAAGAGATATCCGAAGCACAGCAACCTCAAGACAGAGGTGAATGGCGAAAGTCGCATCCGATAACGCAGAACGCTACTTTAATACGTGCTACCGGGGATAACCTAAACCCAGCAATGGGCATGGTTACACAGCTTCCATAGTAGTCCGCTAACCCTGAATTGACAGGGAATGCCGTAAAAACGGATGCAAGTAATTCTGCTACATGGCGAAGGGAAGCAGTTTACACTTTAATACAAAAAGAAAGGATGGTGCGTGAGGCACTATGAGAAATCCGATTGATGTATTGAATAGTTTAAGCGATAAATCGAAGAACCCCTCATACAGATTTGAACGGTTATACCGAAATCTGTACAACCCGGAGTTTTATATGCTCGCCTATAAGAACATCTACGCAAATGATGGCAGCATGACACCGGGCATGGATGGAACAACTCTGGACGGTATGAGCAGCCGCAGAATTGACGGGATCATCGCATCCCTGAAAGACCGCAGCTATCAGCCAAATCCAGCTCGGCGGGAATACATTCCCAAGAAAAGCGACCCAAACAAGAAAAGGCCGCTGGGCATCCCGTCTGCAAATGACAAGCTGGTGCAAGAGGTTGTCCGTCTGATACTGGAAAGCATTTATGAACCCAACTTCTCAGAACACTCCCACGGATTTCGTCCACGAAGAAGCTGTCATACGGCGCTTCTTCACTTGCAGCGAACATTCACCGGGGCAAAGTGGTTTGTAGAGGGCGATATCAAGGCATGCTTTGATAGCTTTGACCATCATGTGCTGATTGATATTCTGCGCCGCCGCATCGCTGATGAAGCATTCATTGCGCTGATGTGGAAGTTTCTGAAAGCCGGATATATGGAGCAGTGGGAATTCCACAAGACCTACTCCGGCACGCCGCAGGGCTCAGGTATCAGTCCGATTCTTGCAAATATCTACCTGAACGAACTGGACAGGCACATTGCGGACTACAAGGCAAGATTCGACCAAGGAAGCTCTCTGACGCGGAAAGTGAATCCTGAATACGAACGAATGCGCGGGTCAATCGAGCGTGCAAAGCGTAGAAACGCAAAGATATGGGATGAGCTTGACGAGGCAGAGCGCAAGCAGAAGGCCGCAGCTCTAAGGAATATGAAAACGGAGCAAAGGAATATGCCAAGATCTGACCCATTTGACGCAAACTACAAAAGCCTGCAATATATCCGCTATGCCGATGACTTTATTATTGGCGTCATAGGCAGCAAGGAGGACGCGGAAGCGATCAAAGCCGATTTGACATCCTATCTGAGTGAGAAGTTGAAGCTCACGCTGTCAGCAGAGAAAACCAAAATCACGCATACGTCTGAATTTGCCCGTTTCCTTGGATACGATATTACGGTATCCAGAAGTCAGGAAGTAAAGAAGAGCAAAAAGGGCTATAAATCGCGTGTGTACTCGGCAGTTGTAAAGCTCTACACGCCGCACGAAAAGTGCAAGGCAAAGCTGCTGGAGTTGGGTGCAATCCGTATCAAGAAGGACAGTGCCGGACAGGAGCGATGGAAAGCCATCCACAGAGGAAAACTCATAAACAGGACAGACATTGAAATCCTCAGCAAGTACAATGCGGAGGTCAGAGGGCTGGCAAACTACTATGCGCTGGCTTGTAACCCTACGGCGTTAGCGCATTTTTCAAGTCTCATGAAGTACAGCATGCTGAAAACCTTTGCGGCAAAATACCGCACAAAGGTGAGTAAAATCAAAGCCCGTTATGTTAAAAATGGCGACTTCACTATAGCCTATGAAACGAAATATGGGTGGAAAGAAAGCGTGTACTACAACAACGGCTTCAAACGCAAAACAGAACCGTTTTTCGGGCAGATAGATTTGTTGGAGACTTACAAAAGGTACGCAAAGCCCAATGGGCTGCTGCGTAAACTCAGAGCCAAAACCTGTGAATTATGCGGCGCGGTCTGCGACGATATTGAAATTCATCAGGTAAAACGTCTCAAAGACCTGACCGGGAATACAGCATGGGAAGAAACCATGTTGGCCCGACACCGCAAGACACTGGCAGTTTGTCCTGTCTGCCATACGAAAATCCATACTTCGATGAAATCGTAAGACGAACGTAAACGGAGAGCCGTGTGCGCCGAGAGGTGTCCGCACGGTTCGGGAGGGAGTCGGGGTTCCCGGCTTACCTCATGATTTGGACATTGATGTGTCAAGGCTGAAGCTGCTCAAAGCAAACCATCTGAGCCAGCGTTACGCCTTGGAGGATCAGATCATCAAGGAGTTTCCGCAGAAGATTGCTTCGCTGGAACAGCGCATTGAGGGCTTGAAAGCGGACATGACATTGTTGGAGCAGAATACGCTGCCCAATGAGGACGGGTTTTCTCCGATGTATCTGCCGGGTGGCGTCGTGACAGAAAAGAAAGCTGCCGGTGAAGGTATCCTCGGTCTGTGCAAGTCTATGACAAGCCCTGAACCCATCCAGATCGGCAGGTATCGCGGCTTTGATATGGAGCTTTCCTTCGACAGCTTCTCCCGGGAGTTCCGCATCACGTTCAAAGGCAATCTCAGCCATACAACTTCCCTCGGCTCGGACATCTTCGGCAATATTCAGCGACTGGATAATCTGCTTGGCAGCTTCGGTGAAAAGCTGGAGGCCTGCACCGCGCAGTTAGAAAACACCCATGTCCAGCTTGAAAATGCCAAGATCGAAGTGCAAAAGCCCTTCCCCA
>JAZRWD010000161.1:0-3946 GCA_045599525.1 Candidatus Limivicinus sp. | reverse complement strand
TGATGGCCGCCAGAGCCTTTCCGGTCAGGATCTCCGGCGCATAGGGCTTAATGCGGGACATCAGGTCTGCCACAATGACCGAGAACATTCCGCTGCCCACGGCCGGCTGCATGTCAATGATCTTCACCTTGCAGCCCTTTGCGCACAGCTGCTCCGCGCATTCCAGACCGGTCATGCCGGCACCGATCACTGCCACCGTGCCGGATACTTCCTTCTCCCCACGGATGACCTGATGGGACGTGATCACATCTGCGGGATTCAGGCCAGGAACGTTCGGGATAATGGGCTTTGCGCCAACGCAGAGAGCTACCTTATCCGGCCCTATCGCCTTCAGCTCTTCCACCGTAACTGCCGTGTTCAGGCGGACCTCCACGCCCAGGCGTTCGATCTGCGCCGCCATTGTGTCTCTGGCCAGGGTGATCTTTTCCTTGAAGAGGCCCTTGTCGGCCAGGTTCATGCTGCCGCCGAGCTCACTTCCCTGCTCAAACAGGGTCACCTTTGCGCCGCGTTCCGCCCAGGCCTTTGCGCATTCCATGCCGGCGGGGCCACCACCCACAACAACGGCAGAGCTGCCCTGCAGATCCTGCGGGAGGGTGTCTGCGTAAAGATACTCGCAGCCTGCCCGCGGGTTCAGTGCGCAGCGGATCGGTTGGACCTGGTAAAGCTGCTCGCGGCAGAACATGCAGCCCATGCACTTGCGGATGCCAGTAACGTCACCCTGCTTTGCCTTCCGCATAAAGAAGGGGTCAGCGATCAGGGCACGGCCAAGGCACACGAAGTCCGAAACGCCTTCTTCCAGAAGGCTGTCGGCATACTCGGGGTCCTTGATCGTATTGGTGGCCATGACCGGAATGGAAACGGCATCGTGCACCGCCTTGGCCACATGCTTTTTCCAGCCTGCCCGGTAGGAATATGGCTCGCAGTTGGCATTGGCGTTAAAGTTGTTGCCGTTCGAAACATTGAGCACATCCGCGCCGGCTGCCTCAAGGATTTTAGCAATCTCCACGCCCTCGGCAACGCCCATCGTGCCCGCGACCTCCGGGGTAAACTCATCGCCGGGGAAGCGTACGCTCACGGGATAGCTACGTCCGCAGGCAGCGTGGATGCCCTGAATCAGTTCGGTATAGAAGCGGCAGCGGTTTTCGGTCGAGCCGCCGTATTCGTCTGTGCGGTTGTTGTAATAGGGGCTGAGGAACTGGTGCAGCAGGTAGCCATGGGTGCCGGCCAGCTCTACGCCGTCAAAGCCCGCCTTCTGTGCGCGTACAGCCGCGTCGATAAAACGCTTCTGCATAATTTTGATCTCTTCTGCAGTCATTTTGTGGCCGGGCTTTCCGCCGGGCAGTGCGGGGATCTCACTGGAGGTCCATGCCGGACCGGCTGCCGTAGGCGCGGACTTGGAGCCGTAGTGGTGCAGCTGGATAAAGGCCAGGCAGTCATAGCGGTGGATGGCTTCGGCCAGCTGGGCAAAGGAGGAGATATACTTGTCGTGGGTCAGGAGCAGCTGATGGTCCCACGGGGTGTTGTTGATATTATCCACCGCCGTGGCTTCCACGATGATGAGGCCTGCACCGCCCTTGGCGCGCTCCTCATAGTATTTCACGCAGCGCGGACCGGGGGTACCGTCCAGTTCACCGTACAGCACCTGCATAGGGGGCATAACGGCACGGTTCTTCACGGTCAGGCTGCCGATCTTTCCGGGCTGAAAAAGCTTATTCATTACAATTACCTCAGTTCATTCTCACTTCAGCAGATGCCCCGGAGAATATCCTCCGGCACATCCTTCAGTGTATCCTTATCGATCGTTTTCAGCGTGTCGATCAGCCGGTCTACCTCTTCGCAGGTGGTAAACATGCCGATACTGACACGGACGGTGCCCTTATAGGGCTTATCCTTCAGGTGGCGGTGAATGAGGGCTGCACAGTGGTGGCCGGCCCTCACGGCGATATCTGCCCGGAAGTCCAGAATGGCACCGACCTCCGCGCAGGAAAAGCCGTCTATATTCAGCGACACCACACCAGCCTGCCTGTCCCGCTCCGGGGCGGCGTAGACCGTGCACCCCTTCACCTCCGGCAAACGGGTGAGCAGGTAATCCATCACCTGTTTTTCCTGCTCATAGGGCTTCACGGTGCGCAGCCACTGCAGTGCGCTGTGCAGGCCGCAGATGGCAAGGGTATCCTTGCTGGCACATTCCATTTTGTCCGGCATGCGGGTCGGCATCTCCAGGCTCTCAGAGGCTATGCCCGTACCACCGGAAAGAACGATATCCAGGTCCACACCTTTTTTGATGTAGAAGCCGGCAATACCAAAGGGCCCGTACAGGGTCTTATGGCCGGCAAAGGTCACCGCATCCGCACGCAGCTGGGCAAAACGCAGCTTCAGCAGGCCAACCGCCTGGGCGCCGTCCAGCAGAGTGAAGGCCTTATACTGCTTTGCCAGGGTGAAGATCTCCCGCTCGGGCAGGATATAGCCCGTCACATTGGACACCGCGGTGACTGCGACAAAGCTCGGCGGCTGCTGCGCAAACATGCGCGCCGTCTCCTCCAAGTCGATGGACAGGTCCGGCTTCAGGGGCAGCTCCAGCACCGTAATGCCGAGCTTTTTCCGCAGCTGTTCCAACGGGCGCAGCACAGCGTTATGCTCATAGGGGGAGACATAGGCCACTGCGTCTTTTTTCCACCGATAGCCCAGAATGATCTGATTGAGCGCAACAGTGGCAGAGGGGGTAAGGACCACATCCGCCTGCTCCCGTGCGTCGATCAGACTGATGAGCATCTCACGGGTCTCCCGGATCATCTCCCCGGCTTCCCTCGCCGCTCGATAGGCACCGCGGCCGGCATTCACCGCCGCAGTCCGGGCATAGTTGTCCATGGCGTCATAGACACAGGCCGGCTTGGGGAAGGTCGTGGCGCCGTTATCCAGATAAATCATGATATACTTTGCCTCTTTTTTCCTTTTCGCATCGTTTACAAACGCCCGTAACCGAAATTACGGGCGCTGCAACCGGCAGAAAAGCCGATGATTCCTGATGGAAAGGATTATTTATCGAAATTACGGTTGTGGGAATAATGGCCCTGGTTGGGGACCGGTGCGATAGTGCTGACCCAGCGGTTGGTGTAGTTGAAGAAGCCCGCAACAAAGGCTGCCTCGAGGATCTGGTGGTCGTCCAGACCGACCTCACGGAGCTTTGCCACCTGGTCTGCGTCGATATCCTGCGGATGGGCCGTAACATACCAGGCATACTCGCAGAGGGCATAGTCAATTTCCGACAGCTCGTTCTTGCAGGAACGGTAGTTGTAGGAGAGCTTGTCGACCAGGGATGCGTTCTTCCACATGCCGCGGAGGTTATCCCCGTGGGTGGTCAGGCAGTAGCAGCAGCAGTTATAAGAAGAGACGACCACACCGATCATTTCCTTCTGGGCATCGGTCAGGTAGCAGGTGTCGTTATACAGCGAACCCTTAAAATTCAGGAAGCCGATGTATTCCTTGGCGTTCAGGGGCAGGATCTTGAACAGGTTGTTGATAAAGCCCCAGTTTTTCTCCATGACCTCAACGTTCTTCGCAAAGACCGCATACTCTTCATCCGTCATTTCATCGCGGTCCGGCTTTTGCAGGCGGGACAGCTGTTCATCAAATTCCAATGCCATAATGTTTTACCTCTTTTTTGTTAGTGTAATCTGCGGGTGGGACTCAGTGCGAACCCCACCCGGTTCATATCCGATCGGCTGCAGCCATTCTGCTGCAGTTCTTCTTTTTCGACGCTCAGTCGACCGGGCAGATGGCGAAGCAGCGTGCCGGGAAGCCTGTGCCGCCTCTCAGACGCGGGAAGGTGGTAACAATGATTGCACCGGTGGGCGGGCACTGGTCGAGGTTGCGCATGACCTCGATCTGGAAGCGGTCGACCGCCAGGATATACTGCTCGCCGGGGTACGGGTAGGCGTTCTCGTTG
>JAZRWD010000160.1:0-8208 GCA_045599525.1 Candidatus Limivicinus sp. | reverse complement strand
AGCACGATCGTATCCGGCCCGCTGCCCTGCACCATGGTCCACGTGACACTGCGTCCGCAGGGGTCGTCCGGCACGGGGGAAGCACCAAAGATTTCCGGATGCTTTTGTAAATAGGGCAGGGAGGACATATAGTCCAGAAAGTATTGCTCGGCTTCCTGCTCGGTAGCGGTGTTTGAGGTGCTGCGGCAGGCGATGTAGCCGTAGAGAAGATCGTGGATTCGTTTCGTTCTTGTTTCAGACATGGCAGTCTCCTATCAGACCGGGACTCAGGGAGACCCGGAAAGTCATAAAAGGATGCCGGAGGACGCGGGAGCATCTTCCGGCAGGGGAAAATTTTTTCAAAGTGTAGCACGCGGATATGGCAAAGTCAACCGCTTACAGAAGCTTCCCTTTTCCCAACAGCAGGGCGGCAAGTTCGGCAATACTTCCCTTTTTGCGGCGGTATTTTTTCCCGCTGTACCAGGTCCCGTTCGGGCGGAAGGCAACGAGCTCTTCCGGCTGCAGGGAAAAGAGGTCCTGCGTTGCCGTGAAAAAGCTGGCTTTCTTTCCCGGCTCCAGAGTGCCATAGTCGGCTTCCTCCTCCATGGCACGGGCGGCATGGAGCGTATAGCAGCGAAAGGCTTCGTACGGGGTCAGGGATTCTGCCTCGTTGTAGAAGCGGACCATGCCCAGCATCTGCAGATAGGGGTCCATGCTCTGCACAGGGCTGTCGGAGGACGCACAGACGCATACGCCGGCGTTGTACAGCGAACGCAGCCGCATCCCGGACAGGGCCGAAGGCGGCAGAAAACGCTCATAGGTGTGCAGATACCGCCGATCGATCCAGGAATAGCCCGGCTGCATGACGACCGCATAGTTGCCGCGAGTGATGCGGGCCAGGCTGTCATCCGACAGGAATTCGCCGTGCTCAATGCGGTTCAGCCGTTCGGACGGGCATTGCTCATACGCATCGAGAAGACGCTCGACGGCCAGGTCGCCAATGGCATGGCTGGCAATCTGGCAGCCGGCAGCACTTGCCTGCTTTACGAGACAGGATACCTCTTCGCGGGAATAGTAGCAGGGAGCAGAGCACCCGCTGTCCAGAAACGGCACAGAAAACGCTGCACTGTGCGAGCCGACCGAACCGTCCATCTCCCAGTCGCCGCAGCCGCCGATTCGCGGATGCCGCAGAACTTTCCGAAAGGGTTCCATGCGGCGGAGGTCTGTGTATTGCAGGTACAGGCGAACATCAAAGGAAAAATGCCGTGCCAGTCTGACCAGAAGGCCGGTCGTCGGGTCGTCCGGGGAATCCCCGTTGCCCTCCAATGCGCCCACCAGGCCAATGCCATAGTCGGCGCAGCTGTTCTGCACAGCGGCTACACCGCGTGCCAGCGCGGACAGCGTGATTCCTCCGCCGACCTTGCTGATGATCCGCCCCTGGGCCCGTTCGTTTTCTTCTCCGCTGAGCACACCACTGTGATTTGTGGGGTCTGTACCGATCAGGCGGAGCATGGCGGAGGAAAGGGAGGTGCTGTGCCCGTCGATGTTATAGACGACGACCGGGCGGTTGCCGCACCAGCGGTCCAGCTCGTCCTTCGTGGGCATGCGGGGCTCGTCCATTACCGAAAGAATGTAGTTGCTGGCGGCGATGATCTCGTTTTTCTTTTTGCCGGCGGCATAGGCACGGAGTTTTTGCTCCACACCCTTCAGGGTGTTCGGACGGACACCTTCCGCCGTGATCTGACAGACCTCAAAGCCCATTGCCATGGAGGCGAGCGTCAGCAGCAGATGTTGGTGAGGATCGATCAGGCAGGGATAGACGTGAAGCCCGTGCAGGTCAACCGATTCGGTTTTTCGTGGCGGAAATGCATCGGACCTGCGGGAATCGTCGAAAGAAGGATGGGCAGATTCGTACAGGCGGACGATTCGACCGTCACGGACAAGCATGGAACCAAAGCATTCCTGTTCTGTGCGGCCGGTGTGGATCTTCGCATTCCAGAACAGTGTATCCTTTTTCATACGGGCACCACGCTTCCGACTGCCATGAGAAAATATCCGGCGATGATCGCCCATTCCAGCACCGGCCCGCTAAAGGGAAGAAGGCTGTTTTCGGGAAACTCCTTCCGGGCGTTGTGAAAGGCCGGAACGACCAGAAAGGCGATAACAATGGCGATCAGGCCCCCTGCGGTACGCATCAGCTCCATAAAGCCGGACAGGCCGAGAAACACCAGAAGAAACGAGGGAAGCGTGGCAAACAGCCAGCTCAGCCGTTTCCCGGGATGGAGCATATCCTCTACGATCGAGCCCAGGGCCAGAGACAGGGACCAGTAGGTCGTCAGCATAGCCAAAATCGTGAACAGGCTGCTGATCACCTGAGCCCACATGCCGATGCCGGCACTCCAGCCAACGATGGCGACCTCGGTAATTTCGGTCGAGGACAAAAGGGAACAGATGGAGATCACGAAGACCAGAATAAACGTATTGAAAAGACCCAGGAATACGGCCTTTTTGATCTTTGCCGCATCACCCTCGAGTCCTTCAACCGCCTGAGGGACGGAGAAAAATGCAGAGAGGGCAAACATGGCCAGACCATAATAGGCGAGCCCTTCCCGGAAGCTGCCGGGCGCGAGACGGAGTGGGTTGCGGATGTGCAGCAGGGAAGCGGCAGCTAAAATGCCAATCAGAACGAAGATTGCCGCAACCGTGTATTTTTCGGACAGCCCGACCGCCTTCAAGCCGAGGAGAACAACGACAGCCGCGACGGCATAAAACAGCAGACTGGCCAGCAACGGGGAAATGGGGAGGAGGCTGACAATGACCTCCTGTGCTCCGGAAATGTAGGCGGCCAGGTTGGTGATCAGGATCAGGCCCATCAGGACAAAGAACAGAACAGAAAGGGGAGTCTTCCATTTTCCGCGGAAGAGGAAGCGATTCAGACAGGAGATGATCTGACCGCCGCTTTCTTCCTTCAGGGCAATTTCGGCAATCATCAGATGCAGAAGGTAGCTGACCAGAAATGCGACGACGAGGATTCCGGTGGAAACCAGCAGGCCGTTACGCGCGGCCAGGTAAGGCATACTCAACACACCGGCACCGATGCCGTAGCCGGTGATGATACAGGCAGCCTCCCAGACGGTTAGCTTTGATGCTTTCATTTTGCCTCCCTTTCTGACCGGGGATCAAAGGCGGGTGCTTCCCTATCCGATGCCCTTCTTCGGCGGTCCAGGCCGGAGTTCTTGTAGTAGTCGCTTTTTGCCTGATACATCCGTTTGTCGGCAAGCAGGGCGATCTCCCGCAGCGTCATGTTCCGGGCCTCATCCCCCAGGACTACACCGAAGGACACGGTCAGCTTATCGACCAGCTGGCCTTTCCAGCCGGCCATTGCGGTGTTGAAAATATCCAACAGCTCTGACGGTGCTTTTTCGCCGCAATGCAGCATGACGACGAATTCATCACTGCCGATACGGTAGACCTTGCCGCGGGAGCCGAAGCTGCTCAGCATGCAGCGGGAAGCACCGACGATCAGCTCGTCACCGGCTGCGTGGCCAAAAGCATCGTTAGCCGCCTTCAAGCCGTTCAGGTCGGCTGCGATGTACATGAAATCGGGGTCGACCGGCTTGGACGATGTCGCATCGATACTTCTTTCGTAGGCACTGCGGTTGAACACGCCGGTCAGCTGGTCAATATACGCGGCCTGATAGCGCAGCTCAGCAAGGTCAACGGCTTCCGATTCCAGCCAGTAGCGGCGGTAACGGTCCAGCATGTGATGCGCGCTGAGGATCAGCCCAAGCGTGCTGAAGATGCCGACATCCAGCATATCCAACGAGAGCACATCCGGGGTTTTCATACTGGGGGCAAGGGAAAAATACAGAATGTCGGTAAGCAGGACGATGACCGTAAGGACGATCGGCTGCTCAATAAAAACCATGCCGATGCAGAAAAAGAAGATCAACAGAAGAATGGTCATCTCGTCCGGTGTGCTCACCAGCGTGCAGAGCAGGCCGGAAAGAAGCAGCCCAAAGCAAAAAATGCGGACCAGCCAGCGCTGCAAAAGGATGTTTTTTGGGGAAAACAGCAGGTGCAGGACCAGTAAGATGGCCGGAAGGAGGGTACCGAAGCCGTAGACCAGCTTTTTGTCGGCCATTTCGGCGATGCCAAAGCTGCCAAAAAAGCTTATGCCGAAGTATAAAAGCTGGACGATGCAGGCAAAGGTGAGGCTCGTATAGTTTTCGGCGGCAATCAGGGGGGTGACCTTTTCAAACTGGCTGCGGTCAAGCCCGGCGTAGAGAAAAACGTTTTCCAGTTTTTTCAGCATTTTCTTTCCTCCTCCAACGGCTGCCCGGGATGTTCTGCTCCGGGCACTCTTTCGCGATGCAGAAACTATTTTATCATACTCGATCCATGATGTCTTCATACAAATGCGAAATATTTTCCGAAGGCGGCCTGATGGGAAAGTGCCCCGCAGATCGTCTGCCCAAAAGGATGACAGAGCCGGATGATGAAGAATTAGTTGATTAAAGGCTAAAAGTGTACTATTATAAAGCTCGTGAACTAGGAATACGCTTCGGCGTTCAGGAGGAAAACTATGTCCAAAGCTAGTGTAGTATTAGGTTGCTTTTACGGAGATGAAGGCAAAGGTCGTGTAACCGACTTTCTGGCCAAGTCGGCTGACGTTTCGGTCAGAGCGGCAGGCGGCAACAATGCCGGTCACTCCATTATTGTAAATGGCGTAAAATTTGCCATGCGACTGATTCCGTCCGGAATCCTCTCCAACAGAACGATCGCGGTGATCGGCAACGGCGTGGTCCTCAACCCCGCAGTGCTCATCGGCGAGATCAATATGCTCCGAGACCATGGCATCGATGTCGATAAATATCTGAAGATCAGTGACAAAGCTCATGTGATCTTCCCCTACCACCCCGGCATGGACGTGATGCTGGAGAACCGCCGCGCAGTCAAGATCGGCACCACCAAGAGCGGCATCGGCCCGGCCTACTGCGATAAATATGAGCGCAGCGGCATCCGTGTGGAGCACATGTACTGTGACCAGTTTGCGGATATGGTGCGTGCTCAGGTCGAAGCAAAGAATGCTCTGCTGGCTGAGGCCGGTGAGCCCACCTTCAACGCCGACGAGATCATCGCACAGTACACCGAATACGCAGAGATCCTCAAGCCCTATGTCTGCGATACGGTCACCCTTCTCCATAAATACCTGAAGGAAGACAAGTTCGTTGTCTGCGAAGGCGCACAGGCTGCCCTGCTGGATATCGACTTCGGCTCCTATCCCTTCGTGACCTCCTCCAACACCACCATTGGCGGTATCCTCTCCGGCACCGGCCTCTCCGCAAGAGACGTGGGCGATGTGTACGGCGTAATTAAGGCTTATTCCAGCCGTGTTGGTGCGGGCCCCTTCGCCACCGAGCTGTTCGACGCTACGGGCGATAAGATCCGCGATCTTGGCCATGAATACGGCACCGTCACCAAGCGCCCGAGACGCTGCGGCTGGCTGGACCTGATGGCCGTGAAGTATGCCATCGACATTAACGGTGTCAACTATATTAACCTCAATCATCTCGATACCATCGGCCAGTTCGATACGATCAAGGTCTGCGTGGCCTATGAGGTCGACGGTGTTGTTACCGAAGACTTTTCCACCAACGAAAAGTTCCTTTATGCGGCAAAGCCGGTCTACCGCGAGTTCGAAGGCAATTTCGGCGATGTTTCCCTCTGCAAGACCTACGAAGATCTGCCCGAAGCGGCAAAGAAGTATATTTCCTTCATCGAGGAATACACCGGCACCTTTGTCAAGCTGATCGGTGTCGGCGCTGACCGCGAGAATATGATCGTCCGCTGATGCGGGGAACCAGGCGCAGGTCCGCACCATAAGAAATTCAAAGAACAGAATGCTTCCCGAAGATCACTATGCGGTGAAATTCGGGGAGCATTTTTGCGGCTTCTTTCGGGCTGACAGGTGCCGGAATTCATGCTATACTACGGGCAACAATAAAACCATGCTCGGGGGATACAGACGATGGAATATACAAAATGGGTTGCCTGCTGGGGCTGCGGGACATCGATCACGAATCAGAAAGAGGCACGTTACGCGAAGGACCTGACGCTGCGTTACCCGATCCGTATGTGCTTTTCCGGCAGTGCGCTGCGGTTTCGCTTTACCAATGTGACCGGAACGGAACCCGTCACCCTGCGGGCTTCGGCGGCACATTGGCGGCTGAAGTCACCGCGGATCCTTCCGGGGGAAAAACTGGACGATTATGATGTCGCCCTTGAACGGCCCGAGCAGTACGATACCGGAGATTCACGGCCCAAATGGTTTGACAAAGACAGCCTCATCGACCCTGCGACCGGTGTATCCATTACCGTAAATGGGGAGACGGAATTTACCATACCGGCGGGGGAGGAGCGGGAGAGCGACCCGATCGACTTCGCCGTTACGGCAGGAGAAACGCTGCTGGTGAGCATCTACCTGCCCGGCTATACCGACATGAATGCGGGTGTGCTGGTTACCGGCCCGCTGTCAAAGGGCTATTACAGCTATGGCAACTTTGAGAAAGCGGTCGAACTGCCGGCAGACCTCACGAGGCACACAAACTGGTATTATTTCCTGAACACCATTGATGTGCTCACCGAGGAAAGCAACCATGCCCTCGTTTGCTATGGGGACTCTATTACGGCGCAGTCCTGGCCGGATTATCTTGCCCTGCGTGCCTGGAGCGAAGGCCTGCGGCATGTTTCGGTGATTCGCAGAGCCGTCAGCGGAACACGGATCCTCCGCCAGTACGACTGCATCACCTATGCGGCGTATGGCCTGAAGGGCGCTGTGCGTTTCCCGCTGGAGATCAATACCGCAGGGGCGTCTGCGGTGATCCTGCAGCACGGCATCAATGACATCATCCATCCGGTCGGTGTTGAGGCAAACCGTTTCCGCCCGATGTCCGACCTGCCCACGGCAGAGGAAATGGAGCAGGCGGTGACCCGGCTGTATATCGAGCCGGCCAGAAAGCGGGGGCTGAAGGTCTGGGGCGGAACACTTCTGCCGGTTCGCGGCTGGAGGACCTATGCCGATTTCCGCGAGGAACGGAAAACAAGTTATAATCACTGGCTGATGACAACAGCTCCGCTGGACGGCTGCATCGATTTTGGCGCTGTCCTGCAAAACCCGGCAGATCCGTGCGCTTTTGCTGCGCAATACGACAGCGGGGACCATCTGCATCCGAGCGAAGCGGGGTATCAGGCAATGGCTGCTGCTGTTCCGGTCGAATTGCTGCGGTAAAGCGGACAGAACGGAGCCACCGGGCTTCGGCGGGATAAAAAGAAATCGGAAAAGAGAAAGGAACGGCGCAATGCGCCGGGAAGGAATATGATTCGTGCTGCAGATTTCAGAGAACTGGTCAGAACCCTGCTGGAGGAATATGCCGGTGCGGAGGAACTGAACGAGCCGGACGCAGGACGGGTGTTTTCGTCCATTATAGGGATGATGGAGGAGATGCGCCTCCTGGAGGAGGAGATGTTTTTTGACCTGATCCAGGTCTATCTGACTGTGCAGGACGTGCATAAGGCGCATTTTTCCGCCATGAGCGGGAAACAGAGTATGGCCTGCAGCCGGGGCTTTACCGCAAGAGGGCTCGGGGAAGAGCTCTATGTGGACTCGGTCAGCCGGGAGGAACGGGTGAGCCCGGGGGAACGGATCCTCACCATTAACGGAGAAACACCGGACCGGTACCGTGCGAAGCTCTCCCAGCGTACGGCAGCGGTACCGATCTCCGAAAGAGACCGCTGGACGCCATTCCTGAACTATGCCGACCACATCGAGGTGCTGCGCGAAAACGGAACAAAAGAAAAGCTCCGCCTGCGCCGTTTCCCGGCCGGGGAAGAACAGACAAGCGGTGAGCTGAAGCAGCTTGCCGACGGGGTGCTCTATGCGCGCATTGACCTGGTGAATGAGGAAGCGGAAACAGAAGCCTTTATGTCTGCCTTTCGGGAAAAGGCCGGGGAAGCCAAAACCGTTGTTCTGGACCTGCGCCACCAGAAAGGCGAGGGCCTGGGCGGATACCGCGCATTTGTGGAAGCGGTAATTCCGGAGGCAATGACAGCAGAGCAGTTCTGGGGCAGAAAGAAGCTGCTGACCCGCTACTCGGAGACCAATACCGACCGCCTGACCGAGGCCCTGCAGCGGATGAAAGAAGAGCTGACCGGTGCCGGGCCGGAGCT
>JAZRWD010000159.1:0-9191 GCA_045599525.1 Candidatus Limivicinus sp. | reverse complement strand
TTTTCGGTACCCAGGCTGAAGTTGTATTCCAGTCTCACAACTGGCCGCATTGGGGAACTGATGTGATTCAGGAGTACCTTACAAAAACTGCCGCAGCATACAAATTTATCAACGACCAGACACTGCTTTATATCAATGAAGGATACACAGAGACAGAGATCGCACATATGATCAAACTTCCGGAGGAACTGGAAAAAGTATGGTATACACGTCAGTATTACGGCACGGTTGCTCACAATTCCAAGGCTGTTTATCAGAAATATATGGGTTGGTATGATGGCAACCCGATCCATCTTGCAGAGCTTACCCCATCAGATTACGCTAAGAAAATGATGTCTTATCTGGGCGATGCAGATGCTGTCCTGGTAAAGGCAAAAGAGGATTTCGAAAACGGAGAATACCAGTGGGTGGCTCAGATCACCAACATGCTGGTTTATGATGATGCATCCAATACAGAGGCTCGTTATCTCTGTGCAGATGCGCTGGAGCAGCTGGGATACCAGGCAGAATCCGGTCCGTGGAGAAACGCATACCTTTGCGCAGCAGAAGAGCTTAGAAATGGAGCCAACACAGATCCTGCTACGCGTGCGGCAGGTTCCGCAGATGCAATTGCACATATGACTCCGGAAATGATCTTTGATTACCTGGGCATTCTTGTAGATACCGAGAAAGTGCCGGATCTGACATTTACTGCAAACATCATTATTCCCGAAGGCAAGTATGTTCTTCGCGTAATCAACGGCGTGCTGCTGTATCAGGTGAATGCACAGGCAGACGATGCGGATGTAACCTGGACGACCAATCGCAGAGGGTTGCTGTCCATCGTGCAGAAGAGTCCGGAGGGGGTTGCCGCATTTGTCAATCAGGAAGGTGACGAGACCTGCCTGGCGAATCTGCTCGATGCCGTCACCGTGATTAACGACTACAAATTCTTCAATATTATTGAGCCTTAATCTGCGTTTCGGAAAGAACCCGGGGGCGCATATGGAGAAAAGGAAAGCGGATGAAAACGAATAAAAGCAAAAATGCACCCCCGATGAGGGTGCAGAGAGTCGTGAGAAAAATAGTCGGTTTGCTCCTGTGTCTTTGCATGTTGCTGTCATGCTGCGCATATGCAGAACAGGAAACAGCGGTATGGGATACCGTCCGGGAGGCATATATTTATGCGTTTCCGCTGGTCTTAATGGATGCGACCATGGCCTCTGCCACGAATACGGAAGAACCAACCGGGGGAAAAGCGCCGGCGAATCAGTTTATCCATGCCAAAGCACTGGTGGATGCGGATTACCGGAATGTAGTGTCTCCGAACGCGGATACGAACTATACGCAGGTATGGTATGACCTGAGCCGGGAGCCAATCATCTACGTGCTCCCCGAAGCAGGACGGTTCTGCAAAGTGCAGGTAATGGATGCGTGGACCAATACACCCGCGGTACTCGAGCAGGCCGGTGCCTATGCCATTACCCTGGCGTCATGGGAAGGTGAACTTCCGGATGAGGTAACGCGGATCGATGTACCTACTGCCATGGCATGGTCAATTACCAGAACGATTCTCTACGGAGCAGAGGACCTTACCAATGTACAGGCAATCCAGGCACGGATGCAGATCATGCCTCTGTCCGATTATCTGAGCGGGGGAGAATATAATGCCCCGAAGGGGAGCTATTCCGAAGAGAATAACTTTGTTCCAATTAATAAAGTCCTCGCGATGGATCCGGTCTCGTTTTTCAGCAAAGCGAATGAACTGATGGAGAAGAATCCTCCGGCTGCAGAAGATACAGCAATCGTTGAGCGGCTGGCGGAGATCAATGTTGGTCCCGGCAAGCAGTTTGATCCCTCTGTGCTTAGCGGAGATATAAAGGAAAACTGGACCTCGATGCTTCAGACGCTTCGACCGACACTTCTGTCAGAAATTGAGAAATTTGCGCAGCATATGGGTCAGTGGCATTACTATGGAGCCCCAATCGGAGACTTTGGTACAGAATACGCCTATCGTGCTCTCGTAGCCATTGCCGGCCTTGGGGCGAACCCGGTGAACATAGCGCTGTATCCGAAAGCGGAACTGGATTCGGACGGAAATGTGCTTACCGGAGAAAAGAACTATATTCTCCATTTTGCAACCTGTCCGCAGGTGCTCGAAGGCGGCTTCTGGTCCGTAACCGCATACGGCGATGATGATTTCCTAATTGCCAATCCAATCAATCGCTATTGCATCAATGACCGGTCCGGACTGAACGTGAACGATGACGGATCCATCGATGTTTTGCTTTCCAGGGATGCGCCGGAAGACACAACCAATTGGCTTCCGGTAGGGAACGGCGGCTTCCACCTTTACATGCGGATTTATACACCGGATATGGAAGCATTAGACGCATGGACCGCTCCGGTAATCACAGTAACGGAATAAAGAATTCTTTTGCATTGGATGCACACTTTATCGGCAGGGCTTCGGCCCTGCCTTTTCTGTTGTTACCGGAAGGCCGGAAAACTGTTGAAAATGATAATACCTTTCGATATACTAAAGTGCAAATATGAAAAGTTCAAAGTGCAACATTTGCACTTTGGAACCCTGCTATTTTTGAAACATATCCATTCTTAATCATTATAGACAATAAAATTTCGGAGGTAAGCTATGGCGCAATCAAACAGGTCCGGTGCCCACGAGAGAGAAACAGCTCCGGGAGAACGGCTTGAAAAGGCCGGTGAAGCTGCAATGAATGCCGTTGACCGTAACGGTGATAAAAAAATCGATTTGACCGACGCGAAGCTCCTTGTGGGTGAGGCGGGTGACCGGCTCCGTAAAGGTGCACAGTATGTCATGGAGGGAACCGAGGAGAAGACAAGCGAACCAAAGCGTTTCTTC
Organism: Candidatus Limivicinus sp.; assembly: GCA_045599525.1. Lineage (GTDB taxonomy): Bacteria > Bacillota > Clostridia > Oscillospirales > Oscillospiraceae > Limivicinus. The sequence goes on along the minus strand of JAZRWD010000159.1, from coordinate 6,328 downwards.
AGCCTTCTCCTGTTGTTTGCCATTGTGATTGGCTGTGTGGCCCTGTTCAACCTTCTTCCGAAGAAGAACAGTGCATATACCGATGCTGTTGCAGAACAGCTGGTGCAGGAGATGAATGAGAATAAGATCGTCTTTGGCAACGGATATGCACGCCGACGCACCGTTGTGGAATTTCAGGAACCAATCATTTCCAGCCACGGCGCAGAAACGCGTTTAGAGGTCTATAAGGTTGAACTGAAGGAGAATGCTTCCGTTTCAAAGGAAGGGCTTTTTGGCTGGGGATGGACCTCTGCATATCAGGATCTTCGCTTTACCGGAATTGCCAAGTATACTGTTGATCTGAGTCAGCTGACCGGAGACGATTTTACGGTTAATAATGAGATGAAGCAGGTGACCGTGCGTATCCCGTATGCAGAGCTGGAACTGACCGTTCCGGGTGACCTGATTGAATTCCAGGATGTAAAGCGGGGCTGGCTTGGGGCCAAGGAAATCGGCCTGACGGTGGAACAGAGCGCACAGCTGTATGCACAGGCCAGCAGCGCAATGAAGTCGAGGCTGATCGACGAGAACACGATACAGCTGGCAAACGATAATGCCAAACAGGTCGTGACGGAGCTGCTGACAGCCACGGTACATGCTGTTGACCCCGAATATGAAGTGATTGTTGTTCAGTAACAGGAGAAAACAATGATTAAATATCTGCGGATGACCTGTATTGTCGTCTTAGCCCTGGTGATTATTGCATCCTGTACTTTCGGCGGGCGTTACTTCACTGACCCGGCAAGCTATACGCACACGATTGAGGCGCTGGACCAAAGCCGTTCAAATGTGCTTGGCATGTCCGCGGCAGCCGCGTTGGCCTCGTCGGCAATTTCCGCTTTGCCGACAGATATCTGTTCGCCGATTTCGACGGAGCTTTCCGAACTGAGCACATATTTTCTGTTTATCTTGAGTGTGATCTACCTGGAAAAATACACCCTCACCATCCTCGGGGCGGCGGCTTGTTATGTGCTTATCCCCATTGGATGCAGTATGCTTCTGATCTGCTTCTTTTATTTTTCCGAGTTTCTGCGCAACCTTGGTGCAAAGCTGACGATTTTTGGCCTGATTCTTCTACTTGTCCTGCCGACAAGTATATGGGTTACGGACAAAATCAACGAAGTATATGAGGAGTCAATCGAAATTACGGTGGCCTCCGCAAATTCGATTAGCGCCAATCTGACCGAAAAGACAGTTAATCAGCAGGAAGAAACTTCTGTAATCGAAGCAGCAAAAGATATTCTGGATACAACAAATGGGGCAGTGGCCAATGTCCTTACGCAGCTGAAAAACGTGATGAACCGGTTTATCGAAGGTATCGCGGTTTTGATCGTGACGAACTGTGCAGTTCCGGTTTTGGTGATTTTGTTTTATTCCTGGGTCGTGAAGACGCTGTTTGGAGTCCAATTCGCGGTGCCACGGCCGCCACGCATGGAAAAAACTAGGCAATTCCTCAACGATTACCGTAAAGGTGGATACAGAAAAGCCACGGAACCCGTTATTCCGAGGAGCATCGCGGATGAACCTGCTCTGCCGGAAAAGAATAGCAAGGAAGAAGAATGATTACTTTCTTATACTGAGCCAACTAGCGAATGGACGATATTTCCTAGTTTTTGGGTTAACGGTAAGTGGGGCACTTTACAATTGATAAAAAATGAACTATAATAGGTCCATCTTATTTGGGAGGAAAACACCATGAAAAAACTTCTGTGCACCATTCTCACGCTTGCCATGATCCTGTCCTGCGGCGTGGTAGCTTTCGCTGACGGCGAAGCACTGCCACCTGCAACCCCGGACGAGACCAGCATGTTTGGCGTTGACGTGAACATCAACATCGAGACCATCGACCAGTACCTGGACCGTGACGATGTGGTCTACCGTGACGTTCGTATGCTGTTCGACCCGGCAGATTACGCAGCCATCGGCGGCGATGCCAACCTGTCCGCTACCATCCGCGGCTTCAAAATTGTTCCGTATCCCTACCTGGCCACCCTGTCCGAGCTGCCGGTTGCCAACGCCTATGCCGGTGAAACCCTGTACAGCCTGACCTGGAACGAGGACGGCAGCATTGCTACTGCAGAGCCCAACTTCAAGGAATCCGAACTCATCCTGAAGGACCTGTTCCCACAGGACCAGCCCATCTTCATCATGTGCGGTGGCGGCGGCTATGCCGGCATGACCAAGTCCCTGCTGATCTTCCTTGGCTGGCATGCCGATATGCTCTATAACATCGGCGGAAACTGGGCCTACACTGGTGACAATGCTCTGGAACTCATCGAGTACCCGGAAGACGCCAACGAAGATGAAATCTACGCTACCTGGAGAGCAGACTACGCAACCATCGACTTTGCCCTTCTGCACCCGGTTGCCTGAGACTGACGCGCAATGAAACGACTGATTCCGTTTGTGCTGGCTCTGGCCTGCCTGTTTGCGCTGGCGGTTCCCGCCTCGGCGGCCTATGAGGTCAACCAGCTTACCTTCACGCACTATGCCAGCGGCGGCGTTACGGAAGAACTTCCCGTTGTCATCCTGCTGGAGAATAAGAACAAGACCTTTACCAAATACCAGGTGACCTTCCCGTCCTGCACCTGCCGCGACGCGGCCAGCAATTACTGGTCGGTGATGTACGTGGAGCTGCTGAACACGAAGGATACCCGGGCTGAGGCTTCCATCCGCGCCATCAGCTTCAGCGAGAACAAGGGCGTCCGTGTTGGCATGTGGGGGGACAGTGACCCCATCATGGGCCGGCCGGACTACACCTCCGATTATATGAACGAGCACTTTGTTCAGCCCCTGGTCGGAGAGACAAAGGCACAGATCGATGCATGGGGCGGATATGGCACTCAGGTCGAAGGGATTGAACCCGATGCCGTCACCGGAGCGACCGTTTCGACCAGCAATATTACCTCTGTGCTGCAGAGCCTGTTTGCCTACCACTGCGACAAGTATTACGCAGGGAAGGAATAAACTGCAGGCCAATTTCAAAAAAGTATAGCAATACCGCCCGTTTCCGACGAAACGAGCGGTATTGTACTATCAGTCAGGCTTATTTTGGGTTCAGAGTGCTTCGGCCCAGGTCTTCATGGCTTCGGTAGAGGCTCCGTTCATCATTCTGGCGTCCAGCAGGGTAGCGCCGGAGATATAGGGCTGGAGCTTTGCGGCTGTCTTGCCGATGGCGCTGCCGCCCGATGTGGCGAAGGCAGCGACCTTTTTGCCGGTGAAGTCAAGCCCCTGGCAGAAGGTATTGACGACCAGAGGAGCACAGCCATACCAGATGGGGAAACCAATCAGAACGGTGTCATATTCGGCATAGTTGTCAATCGTGCGGGTCTTTACCGGGACGGCCTTTTTGGCAAAGAATTCGCGGTTGCAGCGGGCAAGGGGGTTCATGTACTTCAGGTCTGCGGCAGTGTAGGGCTGTTCGGGTTCGATGGCAAGCAGGTCTGCGCCGATGGCCTCGGCAAGGGCTTTAGCGGTTTTGGCTGTGGCACCGAACTCGGCACTGAAATAAACAACTAAGGCTTTCATAACATTTCCTCCATAAAAAATGAATGTTCAGCGTGACGATCCCGGAAGCGGCATATGGCAGGTAGAGGAAGCAGAAGATGCCGGCCCGGGAAAGATTCTATGGATAAAATACCATGCGGGTGGGAAAAAGGCAATTTCAATTGTGAAAATCATGGCTGTATGCTACAATACAGAATAGAAAACTGCAGAATGGGAAAAGGAGCAGGAGAAAATGAAGATTGCCGTGATTACCGGGGCATCCTCCGGAATAGGAAGAGAACTGGTTTACGCCATAGACCGCGAGTTTTCGCTGGATGAGATCTGGGTCATCGCCCGGCGGAAGGAACGTCTGGAGGAGCTGGCAGCGGTATGCCGCAACAGGATCCGTGCCGTTCCGCTGGATCTGACCTCGGAGGAAGGGCCGAAGCAGTATCGTGAACTGCTGGAGCAGGAAAAGCCGGAGATTCATCTGCTGGTCAATGCTTCCGGATGCGGAGTGTTTGGTCCGTTTGAAGAAAAGCCCCTGGAGGCACAGCTGAATTCGCTGTACCTGAACTCTGCTGCCCTGACGGCCATGTGCCATATCAGCCTGCCCTATATGAAGAGCGGGGACAGCATCATCAATATGGGTTCAAACTCTTCGTGGCAGCCGGTGCCTTACCAGACAGTATACGGCGCCAGCAAAAGCTATGTGCTGAGCTTCTCCCGCGCACTGGGCAGGGAACTGAAAAAGCGGGGGATCCATGTGATGTGCGTCTGCCCCGGCTGGATCAAAACCGAATTCCAGGAGCACGCAAAACACGACGAGTATATCCGCTATGTGGACCGGTGGTATGGCCCGGACGAGGTTGCCGTACAGGCAATGAAGGACCTGAAAAAGAAAAAGACGGTCTCGATTCTTGGCGCCCCCGTGAGACGGCAGGTGCGGCTGGTAAAGCTGCTGCCGGTGCAGTTGGTCATGGATATCTGGTGCCGCCAGCAGGGATTCTAATGAATCCGGTGTCCGGTATTAGTGATAAGGGCATAATAGTATACAGCAGGCGCCCGTCGACCGAGGCTTTTCGGCTGACGGGCGTCTGCTGTTTTGTGGCACAATTAATGTCGCAATCAATATTTTTCCACATCCGTGCGAGTATAGCCATCCTCTTCCGGTGCTGTAGCGACAGCTGAGCCGCTGCTCCACTGCGTGTACGCGTTTTCGGGAGAAGCTTGAGATTGTATAGGGGCCTCTTCGTGTATCGGTGTTGCCGGAGAAGGATTCACGACAGAATCAGCACCGGCATCCGATGCCGCATAGCTTCCGTAGGAAAGAAAATCCTCTTCTGCTTCAGCATCTTCCTTGCGCCGGGCGGCGAGGCAGTACACCAGAACACCGCCGCTCAGCACCACACAGAGAAGAACCTTGCCCATGGTGTCGCTGACCGCAATCTTCTTTCCGGAATTACCGATGGGAATGACAAAGCCGTCGGCCTCTGTGCTGCTGTCTGTGGCCGCTGCGGGATGAATGACGGACTGTGCGGTATCCATAAACACGGTGCGGTACATGCCATCATTGTCGTTGGTATCCCAGGAGGTCCAGAGACGGTCGAGTGTGTCCCAGAACAGGTCCTGCACTTCGCTGTCGAAAACCTTTACCGATTCGGGCCCGACCCAGATCACGTCATTACCCTTGCCTTCATCTGCTTTGTCGCAGAAGTAGACATACATCAGTGTATTGGGCGCATCGGCGAAGTTTTCGTCGTAGAACTGCCGTGCCCAGGCCTCGCGGTCTGCGTCTGTTTTCATGGATGCATCATAAGAACGCAGGATCAGATAGGGCTGGCAGCCGGTCAGGTCATAGAACTTCTCCAGGTCCCGGCCCAGTTTATCGGCATTGTTGAGCCAGTGAATCTCATCCACAACGCAGTCGCTGTTGTATGGGACAACGGTCTCAACGGCAGTGCGGGAAAGCTCCGGCTGTGCGTAGCTGCCGGAGGAGTGGTCGGTTGAGGAAATAACCCCGATTACAGCAAAGGAAAGAAGCATCGCACCGAGCAGAAGCAGGGAACGCAGGCGACGGCCACCACGGCGCCGCGACGGACGGTAGTCGGTTCCATAGCTGGCGGGCGAGGAATTGTACCCAAAGGACCCAGAGCCATAGCTTCGGCTGGAGGAAGAAAAGCTATGGCGGGAATGGAAGGGGCTGCTGCTGAAGGAGCCGGAATGCCCGGAAGAACGGGAGTGTGAGCTGAAGGAGCTCGAACGCCCGGAAGAATGGGAATGCGAGCTGAAAGAACCGGAACGGCCTGAGGAATGGGAATGGGAACTACCGCCGCCTCTGCCCATAGTGTGAACCTCCTGAAGGGAAAGATTAGTATAATGCCCCGAAACGGTCAGGGCAGAAAAACCTAGAGTAGATACCGGGTTAAGCTGTCGATACCTGCACTGTACCATTATTCGGACGGTTTCGCAAGAATAAAGCGGCAAAGAGAGGCCTGAGGATGAAGAATCTTTTGCGCAGCCGGCAACCGCTCTTTATGCTCAGGCGAAAACTGTGCAGTATACGCAGCGAGAACGGGAACGCATACGGATGGAGGACCGTCCGCAGGCGTTCTCTTCATTATATAAATAAAAAAAATTTAAAAAGGGGAGTGTACAAACGGAAAAATATCGGCTATAGTAGTAAGCTGTATTATTAGAAGTCTGTCTGTATGCGGGGCGCAGGAGCGAATCGGCGGTCGGCATACAGGCAGAAAAACAGAGATAAGTGCGTATTTGCAATACCGGAGGAAGCGTATGAAGG
>JAZRWD010000158.1:0-14300 GCA_045599525.1 Candidatus Limivicinus sp. | reverse complement strand
GTGCGGGTATCCTCGCCGAGGAAGTGGCCACGCTCATAGGGAGGCAGTTCGGTATCCGTGAAGATGACTGGGGTGCGGACCATAGCGCGCTGCTCGCCGTTGGGGAAGGTGACCTTGGTGAAGATGTCGCTTTCCCAAGCCTGCGGATCCTTCAGGATCTCGTCCCAGGTCTGGGCAAGGGCGAAGGGCAGGTCAGCAGCAGTCATGGCGTCGGCCCAGTATTTTGCGTCGTGCTGGGCGATCGACTCGACCATCAGGTCGTAGAACTCGTTGAGGTTGTTGACCAGGTTGGCCTGCGGATAATACTTCGGGTTGTTGACCAGGTCTTCTCTCTTGAGGACCTCGGCAACGAACTTGTTGTACATCAGGTCATAGCTGGGCATGGCGAACTGGAACCAGCGGCCGTCGGAGGTCTTGTGGGTGAGGTTGAGCTGGTCGGTCTTCTGGCGTCTGCTGATGGGGTACTGGGTGACCGGTGCGCCATACTGGCTGGCGATCAGATAAAGGGAAACGTCAAACACACCGCTGTGGTACAGGGAGACGATGACCTGGTCGCCCTTGCCGGTGGTCTTGGCACGGTAGAGGGCTGCCAGCAGACCGCTGGACAGGTTCATGGCCACCTGATGGTCACCGAAGCCGGCCAGAGGCATCATCGGCATGCTGTCTACGTCGTAGAGGGTGCCCATAACGCCACTGCGGGCAAAGTAAGCGGTGAAGTCAAAGCCGGGAAGGTCCTTATCCGGGCCCTTTTCGCCGTAGCCGGAAACAACGCCCATGACCAGTGCGGGGTATTTGGCATGGAGGGTCTCATAGTCCAGTGCAGCACGCTTGAGGGCGGGCTGACGCCAGTTGGTCACAAAAATGTCTGCCTCGGCGATCAGCTTCTCCAGGACCTCGCGGCCGGCAGGAGTCTTGGTGTTGAGGGAAACGGTCTTTTTGCCGGCATTTTCCAGGGTAAAGCTGGTGTCTTCTTTATCACCGAAGGGACGGCCTTCGTTCAGTGCGGTATAACGCAGGTTGTCGCCCTTGGGAGACTCGACCTTGATAACATCGGCGCCGAGGTCGGCGAGGTACTTTGCGCAGCAGGGAGCAGCGATGAAGGTGGCCAGTTCAACCACTTTTACACCGGCAAGAGGTCTTTCGTTCATGGTTATCTCCTTTTTTGATTCAGTAGGTCCATTGGACCGGTTGGTAGGTCTGTTGTGGGATTACTGAGCGATCAGGTCGCGTAGAGTTTCGATCATGGTGCGGGCCTGCTCGTAGTTGACCATCTGGCGGTCGACCTCAACGAGGGCGCAGGGCAGTTCCGCTGCCTCACAGGCGCGCTTGATGAGCGGGTAGTCAAACTCTTCGGGGTCGCAGAACTTGGTGAGGACGACCAGAACAGCCTGGGCGCCGGAAGCTTTGCTCTCTTCCACGATGAGGTTGACGCGCTTTTTCTCCACGTCATAGAGAACGGAGCAGTTGTCGGTTGCGCAGAACTTGGCAGCCAGACGGTCCAGCGGAGTGCCGTCAGCGGGAGCATCCGTGCGGTACTGGCGGGATTCGGCAGCCACATCGTCTGCCACGACCTGCATACCGTACTCGTCCAGAATGCTCAGGAGGGCCGGGGCATCGGCCAGGATGCCGGTGGTCATGATTTTCAGGCCAGCGGGGGCAGCTGCCTGTGCACCGAGGGCGGCAATGAGTTCATTGACGAGAGCGGTGTGCTCTTCCTTGGCCATAAACCAGGCGCTCTTGAAGATATCGCTGCGCTGGGCGTTGGAGACCTCGGGGTGTGCGGCCAGGACTTTGGTCAGCTCACGCATGGCAGCGTTGTGGGCATTATAGACCGCGATGGAATCGGCCAGCTTTGCCTCATCAAAGGCAACGCCGGTAGCCTTTTCCAGGTCGGCGATCACGCGCTGGTAGCCGGCGACCGTAAAGTCTTTACCGAAGGCGGGCTTGCGGTTCTGCGGATAAGTCATGGGGATGAAGGGAATGTCCTTCACAGCGTATTTCCAGTTCTGGCCGACGACCTTGAGGCTGTCGCAGAGGCTGGGGATCACGATGGCAGAGCAGCCGGAGTAGGCACCCTGCATGCCCAGCTCAACGATGCTCTGGACGATGGAGCAGATGAAGGCCGGGAAGTAGCGCTTGGCCTGGTTGAGCTCCAGGTCGCCGCCCCAGGCACCCATGGGAACCATGCCCATGGAATGGATGATCTCCTCCGGCGTGTAAACCGGAGCAACGAGAACGACCTTTTTGCCGGCTGCCAGGTAAGCGTCCTTCTGGGCGGTGGGGTTAGCAGCTACCTCATGGAAACGGTTAAGAAGTTCCTGTACTGTCATAGTCTTATGCCTCCTTGTTTGCCTGCATGATCTCCGTGAGGCCCTGAACACGGGTGTCGTACTGGGCTTCCGAGAAGTTTCTGGGGTCGGCCTGGTCGCCGTCAAAGCTGGCGACAGGGATGTCGCACTCTTCGCCGATCTGGCGGCTCATTTCATACATGAAGCCGCTCCACAGCTTGCAGCTGCGGTTCGTGTGGACCAGAAGGCCTTCCACGCCGTTGTCCTTGGCCAGGCGCACGCGCTTGTCGCGGGCATACTCCAGGTTGATGGCATTGGGGACCTTGCAGTAGGCGCGGCACATGTCGTCAAAGTCTTCATAGATGAAGCCGAAGGCGTCGGCATAGATGGTGGTGACCATGTTGATGCCGCGGCTCTTCAGGCCGGTGGAGGTGGCACGCAGCCAGGGCCAGCAGGCGATGCCTTCGAACATAATGCGATACTTTTCTTCTGCGCGGAAGGTGCTGGTGCCGTTGGCGTGGTTCTCTTCATACTCCTTGAGGAGCAGTTCCATAGCCTCGGCAGCTTCCTTCTTGCCACGGGCAGTGACCATAACGGCCATGTGGTTGAGGAGGTCAAAGCCGTTGAAGGGAGAGGGCTCATAGTGGGCGGTAGCGGTGGCAGCCAGCCAGGCGCGGCTGGTACGGCCGGAGATCTCCATGACCTCTTTGTACTTTTCCTCGCTCCACTTCTTGCCGGTAAGTTCCTCGAGCTGCTTGATGGCAGCAAGGAACTGTGCCTTGACGTACTGCACCTCAGAATCGGGAACGTCATAGTCCGGGTTAAAGGGGATATCGATCATGATCAGGGGAATGTTCAGTTCGATGGCCAGGTTCTCGTACCACTTGATCATGCAGTTGCAGATGTTGTTGCAGCAAAGAAGGAAGTCCGGCTGGGGCATATCCTGCTCGGGGCATTCCTTGATCTTGGCATAGGCCAGGCTGATTCGGGCATAGGCGCAGATGTCGTTGGAATAACCATCTGCCTCAGAGATCTCGCACATGCGGGCGCCTGCGCCGCGGGCGGCAATACCGGCAGCCTGGTTTTCGGGATAGCAGACATAGAGACCGAGGGTCTCGGGAACTTCCACAGGGAAGTTGGAACTGCACCAGCCAACCAGCTCGCCGCGGGCCTTGGCTTCGACAGCGTCGCTGTAGGCGCGGGCGGCAATCTGCCCCAGCTTGTACTTGGCACTGTTGGGGTCGGGGGGTGGACGGTGCTTTTTAATTTCTTCTGCCATGATACATGACCTCCTGAAATGAATTTACTATATATTATAGGAAAATATGGGAACGCGGAGCTCCGGAACCGTTATGACAGCGGAGACGCCGCAGGGATCGCAGCGTATTTTTTTTGGGGGGCAAACCGCTTATACTGGCTTACCGGTTATGCCGGCCTGCCGATCATACCGGCTTATTGCCGGTGTTCCAGGCATAGACTGCGGCGCCAATTGCGCCGAAGAGCTGTGCATACGGACTGAAGAGAATGGGCTTGCCGATGGCCTTTTCCAGGGCAAGACGCACACCTGCGTTCTGCGCCACACCGCCGCTCATGCAGACCTCGTCCTGCAGGTCGAGCCGCTTGGCCAGGGCCGCCACCCGGTTGGCCACGGAGGCGCAGATGCCGGCGACCAAATCGGTCGTTTCGACACCGTTGGCCAGCTGACTGATGACCTCGCTCTCCGCAAAGACCGTGCAGGTACTGGAGATGGAGGCGGGATTCGCTGCGCGGGCGGCGTAGTTTTCCAGTTCGCCGATGGGAATCTGGAGGATGTTGGCCATAACATCCAGGAAGCGGCCTGTGCCTGCGGCACATTTGTCGTTCATCAGGAAGTTCTGCATTTTTCCCTTGCTGCTGAGAGCGATGACCTTGGCATCCTGCCCGCCGATATCAATGATCGAACGGACCTGCGGGAAAACCAGGTGAGCGCCCAGCGCATGACAGCTGAGTTCACTGACCTCGGCATCACAGCCGGTATAGCGGTTGCGGCCATAGCCCGTAACGGCGGAACGCGCAATGCTGTCGTTGGAAATGCCGGCCAGAGCCAGCACCTCGCTGACCACCGCGTCCGGGCTGGCGGTGCCGATGCCGCCGACTTTCAGCGCAGTGGCAACGATCTCCGTGCCATCACGGAGGACGACCGCCTTGGAGGTAGTGGAGCCGATATCTATGCCCAGAGTGTACATAAGCAGACCTGCCTTTTTCGAGAGTGTGCCTTTTCCGTGATTGCTGACCGGCTGTATCGGGCGACCTGCTGCCGTATTAGGCGACCCGCCGCCGTATTGGACGAACCGCCGCCGTATTGGACGAACCGCCGTATTAGGCGACCCGGTCGGAATGGAGCGGTGGCCCGGCTGCCTGCCGGTACGGGGCATGAGGAAGCGCGGCCGCAAAAGGTCAACCTAGTTAACTATGTTAGTCAGCGTATACATAATACGCATCTGACAAATCAATGTCAATACTTTCTTTCTGATTTCGTGAATTTTTTTTCAACTCCTGACAGGGTCCGGAAACCATTTGCGCATACTTTGTCAAAAGGGTGAAAAAGCTATTGACATAGTTAACTAGGTATGCTAAATATGATAGTAATTAACTTAACAGGCAAACATCCGGCACCTGTCCTGCGCTTCCCGTCCATCGGGAAGCGGAACCGCCTGCCACAGTGCGGACTGCCCACGGCAGACGCCATGCGGTAGGCCGGGTATGCCGTGCAACTGTTCTGAATTGGGGTGATCTCCTGTGCCTGTCGCTCCCCTGCCTCTGGAAAACATGAATACCTGGGAATTTCTGCACCGCACGGTGCTGCGCTTCCCGGACAACAGAGCCCTTTGGTACAAGGGGCAGTACATGACCTATTTTGAGCTGGAGAACCGGGTAGTCGAGTTTGCCGGCCGTCTGCTGACCCTTGGCCTGCAGAAGGAGGACCGTGTGGCCCTGCTGGCCGAGCCGACACCGGAGACCATCGTTGCCCTGCTGGCCATTCAGGCCATTGGCGGCATCGCCGTACTCATTAACGGCGGCCTGACCCCGGAGGACTATCTGACCCTGGTGGACGACGTCAAGGCCACCCACCTTCTACTGGGGCACTCCTACAAAAGCGAGGCCTTTTTTGCCCGTCAGCTTTCCGAAATGCCCCTGCCGGACTGCATTCAGTGCGTGGTCTGCATCGGCCGCCACACCTATCATTTTCCCCGGCTGACCGCCCTTAAGAGTGCCGGCCGCAGCTCCGTGCTCTCTGCCGCAGCGGCAACAAAGCCGGAGGACACAGCCATGATCATCTTCACCTCCGGCAGCACAGGTCACCCGAAGGCCGTCTGCTCCAGCCACTTTTCCCGCGTGAACAGCGGTATACAGCAGGCCCATGATTTTCTGACCACGGAGAAGGACAGGTTCTGCGTTGCGATGCCCTCGTTCCACTGCTTCTGCATCTCGGCCAATATTATGGCCGCGCTGTCCGCGGGCGCCTGCCTGTGCCTGCCCGAAAACCGGCACACCTCCACCCTGATCGATACTGTGCAGCAGTGCGGCTGCACCATACTGCACTCCGTGCCCACCATGTTCCACGCCCTGCTCGCCAAAACGGATCCGTCCGAGACCATGAGCACCGTGCGCACAGGCATTATCGGCGGGGCCGGGTGTTCACCCGAGGATTTTGCCCGGATCGATGCGGCCTTCGGCCCGCAGTTCACCCTGATGAGCAGCCTTGGCCAAACGGAATGCACCGCCGGCTTCACGGTCTGCAATCCGGATGACACGCTGGAGGTTCGTGCCAACACCCTTGGGCACTTTATGGCACATGTGGAAGGGAAAATAGCCGATACTGCCACCGGTGCCCCGCTCCCCGCAGGAGAGATCGGCGAAATCTGTATGCGGGGCTACCTCGCCATGCAGAAATATTACGGCAACGAAGCAGAGACCCGCAAAACGCTGGACGAAGAAGGCTGGATCCACACCGGGGATCTGGGATCACTGGATGAAAACGGCAACCTGACGATCCGCGGTCGGATCAAGGAGCTGATCATCCGCGGCGGTGAGAACATCAGCCCGCTGGAGGTGGAAAACGCCCTCCGCCGCGTGGTGGAGCTGGAGGAATGCAAAGTTGTCGGTGTGCCGGACAGCCACTACGGCGAGGAGCTCTGCGCCTGCATTGCCATGCCGGAGGGAAAGACTGCCGACCCCAACGCGATCCGCGCCAACCTGAAAAAATACCTGGCAGACTATAAGGTCCCCCGCTACATTGAGTTTTTCCACGAACTGCCGAAGACCGGCACGGGGAAAATTTCCGGCAAGGATTGCCTGGCCGTTTCAAAGGTACGCCTGGCCGGGCGCAACTGCGGATTCTGAGCGATCTGCTCTCACCGCGCCGACCGGTTTCTGTCCACTTTTTTCGGGATTATGGTGGATTATTGATAATTCTTTTGCTTTCCTTGCATTTTGGGATACGGTTTGCTATTCTGAAACAGAATAATAAAGCCGCCACAACCCCTGAAAGGAGCCATCATGGCCTTTACCGATTCCACACCTGAATTTCAGCCGGCAAAAACCAAACGCGCAAGCGAGGTCATCTTTGACCAGATCCGTGAGATGATCGTCGCGGGAGAACTGAAGCCCGGTGACCGGCTCCCCAACGAACGGACCCTGATTGAGCAGTTCGGGCGCAGCCGCCCCACGATCCGCGAAGCTCTGCGTATGCTGGAACGCGGAAGATATATTCGCTGCAGCGCCGGCAGCAATGGCGCTGTCATCCTGAACCCGGGCACGGAAAACATGCAGGAAACCATGGAGGACGCGTTGCGGGTCGGGTATATTGACATTTCGGAAATGCGGGAATACCGCAGCGTCTGTGAAAGTGCCACGATGGTCTGGGCATGCGCCCGCAGGACCGAGGAAGATCTGCAGCAGATCCGTGCCCAGCTGGACAAAATGGCCGACACCGTAGACGACTGCCTGTCCTATGTCGCACTGGACGCAGAGTTTCACGCTCTGCTGGCTGCCGCTTCGAAAAACAGCGTAAATGTAATCATGAACAATGCCCTCGGCAGTGTGAATAAGAACTATATGCTGAACAAAATGGCAGGAATGACCGCCGCTGCACAGAAAAAAATGACAAAGCGCGTACATAACATGCACGTCGCCATTTACGAAGCCATCGCCGCGCAGGACGCTGAAGCCGCACAGGCAGCAATGAACGCGCACCTGGCCGCTTTCGAAGAAGACCTGAAGTAATGCTCTTCTGTAACAGTCTTTCCCGGCTACTGCATGTCAGGTGATGACAGTGTTTGATTCTTACATCCCTCCGGAATTAGTCTGGGGGGATTTTTGTCAGATGTCGAATTTTTTTCGCAGCGGTAGTTGACCTAGTTAACTACCCGTGTTATATTAATTGCAGTGACCGACAAAAGCTTGTCAAACCTGTCTGTTTTTCGGCAGATAGCCCGAGGCTGTGAAAGCTCTCGTTGTAGCCTGGCTCCTGTCGATTTTATAACCCTGATTTTAATACAGGAGGAAATATCCATGATTTTAGACGAAAACCATCTGTTGATGCAGAAAGTCTTCCGCCAGTTTGCGGAGAGCGAATTCACCCCGGAAATCCTCGACCGAATGGAAGAAACCGGTGATTTTGACTGGAGCATCTACGACAAAATGACGGCGGCTGGCTTCCACGGCCTCAAGATTCCGAAAAAATACGGTGGCCATGGCGGTGACTCCCTGTCTCATGTCCTCATGGTCGAAGAGTTTGCCCGCATAAGCCCCGTGCTGTCGATCTATGCCAATACTGCCAACTCTCTGGGCTCCGGTCCACTGCTTGCCTGTGCTAATGAGGATCAGCTGAAGCGTTTCCTTCCTGACATCGCCGCCGGCAAAAGCATCCCCTGCTTCTGTCTGACCGAGCCAGACGCCGGTTCCGACGCAGGCGGCATCGCCACCACGGCAGTAGACGATGGTGACTGTTATGTGCTCAACGGCCGCAAGCGCTTTGTTTCCGGTGCACCGGTAGCCGATTACGCCCTGATTTTTGCCCGCACTGACCTGAATGCAAAGGGTAACCGCGGCATTTCCCTCTTCATGGTCGATATGAAACTGCAGGGTGTATCCTGTGGCGCCCATGAAGACAAGATGGGCATCCGAGGCTATCCCACCTGTGACATCATCCTGCAGGATGTCCGTGTCCCGAAAGATTGCCAGATGGGCCCTCTGCATAAGGGCTTTGCCGCTGCAATGAAGACTCTGGATGGCGGACGTCTGGGCATCGCCGCACAAGCACTGGGCATCGCTCAAGGCTGTCTGGAGGAATCAATCGAATATGCCAAGAGCCGCAAACAATTCGGTAAGCCCATCGCAGCTAATGAAGGCATCAGTTTCATGATCGCCGAAATGGCCACTGAGCTGCAGGCTGCCCGTGAACTGGTCTACAGCACTGCCGTGCTGAAAGATACCGGTAGCCCCGAGGCCAGTATCCGCTGCTCCATGTCCAAGTTCTTCGCTGCCGAGATGTGCAACCACGTTGCCTACAAGGCCGTACAGGTCTTCGGCGGCTACGGCTACATCAAGGGTTATAAAGTGGAACGCTTCTACCGAGATGCCCGCATCACTTCCATTTATGAAGGCACTTCCCAGATTCAGCAGGTAGTTATTTCTAACACCCTGCTGCGCGACTGATTGAGAGCGGAGGCAATAAGGCTATGAAAATTTTTGTCTGTGTAAAGCAGGTCCCGGACCTGCAGGGCAAGGTCTATCTGAAGAAAGACGGTTCCCTGGACCGCGCCCGTATGGCTACCGTGATAAACCCCGACGACCTGAGCGCGGTGGAAAACGCCCTGACGATAAAGGAAAGCACCGGCTGCGAGGTCATTGCCGTTACCATGGGTCCCCCGACTGCCGCGATTATGATGCACGAGCTCTACGCCATGGGCGTGGACAGGACCTATATTCTCTCCGCCCGTGAGCTGGCCGGCTCCGACAGCTACGGCACGTCCCAGGTTCTGGCCTCTGCCATCAAGTACTTAGGTTTCGGTGAGGAAGACATGATCTTCTGTGGTCAGATCGCTATCGACGGTGACACCGCTCAGGTTGGCCCTGAGATGGCCGAAAAGCTGGGCATTGCCCAGGTCACCAACACCGTTGGTGTGAAATATGAGGACGGTGCACTGGTCTGCACCCGTGCCTTTGAAGAAAGCTCTATGACTGTGGCCGTTAAGGCCCCCTGCCTGCTCTGCTGCAGGAAAGAAAGCTCTGCTCCGCGTTACATGGACCTCGGACGTATTCTGAAGTGGAACGCCGCACGCGATTTAGCTATTCTGGATTACAACACCATGAAGACCATGCCCCTGTTCGACGAAGAGGTCGTAGGCCTGGTCAAAGCTCCCACCATCAACCTGGTATCCTTCCCGCTGCCTCCTAAGCAGGGCGGCATGATGCTGCAGGGCACCGCTGCTGAGCAGGCCGCAAAGCTGACAGCGCTGCTGGCAGAACAGCGCTTCATCTGATGGAACAGGAGGACGACAAACATGAAATGCATCACCAAAGAAGATTTTGAACAGTACAGCGGCATCCTGGTCCTGGGTGAGGTCCGCGAGGGCACGCTGACCGATTCCGCCATCGAGCTGGTCTCCGAGGCTAAGCGCCTGGCCGCCGTCACGGGCGACAAGGTCATCGCCCTGGTGCCCGGCAATGGCGTGACTGAGCAGGCAAAGACGCTGGCCGGTTACGGTGCCGACCGCGTGCTCGTCTGCAACCACCCCCTGTTGGCTAACTACACCACCAACGCCTGGACAAAGGTCGTCTGTGAAGCTGCCGAGCAGGTAAAGCCGGACATTTTCCTGATTGGTGCCACCACCGCCGGTCGCGATCTCGCTCCCCGCTGCGCAGCCCGCCTGGTCACCGGTCTGAACGCCGACTGCACGCTCCTGCACACCGGCAAGCAGGCCTACATGGATTACCTAGCCGAAAACAGCCAGCTGAATCTGGCTGAGATGGACGCAAAAGTTGATGAAAAAAGCCTGAAGATGACAATGCCGGCCTTCGGCGGCCACATGATGGCCACCATCCTCTGCCCGGACTACCGCCCGCAGATGGCCACCGTCCGCCCCGGCGTTATGCTGCCCGGTGCGTTTGATGAGGCCGCAGCCGCAGCCTGCGTCCCGGAAGAATTTCCCTGTGAGCTGGCCGAGGCTGACCTGGGCGTGGATGTCCGCGAGGTCGTAAAGAACCTGGGCAACACGGTTGACCTGACCAAGGCCGAAGTGATCGTCGCTATCGGCCACGGCATCCAGAGCGATGTGACAAAGGGTCTTGCACTGGCGAACGAGCTGGCCGAGCTGCTGGGCGGCACCATCGGCTGTTCCCGCGATGTATCCACCGAGGGCTGGGTCGAAGAGGAACGCATGATCGGTCAGACCGGCAAAATTGTCCGTCCGAAGCTGTACGTAGCACTGGGCATTTCCGGCGCCATCCAGCATATCGGCGGCATGAAGGATTCCAGCTATATTGTGGCTGTAAACAAAGATAAGGCCGCACCCATTTTCGGCAGCGCCGACGTGTGCCTCTGCGGAGACCTCTTCGATATCGTTCCGAAACTGATCGCGGAGATTCGGAAAGCAAAATAAGATCATTTTTCGGCTGCGGCAGCCCGCGCAGTTCGACAGGTGGCTGACCGGACAGGCTCGCGACTGACCGGCTGCGGCACAAAGCCGGAAAGCATAAAGCACCCCCACAGTTCCCTTTTGGGTTCTGTGGGGGTGCTGCCGTTCGCGCAAATATTGTGTTTGGGAGGCTTCGGTGCCCGCTCAGACATTGCGTTCAATCTTCTCCAGGGTCTCCTGCAGGATTTCCTGCCGCAGGTCTTTCAGCCAGGAGTTGAAGGCCACCACGTCGAAAGCATAGGTCCTGTTGAGCTCATATTCATGTTCCTCCCAAGTAGTAATGGGCGATTCATTATGCTGAATTACTGCCTCCAGCTTGTCCAGTGCCTTATAGAGTCTGGCTTCCAGGGTCTGCTGTGCATCCATCTCGGCATAGAGTTCTGCGATCTCGGCGGAAAGCCCCGATGGCAGGGTTTGTACCCAGTCGTTCAGAAGGGCAGCCTCCCGCAGGCGGTCTGCTTCTGTCTTGCGGAAGACGGGAATGTCCCCGGTAAAGCACTCGCCCAAATCGTGGATAAGGCACATACGCGTGACCCTGTCGATGTCTGCCTCCGGAAATTCGCTGCGCAGAAGCATCGCCATCAGCGAAATACGCCAGCTGTGCTCTGCTACGCTTTCCACACGTCCATGACTCGTCGTGCAATGGCGGGGTGTATCCTTCAGGCGCTCAGCCAGGTGAACAATGTCCAGATATTCTCTCGTTGTCATGATTTTTCCTCTTCAAACGCGGCAATACTGAAAGAGGCCGTGGGCAATGTGGGTTCCCTCATCGTTGAAGACATCGACATCCACAACGGAGATCCGCCCCCGTTTGATTGCCTCCGCCCGGGCGATCAGCTTCTTCCCGAAGCCGGGACGCAGGAAGCTGAGCTCCCCGGAAAGGGTGACAGAATACGGCTCCAAATAGGCCAGAACCGTGCAGCCCGCTGCATAGTCACAAAGAGAATAAATCAGACCGCCATGGGCGCTTCCGCCGAAGTTCAGCGAATGGGGCTGAAGCTCGACTTCTACCGTCGCCTTTCCCTCCTCCAGGTGGGTAAGCATCAGGCCGTTGTGGACGTTATAGGGACTGACCTGATTGGCAAATTCAAGGCAATAGCGGTCTTCCGGCGGGCTGAGGTGTTCCATGGTTTGTTTCTCCTGTGTTTCCATTTTAAGACAATCATTATAAATCCCGGCCGTTGGAACGTCAAGGCAGGCTTTGCGGACGCCACAGGCCACGCTTTTCGGCTGGAAATGCTTTTGTTTTGCCAACAGGCTGAAGCCGGCCCCACTTGACAGTAATTGAAATGAGATGCTATTATATAGGTTAAATTTGGGATATTTGGCAATGTCGGACATCCCGGATTGAATACCCGGACATTCAAAGGAGTTGGATAATCCACTATGGATGATGGCAGTCGATTGTCTTTTGCAATCGCTTTCATACTACTGCTGCTGGCGGCCTGGTTTGCCGCCGCAGAAACCGCACTCGCTTCTGTCAGCCGGCCCTCGGTGAAAGCCGCCGCGGACCGGGGTGACCTCCGCGCCCGCAATGCACTGGAGGTACTGGATCACTTTGACAGAGCCATTACCGCAATTCTGATCTGCACTAACATCGTACACCTTTCCGCAGCAGCGGTTGTCACCGCTGCCGTAACCCGAATCTGGGGTCTTGGCGCGGTAACCCTGAGCACACTGCTGACCACACTTGCCGTATTTTTTGCCGGCGAGCTGCTGCCGAAGAGCATCGCAAAGAAATATCCCAACAGGATCCTGCTGAGCACAGCGGGCGCTCTCCGGGCGATCATGACTCTGCTGACTCCCTTTACCTCGGTTCTGGCTGCAATCGGCGCTGCCGCCGGGCGTGCTACGAAGGCAGATGAGGAGCTGAGCGTCACCGAAGACGAGCTGTACGATATTATTGATGATATGACGGAAGAAGGCTCACTGGATGAAGAACAGGGCGAGCTGATCTCCAGTGCCCTCCAGTTCGGTGATGTCACGGTAGAGAGCATCCTGACGCCCCGTGTGGACCTTGCCGCTGTCAGCGTACACGCTGCCCCGGAGGAAGTGCTCTCGGTGATTCGCAGCGCTGCCCACAGCCGCCTTCCCGTGTTTGAGGGCAGCATCGATAATATTATCGGTGTGCTGCCGATCCGCCGCTTTCTGAAGGCTTACCTCCACGGCGACCCCTGCCGCGTGAAGGATATGCTGGACGAAGTCGTTTATGTCCACGCCAGCACCAACATCGACGAGGTACTTCCTGTTCTGACCTCCCGCCGTGCAAGCCTTGCTGTAGTAACCGATAATTACGGCGGCACACTGGGTATCGTCACCGTGGAAGACATTCTGGAAGAACTGGTCGGCGAAATATGGGACGAGGAAGACGAAGTCGAAGAGACCGTGACCGAGCTGGGAGAGGGCGAGTTCCTGTTCCCCGCCGACGAAACCGTATCCGATATGTTTGATACCGTCGGCTTTGAAGACCCGGAGGACGACGAAGAGCTGGTCAACACGCTTCTCGGCGAATGGGCATATGAGCAGTTTGCTTCCATTCCCACGGAAGGCAACGGCTTTGATTACCATGCACTTCACGTTGCGGTGGAGAAAATGGACCATAACCGCATTCTTACCCTGCGGGTAAAGCTGCAGAACGAAGAGACGGAAGTCTCTGCCGATGCGGCTGAGGAAGATAAAAAGACAGAAGGAGGTGCTGAGTCATGACCCTTCCCCTTCTTCTTGGCGCAGGCATCGTGCTCTGCGTGATGCTCTCCGCCTTTTTCAGCGGCTCGGAGATTGCTTTCTCCAGCTGCAATACCGTTCGCCTGGAAAACGAGCGGGATGATGGGAGCAAGCGTGCCGCGCTGGCCCTTTATGTGGCTGAGCACTACGACACTGCATTGGGCGCCATCCTGATTGGCAATAACCTGGTCAATATCGCCGCCTCTTCTATGGGCTCGGTCCTTATCATCACCCTGCTGGGCGAGGAATGGACCTGGCTGCCGACCCTGGTCATTACTGTCGCCGTGATTCTTTTCGGCGAAACGATCCCGAAAATCACCTGCCGCAAAGGCGCAAACCGCACAGCTCTTCGCTATGCCCGGCCGGTGCGTGTGCTGATGGTCGTTTTACGTCCGCTTACCTTTGTTATTGTCGGTTTGGTCAACCTGTTGACCCTTGGGCTGAAGGGCGAGGACAGTGATGCAGATGGTGACCAGGCAGTGGAAGAGCTGCAGAGCATTATTGAGACCGCAGAGGATGAGGATGTTCTGGACGAAGACCAGTCGGAGCTCGTTCAGGCTGCCATCGACTTTAACGACATCTCCGCACAGGAAACCATGACCGCCCG
>JAZRWD010000157.1:0-2957 GCA_045599525.1 Candidatus Limivicinus sp. | reverse complement strand
CAGCACAGGGAGCTGAAACAGGAGGATCGTGCCGAGGCCATGGGTGAGTATAGCGATAACCTGTGTCTGAAAACCGGTCGCCACACCCTCAGCACCCTTTAGAATCATTGCCGGAGTCATAAAAACCTTATATGCATTTTCGGTAAAATGGGCAACGGAATATAGAACTGCACAGAGCTCAACCAGGATACCGGCAATGACCCGACCGGTATTCTTATTCCGAAAAGGAATAGCAATGAACAACATCAGGAATGCCGCAAGGGACAGTGATAAGCAGACGGCAACAGGAAAACCGGAAAAAGGGAAGCCGAGCCCGACCTTGTACCGAAAGATTATCTCTTCTGCAAGCAATGTACTGAAAAGAACACAGAATAAAAGCGGCGGGGAACGGCGAATTCTGTTTTTGCCGGAGGGAATAATGCGAAAAACAGTCATGGATAACCTCGCGAAATCTATAGTTTGGCCAATGTACACCCCCTGTTGGAATTTGTCAATCGCACAGAACGCAGTAATTGTTAACAAATGGAAAATTACCGAATCGAACCCCTTGTTGTCAGAAAAAACACGCAGAGGGAATCCTCTGCGTACAAAGAAATGTTGAGAAAAAACTGATAATGCTATTTTGGTTGATTTATCACACAGGAAAAGTGCCGCTCTGCATTTCGCACAGCCAACGGTCAAAGACATCCTGACGGGATGTGAAGCGCAGTGTATAACTGTCTCCTATGGATGAAATGACCTTTGCGGTGAGCTTTCCGTATGCCTCCAGCTCGATGTTTTCGAAGACCTCAAGCGGTTCCGGCGTTTCAATAACGGCACCGTCACGGGAAACAGCTGTTATGCGGCATTCATGTACATCATCGCATATATGCTTTCCGTCAATTCGGCGGAATTCTATGCGGGCCGGAACGGGTACGGGAAGCGGGGACATTGTCTCACGGGAAATCTTTTCATTATAGGGGGAAGCCATTTCAATCAAACTGTATGTGTGGATTGGGGTGTCTACCCCCTTCGGAAAGACTTCGATACAGCTGTCGGTTACATATTGGCAGTTCAGGCAACGCAGTGTGTTCTCAGAAATTAGTACCTGACCACCGACAGTATAGCTTTCGATGCGGCCACACAGATTTACGTTACTTCCTGCCACACCGTATTTTGTACGTTTTTCGCTGCCGATGTTTCCAACAATGACCTCACCTGTGTTTACACCGATACCCATTTCCAGGGGAGAATACCCATTAGCGGCATTCCAGGCATTTATGTCACTCATGCTTCTCTGCATAGCCAAAGCAGCAGCGGCAGCTAAGGCAGCATGCTCTTCGTAATGGACGGGAGCACCAAAAACGGCAAGGATACCATCTCCAAGAAATTCGATGATCGTACCATGGTATTTTGTAATCTGTTCCGTCATTACCGCGAGATAATGGTTGAGCATTCGAATCAGATGACAGGCATCCATTCGCTCGGAAAGAGCAGTAAATCCCCGCAGATCACTCATTAATACGGTAAGTGTTTCTTTTTTGCCACCAAGCTCCAGGCCGTTTTCCGTGTCCAGAAGCTGGGTAACGATCTCATCGGAGAGATAACGCCCAAAGGTTGCAGAAATCAGGCGGTTGCGGCTCTCCAGCTGCTTGTTCAACTGCTGGATTTTCTGCATTGCTTTCAGTGCGTCACGTAACTCGGCCAGTTCTGTGATATCGGCCAGAAGAACGATAACCGCAATACGCTTTCCCTTTTCCTTGAGATAGGATGCTGTAATAAACAACTGCTTTGTAGAATTGCCCGTATAATAGGGGGCAATACCCCTTTGGGCATTGCCGGCATCGTACACGGCATCCAGGATCAACTGCGTAAATTCGTCGTTTTGCGCGTTTTCCATAAAGCAGGCAGCAAAGGGGCGGCCAAGGAGTGCGGAGGAATCCTGTTCCAGAATCTTTTGCGCAGACTCATTGGCCGTGGTGATTCGCCCGTTCAGGCCGATAATCAGTACACCCTCAGACATATCCTGCAGGATACGTCCGTTGATAAACTGCTCCTGCGTATTTTGAAGATCTGCCATTGGGAACTTACTTACCGAAGGCCAGTGCACGAACCTTTGCAACGAGTCCTGCCGGGTACGGTGGGCCAAGCCGTTCTGCGTCGATATATTCCATGACGGTGCGATACGCGTCAGCAAACTGCCCGGACAACTCGCGGACACGCGCTGCGGTATTCCGCAGAATGATGTAGACCTTGGCCGGGCTTTCAGCAAAATAGGTCATAAACTGGTCTTCTGTGATTACACGCAAGGTAGTCTCCTCCAGTGCAACGACAGTTGCGGAGCGCGGGCAGTGTTCAATCATGGCAATCTCACCAAAGGTATCCTGTGCTTTTAGCACGGTGAGCAATTTTTCCTCCTCCGTGCCGTAAGCGGCGTAGACCCCTGCACTGCCGGAGCGAATATCGTACATCCAGTTTTCAACTTCACCCTCCCGGCAAATCACAGCACCCTTTTCTACAGAGACAGAGCGCAGTGCGGTGGTGTTGTGACTGAGTGCGCGCACCTGTGCGGCTACATCCTGATGGGATTGCCTGGTGAACAGACTGTTCAGGCTGGCAAGGATCCCTGTCTTTTTGACGCTGTCTTCCGTGTCCACGTAGCGGGCTGCCAGGAGGCAAATGCCGGCGTAATCCTCGGAGAGCTCACGCAGGCGGGCGGTAACGGTTTCAAAAAGCTCAATGGCCCGGTCCGGTTTGGCGCTGAAGTAGTCTTCCAGGTCTTCAATGCCGAGCATTTCGACGGTGGTCCCGCTGTGCGCGACCGCAGTTGCGCTGCGGGGGCGAGACTCTAACACACCCATTTCACCGAAATATCTTCCCGGGGCCAGTGTGGCCAGAAACAGCTCATCTTTGGTGCCATAGTTTTCATAAATGGAGACTGTACCCTCAAGGATGCTGTACATAGTCTCTTCGTATAC
>JAZRWD010000156.1:0-10667 GCA_045599525.1 Candidatus Limivicinus sp. | reverse complement strand
GAATGAAGCTGGCAATGGTGCTCAGGAAGCCCTTACCCTCATCGGCATCGGCGGTGAGCTTCTGCATGAGCTCACGGCGCTCAAAAATAATATCCTGCGCATCGAGGACTGGGTTGGGGATCTCCATGGCGCTCTTGACGCGGATCTTTCCGTCAGACTCCCGGAGGGCTGTGCCGCAGTATTCGCAGGCCAGAACTGTTACGGGGTTCGGCGCTCCGCAGGCGGGGCAGGTGCAGTTGCCCACATCGGCTGTGGTGGGGCCGCTGACGACCTCATACTGTGCACGGAAGGCATCGATATGCTCGACCTGATAGAGTGCCTCGATGAGGCGCTCTTTGTAGGGCTGGCATTCGTCGCACGCTGAGGGGCAGAGCTTACAGTCGCTCTCGCAGTTGGTGCAGGGGTGCGGATAGGTTTCGGTCTCTTCGCTGTTAAATAAGCTGCTCAAAAGTCCCATTTGACTTCCTCCTGTATTGGTTTTCGGAACCCGGTTGGATGCATGCCGATGGACGGCACCCGGGATGGCGTTTTTCTTTAACAATACCATTTTCGCGGCAGGATTACAATCTTGAATCTTCAATCGGGAATGCATAAAATATTTGTTGCATCTGTGCGGCGCGTCCTGTATGATAAAACCATGACAGGAAACGGAAAAATCTGCCTGCCAAGCCGAAAGGAAACAGAGACTATGCGTAAAGACGGACGAAGAATCAAGACCCTCCAGCCCATGTATCAGGTGGCTGCACACATTATGGCGGAGCGCAACGACGCCATGAATATGATTGAGCTCAACATCCCGGAAGAACCGATAAAGCATTACCTGAATGAGTCCAAGAAGGCAGGATACCGCTTTTCGCATCTGTCCGTGGTTCTGGCGGCATATGTGCGTACCATGTCGCAGTACCCGCTGCTGAACCGCTTTGTGGTGAACAAGCGGGTGTATGCCCGCAATGAAATTGCGGTCGGCATGGTCGTGCTCAAGCCCGGCAAGGATGAGGGCACCATGAACAAGATGTATTTCAAGCCGACAGACACCATTTTTGATATTCAGAAGACGATTGACCGCTATGTGGAAGACAACCGCCAGGCGGGTGACACGAATAAGACCGATGACATCGTCCGCAAGCTGCTGGCTGTTCCCGGCCTGTGCCGCTTCGGCGTGAATTTCCTGAAATGGGTGGATAAGAACGGCTGGCTGCCGAAAAGCATTATCGATGCCAGCCCCATGCACTGCTCCATGACCATTACCAACCTGGCAAGCATCCGCACAAACCATATCTACCACCATGTGTACAACTTCGGCACGACCTCTCTGCTGGTGGCCATGGGCAACCTGCGCGAGGTCCCGGTGCGGAAAAAAGGCGAGATCGAGTTCCAGCGCTGCATTCCTCTGGGCGTGGTGATGGACGAGCGCATCGCAGACGGCTGCCAGTTTGCCAACGCCTTTAAGCAGATGCAGCAGTATCTCCTCGACCCGCGCCAGCTGGAACAGCCGCCCGAGACCGTCGTCGAAGACATTCCCTGAGCCGAAAGCAGCATCCCGCGCCGGATCGGGCAAACCGAAGAGCAAACCGAAGAATACAGAGAATACAGAGATATTGCGAATACAGAATAGCAAACAGAGCCTGCCCACGGAAGAAGCCGCGGGCAGGCTCTGCACGTTGTGCGTTTGGTTAGCGGACCAGAAGCGGTTTGATGCGCCGGTTCATCAGCTCAATGACGAGCGAAGAAAGAATGACACTGAGCAGGGAATAGAAAATGCGCCATGCGGGAATATAGCTCAGCGAGAGCAGCAGGATGGTCAGGTCCAGAACGAAGTACACCGTGGATACGGGTGTGTGGAAACGGGTATGAAAGACCAGGGCGAGCGCGTCATCCCCGCCGCAGGCTACGTCAAAAATAATGATGAGGCCCGTACCGACGCCGACAAACAATGCCCCACATACGGCGGCCAGCAGGGGAAACGCGGAAAGGTCCGGGAACAGGGGACCGGTGCGCTCAAAAAGCGCGTACCACAGGGAGAACAGGAGCGCGGCAATCAGCGAATCCCGCAGGAAACCGCGCCCGAGAACCAGTGTGCCGACAAAAAAGCAGCCGGCATCCAGCAGCACGCTGGAAATGCTCGGGGAAAGATGAAACCAGTATTGCAGCAGCAGTGTGGCGCCCAGCACGCCGCCTTCGGTGATGGCCGTGCGGGAATGGATGTTATATAAGCCAAAGGCCAGAATGCCCATGCCGGAAATGAAGCACAGGGCTTTGCGCAGACCTTGTGTGTTCAGAAGACTGCACCTCCGCAGATTGTGTTATCGTTTCGGTTATTATAGCAGATGTGCGGGGCATCCTCAACAGAGGAAGCAACAGAGGAAATGGAAAACCGGGTAAGAGGCGCAGAAAGTACGGCATTTTCGCGGAAAAGTCGATAACGCTTGCGCGGATAACGGGGCTTTGGTATAATGAAAGACAATAGAAAAATACTGCGCTCTTTGCAGGCCGGGCGTCTGCGGCGAGGGCATCGGAGGATACAATGGCAGAAACAGAATTCAGCGGCGCACCGCAGGCCGGACGCAGCGTACAGATCGAACTGCAATGGACCGAGAAAGAGCTCAGCCCCACCGGTCACCGGGTGGTGGACTGCTGCCTGACCGGCATCCTGCTCAACGGGGCAGGAAAAGCCATCCGGACGGATCCGGAGCTTTGCTGCGTGAACGCGCAGAACCGCAGCAGCACGGGCGGCGCGGTACGGTATATCGGACGGCGTACCGGCGAGGAGAGAAGCTTCTCGGAGTGCATCGAAGTGGCGATGGACCGCCTTTCGGCAGAGGCAGCCATGCTGGCCTTTACCGTGAATATTAACGGCGCGGCCAGACGTGGGCAGGATCTGAGCAACCTGCAGAGCTGCAGCCTGCGCGCGGTGGACGCCGCCAGCGGTGCAGAGCTTTGCGTTGCGGAGCTTCCCGCAGAAGAGGGTGTAGAAGGCCTTCTGGCGGCAAGCCTGTATCAGCAGGACGGGCAGTGGCATTTCTACACGCCCCTCCGTCCCATTCACGAGGCTTCCGATTATCAGACCGTTGCGACGCTGTTTGGCGCAGGCGAGCCTGCCGCAGCGCAGAACGCAGGTAAGAAAAAGCATACCGGCCTGATCGTTACGCTGGCAGTCCTCTTTGTTCTGCTTGCCGCAGCGGCTGCGTATTGGTTTGCTGTGCGGCCGATGCTTAGCTCCGGAAGCAAACCTGCTGCCTGGCTTGAAGCACTGGAGACGCCCGCCCCGACGGCGACCACGGAAGCAGACATGGGCGTCGAGATCGCAATCGACCCGGATGAGTTTGCGGCCGTTTCCGAAGAGCAGGACGAAGACCTTGAACAGACTGCGGAAGCAGACGCTATCCCGGCAGAGGCTGCAGCCCCCGCGGAAAACCGGGAGGCAGGCATAGAACCCGCCATGAACGAAGTGGCGGAAGAACCTGACGTAAGCCCGGCGGAAGTTGCAGAAGCCACGGTGACCCCGGAACCGACCCCTGAACCGCAGGCAGCCCCGGCGCAGAACACCAATAACCCGGAGAACGGCATCCTGTTTAACCGTTTTGCGGATACGTCCGTGGAACTGACGATTACCAATAACGGTACGAAGGATGCTTATCTCCGTCTGTACCATGATAAATCCGGCGTTGTTGCCCAGACGATCTACGTGCGGGCAGGCAGCTCGATAAAGGTGAACAGCCCGCAGGGCACCTACCGTGTCCAGCTGGCAACCGGCCATACCTGGCAGGATGAGGACACACTCTTCGGCAGCGAGACGGTCCGCTACACGGCAGATGAAACGATCGTCCTCCTCTGGGGACAGGAGTCGTTCCTTGTGCTGGCGGATGCACCGGAGGGCTTCCAACAGACGGCTGTGTGGGAAGGATAAACCGGGTAGAAGAAACGCCAAAGAATAGCCCGGAAAAAAAGCAAGCATTTTCTTTAGCCCGTTGTGCGATTTCTTCGTATAGAATAGTGAAGGCAAAAGAGTGATAAAAAAGCTGCCGGATACGGCAGGGTGTGCAGCCGGGTGACCGGGCTGCGGGAAAGGAATTGGTTATGCGCATGGAACTGATGAATGAAGAACTGCTCGACAAGGTGGCCGGCGGTGTCGGTGAACCGCTGACGCTCAACCAGCTGATCGAGTTTGCAGAGGGCTTCCAGGTAAAGACGCTGGAAGACATGAAAAACCAGCTGAAGCTGCAGGGCCTGACTGCCAGCGAGGAAGACATCAAGAAGGGCTTCAACCAGTATCTGGCCTCCTTCATGTGAAGGAACGCGACAGGGGCTGCAGAAAACGTCCCGGGCGGCCAAAAGAACAAGACACACATCGCCGAGGCGGCAGAGTCCCATAAGCCGCAGAAAAACAAGCTGCAGAAAATCATCGAATACAGAGAAACCGGTTCATGCATCGTCATGAGCCGGTTTTCTTTCCCCAAAAGCACGAAAAAGGCACGAAAAAGGCACTGCCGGGTAAGCGGCAGTGCCTGTATGCATTATAGAAAAGATGGGGAAGACCTGCGCGGATGCTCAGCCGATGGGAACGAGCACACCCTGCACAACGTAACGGGCATTTTCGTAATCGTAGGCGCAGGTGGAGAGGGTGATGATGCGGTGGGCGGTGTCCGGGGTGACCCGGGTGCGGATATCCGACTTGGCAGCGACCTCGGTCAGGTAGGCCTGGTAGCTCTTCTCGTCAGTGAAACGGAAGGTATAGGTGTCGGAATTGTCCGGGGTGGTGTAGGCCGTGAAGATATCCACACGGTAGTTCTGCGACGGGGTGTTCAGGTACATGACCGGGTGGGCATCGTAATACTCCTGC
The DNA here is from genome assembly GCA_045599525.1 of Candidatus Limivicinus sp. Classification (GTDB taxonomy): domain Bacteria; phylum Bacillota; class Clostridia; order Oscillospirales; family Oscillospiraceae; genus Limivicinus. The sequence goes on along the minus strand of JAZRWD010000156.1, from coordinate 5,827 downwards.
GTGCGGTAGCTCATAATCTTGGCGAACATGGAGCCGTCGTTCATGTTGTGGCCGTACAGGATGGTGTTGGCATCGCTGAAGGTGGAGGAGCAGGAGAAGTCGGCAAAGATCGTGCCGGCGTAAATATAGGAACCGTCAATGCCTTTGTGCAGGTATTCGGCATTATCTTCACCGATGACGACCGGATAATTGATGATGGTGTCGGGCGAATAGATCCAGCCGATGACGTCCTTGCACCTTGCGCAGAGCGACTTGAAGTCGACCACAATGGGAGAGGTTTCGGTATAGGTGACGTTGAGGGCACCCTCCGGCGGAGCAAAGTAAATGTTCGGCACGATGTTTTCGGCGGTGGCTCCGGTAGACGGGACGCCGGCGGAGTTGCCGGGCCGGGCGCCGGTGAGGGAGCCGGAGGTCCCTGCTATGGGGTTGCCGTTTGCGTCGACAACGTTGCCATTCCGATCAACCGTGAGGTAACCCGAGGTCCCGGCAACGGGGTTGCCATTCGCGTCGACAACGTTGCCATTCCGATCAACCGTGAGGTAACCCGAGGCCCCTGCGACGGGATTGCCGTTTGCGTCGACAACGTTGCCATTTTGGTCAACCATGAGGTAACCCGCGGTTCCGGCAGAGCTGCTGTCAGCCCCGGTGGCCCCATTGGCACCCGCGGATAGGGAGCCGCTGGAGGAACCGACAATGGTGGTATAGTTATTGCTCAGGTCGGAGTATTGCTTTCTGGCAACGGCATAATCCCAAAGCATGGAGCCGAGCTTAAAGGCACTGACCAGAAAAACAATGCCGATCACGCACAACAGCAGGTAAAGCGGCAGGCGGCTGCGCTTCTTTTTGGCTTTGGCAGGCTTGGCACGGGCCGGGGTGACTTCTACATCCTCAATATAATCCTCGTGCGGTGCCTGGTTGTTCTTTTTCATAATATCGATAACCTTCTTTACATTCAGATAAGGGCAGTAATGTCCGAAGTAACAGGGGAATTATACTATACGAAGGTAAAAAAGAAAAGAGAAAAGACAAAATGTTTACAAAATATAAGCAAAGAGAGCGCTGCGCCGGGAAGGCATGAACGGTTTATTCATAAACTGTTCATGATAAACTGGAAAAAAAAGTGTATAACACTATAACATTTACTATGGAATTATTATGGATTCTTTATCTCTTCCGATAAATTTATCTCGGATCATAGCATTATCAGCGGAGGACTCTTTGATATGAAGCAGTACAGGGCAGGAATCGATATCGGTTCGACGACCGTCAAGCTGGTCGTAATGGATGGGGAAGACCATATCCTATACAGCAAATATACCCGTCACTTTGCCCATACACAGGAAACCCTGACGGATCTGTTAAAGGAAGCGCGCGAAATTACCGGCAGCTGCGAACTGCAGGCCGGCATTACGGGCTCGGGCTCCATTAACCTGGCCAAGGCTCTGAACATCCATTTTGTGCAGGAAGTTGTTGCTGTGGCGACGGCGCTGAAGCATGAGGCTCCGCAGACCGATGTGGCGATCGAGCTGGGCGGCGAAGACGCCAAGATCATTTATTTCCGCGGCGGCCTGGAAGAGCGCATGAATGGCGTGTGTGCCGGCGGAACAGGTTCCTTTGTGGACCAGATGGCCGCCCTGCTGCAGACCGATGCCGAGGGGCTGAACCTTGCGGCAAAGGATTATCAGCAGATCTATCCCATCGCGGCACGCTGCGGTGTTTTTGCCAAGTCCGACATCCAGCCGCTGATCAACGAAGGCGCAACAAAAGCGGACCTCGCGGCATCTATCTTCCAGGCGGTGGTCAACCAGACCATTTCCGGCCTGGCCTGCGGTAAGCCTATCCGCGGCTGTGTGGCCTTTCTCGGCGGGCCGCTCCACTTCCTGACGGAGCTGAAGCAGGCCTTTATCCGCACGCTGAAGCTGACGCCGGATAACATTGTCGACCCGGACCATTCGCATCTGTTCGCGGCCATGGGCGCGGCACTGGAATCCGATAAGGAAGCCTATACCCCAATCGACGACCTGATCGCCCGCCTCGAAAGCGGCGTGAATATGGAATTTGAGCTCAAGCGTCTGCCGGCCCTGTTTGAGAGCCGGGAGGACTACGAGGCCTTCTGTGCCCGCCATGCAAAGGCCGTTGTTTCCCGCGCAGAGCTGGAAAGCTACACGGGCAAATGCTACCTGGGCATTGATGCCGGCTCCACCACCACAAAGGTGGCACTGATCGGCGAGAAGGGCGAGCTCCTGTTCTCTTTCTATTCCAATAACCAGGGCAACCCGGTAAAAACGGCGATCTCTGCCATGGCAGAGCTGCGCAGGCGTATTCCGCCTACCGCGCAGATCGCCCGCAGCTGTTCCACCGGCTATGGTGAGGCCCTGCTGAAGTCTGCCTTCGGCCTGGATGAGGGCGAGGTAGAGACCATTGCCCACTGCACGGCAGCCATGTTCTTTGACCCGCAGGTAGACTGCGTGCTGGATATCGGCGGCCAGGACATGAAGTGCATCCGGCTGCGCAATGAGTCGGTGGATACCGTTCTGCTGAACGAGGCCTGCTCCTCCGGCTGCGGTTCCTTTATTGAAAACTTTGCCAATTCCCTTGGCTTTACCGCAGAGGGCTTTGCCAAAGAGGCGCTGTTTGCCGAAAACCCGGTCGACCTTGGCACCCGCTGCACGGTCTTCATGAATTCCAACGTGAAGCAGGCGCAGAAGGAAGGCGCAAAGGTCCAGGATATCTCTGCCGGCCTGGCGTATTCGGTAATCAAAAACGCCATGTATAAGGTCATCAAGCTGACCGACCCCTCCCAGTTGGGCAGCCACATTGTGGTGCAGGGCGGCACCTTCTATAACCGTGCCGTGCTCCGCGCACTGGAGAGCATTGCCGGTGTGCAGGTCGTCTGCCCCGACATTTCCGGCATCATGGGTGCCTTCGGTGCGGCACTGATTGCCCGCAGCCACGACCATGGCGAGGCGACGACCACGCTGCCGCTGGAGGAAATGGTCTCGCTGCAATACACCACAACGACAACGCACTGCGGCCGCTGCCAGAACAACTGCATGCTGACGGTCAACAAATTCCCCGGAAACCGCCAGCATATTACGGGCAACCGCTGCGAAAAGGGCCTGGGCAGCACCGCAAGCACGGACAAGGGGCCGAATGTGGTGGCCTACAAGCTCAAACGCCTCTTTTCCTATGCACCGCTGGCAGAGTCTCTGGCACCCCGCGGTGTCATCGGCATCCCCCGGGTGCTGAATATTTATGAAAACTATCCCTTCTGGGCGACATTTTTCCGTGAGCTGGGCTTCCGTGTGCTGCTCTCCCCGCCGTCCACCAGAAAAATCTATGAGCTGGGTATGGAGTCCATCCCCTCCGAATCGGAATGCTACCCGGCAAAGCTGGCCCACGGCCACGTGCAGTGGCTGATCAACCACGGCGTAAAGACGGTGTTCCATCCCTGCGTGTTCTATGAGCATCAGGAGACCCCCGGTGCACAGAATCACTTCAACTGCCCCATTGTTGTTTCCTACCCGGAAAACCTGAAGAACAATGTGGAATCGGTCGCAGACGGCGACGTGCACTACATTCGCCCCTTTATCGCGCTGACCTCGGAAAAAATCGCAGCAGACCGCCTTGTGCGCCTGTGCGTCGAGGAGTGGCAGATCCCGGCAAACGAGGTACGCGAGGCCGTTTCGCTGGCCTGGAAAGAGCAGCATGCCGCGAAGGAAGACGTCCGCAAGGAAGGGCAGCGCGTGCTGGACTGGATCCGCGAAAACAATCGCCGCGGCATCGTGCTGGTCGGGCGCCCCTACCATGTTGACCCGGAGATCAACCATGGTATCCCGGAAATGATTTCGACCTACGGGCTGGCCGTCCTCACCGAAGACAGCCTGCTGGTGGACTTTGTCCCGCAGCGCCCGGTGCGTGTGAACGACCAGTGGGTGTATCACTCCCGTCTGTATACGGCAGCCGAGTTCGTTGCCGGAAGAGACGACCTGGAGATCATCCAGCTTAACTCCTTTGGCTGTGGTCTGGACGCGGTGACGACCGACCAGGTCTGTGAGATCCTGGAGAACGCCAACAAGCTTTACACCGTGCTGAAAATTGACGAGGTCAACAATCTCGGTGCGGCACGTATCCGCATCCGCAGTCTCCTTGCCGCAATGAACATGCGCCGCGAGAAGGGGATAACCGCACAGCCGAAGAAGGTCGCCTACGAGCGGACGGAGTTCACCAAGGCGATGTTTAACCAGGGCTACACGATTCTTGTACCGCAGATGAGCCCGATTCATTTCAATATGGTCGCGCCGATCTTCAAAAAGCACGGCTATAACGTGGTGCTGCTGGAAAATGACAACCGGCGTGCCATCGATATGGGCCTGAAGTTTGTCAACAACGACGCCTGCTTCCCCTCCATTACGGTGGTTGGGCAGATTATGGACGCGGTCCTCTCCGGAGAATATGACACAAACCGCTTGGCCGTCATGATGAGCCAAACTGGCGGCTGCTGCCGCGCCAGCAACTATGTGGCCTTTATCCGCCGCGCACTGGACAAGGTCAACCTGTCCCATATTCCTGTGATTTCCCTGAACCTCAACGGCATGGAAAAGAACGAGGGCTTCCGCCTCTCCCTGCCGTTGCTGGCAGACGCTGCAAAGGCGGTCATCTTCGGTGACCTGCTTATGCGCTGCCTGTACCGTGTGCGCCCCTATGAGCGGGAGAAGGGCAGTGCCAATGCCCTGCACAAAAAATGGGAAAAGATTTGCATCGATTCACTGACCGGCAGCGGAAAGCAGCCGGGCTACAAAGAGATCTGCCGCGGCATCGTGCAGGACTTTGACGAGCTGCCCATCGACGAGACCCTGCGGAAGCCGCGTGTGGGCATTGTCGGTGAGATCCTGGTCAAATACATGCCTCTGGCCAACAACCACCTGGTTGAACTGCTGGAGAAGGAGGGCGCAGAGGCCGTGGTACCCGACCTGCTGGACTTCCTGAATTACTGCTTCTATAACGGCAACTACAAACGGGAGTTCCTGGGCGCAGGCTGGACCGCTTCCGCCTTTGCCCATGCCGGCGTAGACCTGGTGTCGATGGTCCGCAAGCCGGCCATTGAGGCCCTGAAGAAGAGCAAACGCTTTGAGGCTCCGGTGCCTATCGACAAGGTAGCCGACCTTGCCCGTCCCTTCCTGTCCATCGGCAATCAATACGGCGAGGGCTGGTTCCTGTGCGGGGAAATGGCTGAGCTCATTCTCTCCGGCACTCCGAATATCGTCTGTATTCAGCCGTTTGCCTGTCTGCCGAACCACGTGGTCGGCAAGGGCGTGATCAAGGCGCTGCGCAAGGAATACCCGCAGTCGAATATCGTTGCGGTGGATTACGATCCCGGTGCCAGCGAGGTCAACCAGCTCAACCGCATCAAACTCATGCTTTCCCAGGCCAAAAAGGCCCTGGAGACGGAAGAAAACACATAAGAAAAACATCAGCTGCGGCGTGCTTGAAAAAGTATGCTGCAGTTGATTACTTTATTCGGAAGAGTGTTGCACACTGGATTTTCCTTTCCTGAAAGGGGACGACGCGCTTGCGCTCCATCTCCGGAAGGGGGTGCCGCAGCTGATTCAATTTTCTGAAATATTTTTCGCAAAAGGTATTGACAAATCGGAACTTATGGTATAATATGACCAAGCTGTCACGCGGGAGCATAGCTCAGCTGGTTAGAGCACCTGCCTTACAAGCAGGGGGTCACTGGTTCGAGTCCAGTTGTTCCCACCAAACACGCCTCTGTAGCTCAGTAGGTAGAGCAGCGGACTGAAAATCCGCGTGTCGTTGGTTCAAT
>JAZRWD010000155.1:0-3589 GCA_045599525.1 Candidatus Limivicinus sp. | reverse complement strand
CGCATAGTCGCCTGATTTTGCCGCCGTCCACGCATCCTCGGTGATGTTGAGAGCACCCTGCGCGCGATAGGGAAAGTCCATGGCGGCAGGAAGCGTAAAGTGAACGCCTGAGCCTCCCGGATCGGAAAACCCGGATGCTTCCGCTTGGCCGGAGGTCACGGTAAAGGGAATGCTCCCGCCATTATCGCAGGTAAAGGAAGCATCATACAGAGACACGAGGCATTCGGTTTTTCCCGAAGCAAACGAGGCAGATGCTACCTCGAAATCGAACGCCGTCTGCGTATCGCCATACTTCACTTTGATCTCCGCGGGAATGGAAAGCGTCACGGAAGAATCCGCCCCTGCATCTTTCCATAAGGCTGTGAGGGTTATGACTCCGTCGCCGGTGGTTTCTCTTGGAAAAACACTTTTATCTACAGTATCTACAATATAGCCGCCGCTGTAACACCCCAGAATACCCTCTGTCGTGCGTACCTGCCAGCAGTCAAACACCTTCCCCTCCGGGGCGGTGAACGGACACAGCTTCGGGAACTCGTAAAAAAGCTCTCCGCTCTCGTTCTTGAAGAAGGTGCCTTTTGTTCCATCGTAAGCACCAGCCTGGTGTTGTGCCCAGGTCAGGGTTGTTTCATCTGTTATTTCAAATGCAGTTCCGCTTCCTTCTCCGGGCATTATATATACGCGAAGAGGGACTATCATACTAGAATAAACAAAGGTCGCCTTCACCGTCACATCCGCATCCGGCATGATGAATTTGTTGTCCGTAAGCGACAGCCCATTCGGGGAAATAACCTCCCACCCTGCAAACCAGTAACCCGTATCCGGCGTTGCTGTCAACGTAACGGTTTCTCCCACAGCCGCAAAGGATCTGTCACAGAATGCCGTACCTCCAATCCCATACTGAACAGTGATGGAGAAGGTTTGTGTAAATGTCCATACTGCGTAAAGCGTCATGTCAGCGGTCAGCATGACTGTGTCTCCCGCACGGTATCTCACGGGACCGTTCCGAAGGGGAGACCAGCCGTAAAAGGTTTCGCCGGGGCGGGTGACGGAAGGCAGCACGTAGGCGGTTATATTCGAAATGACCTGTCCCATTCCGCCTTCCCAGTTCTCATCAAGGGTAAGGGAATAACCCTCCGTTGGTACGCCCGGTACGCCGCCCGGAACAGCACCGAATGCAGCGGCAGGAGAAATGTCTGCTTCCGTTTCCTGCATTGCTTCTGAAGGTGTGGCAGGCGAAACAGCGAAATCGTCGTCACCCGGCTCGGCTGGCGCATCATTCTGCTCAATATTGGGTTCATTTTCGTCCGGGATTATCTCCACGGCATACGAAGGCTGTTCCTCTGTTTCTGTGTTCTCGGAAGAGCTGCCAATGCTTTCTTCCTCAAAGGTGTCCTGCACGGAAGCCGTCTCATCCGTCTGCGGCTCAGGCACTGTTTCCTGCATGTTGTCAGGAACAACGATCCCTTCTGCGCTTTCAACAAGGACGGCGTTTCCCTCCGGCTCATCTGCGGCAAAAGCACTGGCGGGAAACAGGCTGCCGATCAGCAGGACACACAATAAAGCGGCAACCCATCGTTTTGTTTTCATTTCTGTATCATCTCCTTCTTTATTTCCTCAGTCATTAATGTTGAAGAAATATCTGTCTCCCCAACGCCGTCTCAACGTAATTTCCGCTGTGCCGTTGGTATTATCAAACAAAATCGACCATTGTGTATTGCTGGTAATATCTACGGGGTTTGGTTCCTGAGCTGCTGCCATCAAAGCTTCCCATGCCACTCTGCGGTCTACGGCATCTTTGTTTGCCTCCAGCACGTCCTGCATGGCGGTATAACGTTTCTTCGCTGACCCCTTTCCATACATACCGTTATCCTGATCCGGGTCCACCTTGTCGCCGTACATGATGTAAAAGTTCGTGATCGCATCCGTCGGAGTCACTACCATTTCACGCCCCTCCGATTCACAGTCAAACTCAATGGCAACGCTGTTTCCGGAGGCGTCATTGATGATAAAATGATAGTCTCTTCCGTTGGTGGAGAATATATCATATTGACGGATAAGCTCAAGGGCTTCTTCCGTGGTTGCCGCCCGATCCAGCACCAGACGGATCAAAAGCGAAGTGGCCAGTTTCGACTTGCCCGTATCCTGCATGGTTGGCTCGCTCGGGAGCGTCAACACTGCCACGGATACGCCTTTTTCATTTACGCCGTCAAGTCCGATAAAGGGGGCTGTCAGGCAGGCCATTTTCTTTTTCAGACTTGCAGTCGCCTGATCGGCTCCCACGTTGTTCAACGCGGCAAAAGAAATGGATTTATAGCCGTCCTTCGGCTCACAAATCACCATCAGCACCGAGGTGTCCAGCTTAAAGTCATAATTTCTGCCCATTAAAACATTGCCGTCCGTAGTTGTTGTGCGGTATGCACTGCAGCCATAGGACGGCACTTTGATGCTTACCGGCAGCAGAGGAAGAGATTCCTTTATGACTGCATCCACAAAGCTCTGGGTATCTGTGTATCCGGAGTTGATGACAGCATCAAGATCGTAATCGTACTTTACGGTCATGGCATACAGATCATAGCCGTCTTCGTATTCAGTGAGCTTCTCAAGTGTCGCCATGGTCTGAAATCTTGTGAAATAGAACGTCCCAAAGGCGATACAGGTAAGAAGAACCACTGTAAGCAGAGTAAATAGAATTGTTTTGAACGTTTTCTTCATTGTTCTTTCACCTTTTCATGTTTTCATTTTTCAGTGTCATTTGGGTGAGCATACGCTGTTTGTCCGATGGGTATCAGTCCCTCGACCTATCCTGTTTTTTTCGGTAGTGTAAGCACAGCAGTGTCACCGTGACGCCCAGCACAAAGGCTATCAGTGCGACCAGCACATAGCCGCCAGCCTCCCGGCTTAGCAGGAACGAGCCGTACACAGATCCGGCAGAGGTCACGGCATTTTTACCCGGCATGACCGTTATGCTCAGCACCAGCACCGCAAGCAATGCGCTGCAAATGCCGGTCAGCCTCTGACAGCTCCGGCGTATTCGCCGCCAGGCGATCCTTTCGCTTCGACGGAGGATTTGCGACAATGCTTCATCCGGCGTGTATTTCACTGTTTGCACCTCCTTTGATAAGTATCGTTTTCCTTTCACTACTTAGTTGCAGTTTTTCGGAATTTTACTCACTGCTTTTAGAAAAAATATGAAAATATTTTTTGGTGTGCCAAAAGGCAAAAAAATACCCGCCATCTCAAATAAAGACAGCGGGCAAATAAAGGGCTGAAAGAATCATTCCAGAAGCTGCATCAGCTTCTGATACAGCGGATACAGACATATGGCGGTAAAAAGAGGCAGGATGTAGCCGATTACTCTTGACGCGCCCGGCTCAGATACCAACAGGTTATACAGGGCATGAAAGATCATGGCAAGGCTCAATCCTCCAACGATTGCCGGGAAGGAAAATGCCTTTAGCTGCCTTGTGATGATCAGCCAGATGGACAGGGCGAGGATGCTGACGATGTGCATGACCCCCACAGCCAGTCCGCGGATCAGAATATACGGCAGACTGTCCGCTCCAAAGGAGAGAATATAACAGCAGTTCTC
>JAZRWD010000154.1:0-32109 GCA_045599525.1 Candidatus Limivicinus sp. | reverse complement strand
TGAGTCATCCGGTTGGCCTGCTTTCCGGTGGCCAACGGCAGGCGTTGACTCTGGTTATGGCTACCATCGTCCCACCGAAGCTTCTTCTCCTGGATGAGCACACAGCAGCCCTTGACCCCGGCACTGCCGAAAAGGTGCTGGACCTGACCAAGAAGGTCGTGGCCGAAAATGACCTGACCTGCCTTATGATTACTCACAACATGAGCTCCGCGCTTGAGCTTGGAAACCGCACGTTGATGATGGACAACGGTCATGTGGTGCTGGACTTCAAAAACGAAGCCCGCAAAGGTCTCACCGTTAACGACCTGCTGCAACAGTTCAAGGCAGACACCGGGCGCGTACTGGATAATGACCGCATGCTGCTTTCCTGATACCACAGGCGCTTTCTGTTCGGCGGATATCTGAGCAGAGATCCCTGTCCTCTCTTCATGCGGCACACAATAGAATAGGATTCTTCCTAAGCGGGACTGTCTTTTTCAGATGGTCCCGTTTTCATTCTTATGCACTAAAACCGTTCTGTTCTGTTTTGTTTTGTATTAACATTTCTAATGGATATCATTTCTTTATGTATTTATATTGCGGGCATTTTATTGCTTTTTCCGTTATTCTGCTTCTATTTCGAGTGCAGCGTCTGTTGTTTTTGTAATTTTTGTTCATTGCAAAAATGTGTTTCCTATTGTATCATGCTCATATGCTTAAGTCGACGTGCAAAATATTTGCAATCGAATCAATTTTGCACCCGTTTTAAAGCATATCCCATTCTAAGGAGGAAAAGCAAATGAAAATGACCAAAAAGATTCTCAGCCTGCTGCTGGCCTGCTCCGTTGTTCCGGCACTGGCTACCTCATCCACCGCCGCCTCGCAGGACACACTGACCCTCGGTGTCATCGGTCCGATGACCGGCTCCGTCGCTGTGTACGGCACACACGTCTCCAAGGGCGTAGAGCTGGCAGTTTCAGAGATCAACGCTGCAGGTGGCCTGAACGTAGGCGGCACCACCTATACCATTGTCACTGAGACAAAGGACGACCAGTGTGACCCCACGGAATGCATGAACGCCATGAACTCTCTGATCGCTGACGGCGTTCAGGTTATCGTCGGTTCTGCAACCTCCGGCTGCACATCGGCCATCACTTCTGTCGCAAACTCTGAAGAGGTCGTGCTGATCACTCCGTCCGGCACTTCTGACTCACTGACCAGCACCATGGACTTTGTGTTCCGTTCCTGCTTCGCCGACTCCTTCCAGGGTCAGCTTGCCGCTAAATATGCTGCCGATAACGGCTACACCAATGTGGGCATCGTTTACTGCTCCGCAGATACCTACTCCTCCGGCCTCAGAGACGCCTTTTCTGCAGCAGCAGGTGAATTTGGCCTGACAATCGTCGCCGAAGAATCCGTAGCAACCATGACTGAAGTGGACTACACCAACCAGTTCACGAAAATGGTTTCCGCAGGCGCACAGCTGGTTCTCACTCCCTTCTATTACGACGTAATGGGCCCCTATGTTGTCAATCAGGCTCGTCAGGTCGGCTATGATGGAGTTATTCTCGGCTGCGACGGCGTAGACAATACTGAGGGTTACATTCCCGCAGGTGCAGACCTGTCCGCCTTTAACAATTTCTATTTTACAAACCTGTATGCACCTGAACTGTCCACCAGTGAGGTTTCCGATTCCTTCCTCAGCGCTTATGTGGAAATGTACGGTGAAGAGCCCAATAACTTTGACGCTATGGCATACGACGCTGTGTACATTCTCGCACAGGCTATGGAGGAATCCGGTTCCATTTATGCCGTTGATGTTCAGGCCTACATGGCAGACACCACCCACTTCTATGACAGAGTAGGCGGCAACTACTGCTTCGACTCCACCGGTACCCCCATTAAGGACGGCGTCCTGATGGGTTACAGCTACAACGACGGTGATGCATCCGTTACGAAGAGCGCTTTCCAGGTCCTCTCCCTCGGTTAAGCCAATTCCTTTACAAAGGGGCAGTTTCGACTGCCCCTTTCCCGAAAGCGCTTCCGGCAGCCAGGGCTCACAAATTCCTGCCGTCCGGCTCATTCCTACAGACTGCCCCATCAGCAGAAGCAATAAAAATGCAGATGACATCTCCATGTGTCGATAACATGAAGATGTCCTGTGCATTTTATGCAAGTATCGTATAGAAAGAAGGCAGCAACATATGGTTACAGCAATCCAGTTTCTGATTACCGGGCTGCGGCTTGGCTCTGTTTACGCCCTGATTGCCCTCGGTTACACCATGGTCTACGGTATCATCAAGCTGATTAATTTCGCCCACGGCGATTTTATTATGGTTGGCGGATATACCCTCTTTTTTATGATTCCCCTGCTGGTCAAGCTCGGTCTTCCGGGTTGGGCCGCTGTGTTTCCGGCCATTCTGGTCTGCGCATTGGTAGGTATGGCAGTTGAGCTGATTGCCTACCGTCCTGTCCGCAAACGCGGCACAAATCTTACCTCTCTGATTACTGCTATAGCAATGAGCTTTGTTCTGGAAAACCTCGCACAGGCAATCCCTCCGATTGGCCCGGATCCCAAAACACCCTACATGCTCTTCACGAAAACCTATAAATTCTGGGGCGTGAATGTGAGTCTGGCAACGATCATCACGATTCTGGTTTCCGCCCTGGTCATGGTTTGTCTTTATCTGTTCACGCAGAAAACCTCCCTTGGCCGCGCAATGCGCTGCGTATCCGAGGATAAAGAGGCAGCCACATTAATGGGAATTAATGTGAACCGCACCATTATTATTACCTTTGGTATCGGTGCAGGCCTTGCGGCTATCGCCGCATTAATGTATATCTCCCAGTATCCAAAGGTTTTGACTACGATGGGTGCTACATTAGGTATTTACGCCTTTGTCGCCGCGGTCCTCGGTGGTATTGGCTCCCTGCCGGGCGCTATGCTTGGAGGCCTGGTGATCGGTATGGTCCAGTCGGCAACAAACACCTATATCAGTTCCTCCCTCTCGGACACCTTTGTTTATCTGATCCTGATCCTCGTCCTTATGGTCAAGCCCGCCGGGCTTCTCGGCAGAAATGTAGGTGAAAAAGTATGAACAGAGAAAAATACTTGTCGAACAGTAAAGCGCGGGCCGTTGTCAGTTTTTGCGGCCTTGCCGTACTGATGGTTATTGCCGTATTACTCTCCCGAAGCAGCAGCCAGGCCGTCAAGCTGAAATTGATTCCCTGCATCTGGCAATGCTGTTATCTGATCATCCTGGCCGCATCGCTGAATCTGGTCCTCGGCTATTTAGGCCAGCTATCCCTGGGCCACTGCGGATTTATGGCCGTTGGCGCCTACACAGCAGCACTTCTTTCCCTGGCATTCCAGCGGGCAGAGTTTTTCACCGTAAAATCCGATGCCTCCTTTGCTCTGGTCCTCGTTCTCAGTATTCTTGCCGCAGGCTGTGTCGCGGCACTGCTCGGTCTGTTAGTCGGTATTCCTGCGCTGCGATTGAAGGGCGACTATCTGGCCATTATAACATTGGGCTTTGGCATGATTATTGTAAACCTGATCAACAATCTCCCCTTCTGCGGTCAGCAGGGCCTGTCCATGGGGTCTGCTTCCTCGTCACTCTATGCCAACGGGCTCGGCTTTACTAACAATGAAAAAATGCGTTTCATGTGGGTTGCTGTGCTGGTCGTCATTCTCTCGCTCGTATTAATGTATGCCTTCGTACGTTCCCGCTACGGCAGAGCGATCCGTGCAATTCGGGACAATGAAATTGCAGCCTCTGCAGCCGGGCTGAATGTAAGCTATTATAAGATCCTCACATTCGTGATCTCCGCATTCTTTGCGGGTGTAACCGGTGCCCTGTATGCCTGTGCAAACTCCGCCCTTGCCACCACGACCTTTGCCTTTACCAACGGTTCCATTCTCAACAGTGTTTTCGCTGTCGTTATGGTCGTTGTTGGTGGTATGGGGTCTCTCACCGGCTCTGTATTTGCCGCAATCGGCATGTTTCTGCTGAATTACACCATCAAAAACGGTTCCTGGGTTGCAGCATTGCCGGGCTTTTTGAAGCAGATCTTCACCTACCCGATGCTGGTTTACTCTATCGCACTGGTCGTTGTTATCATGTTCCGCCCCCATGGGATTATGGGAACCGCAGAGTTTTCCCTCTATGAGCTGCCTCTCTACCCCGGCAGACTGCTGGCGTGGTTCCGCAGGAAAGGAACCGAAAAAAATACCCCAAAGGAGGCTACCGCTCATGACTGAGAAACGTACACCGGTCCTGCAGGCACTGAACCTGGGCATCACCTTTGGCGGCCTTCATGCGGTCTCCAACTTCAATCTGGATATTTATCCCGGAGACCTGATTGGCCTGATTGGCCCGAACGGCGCCGGTAAAACCACCGTTTTTAACCTGTTAACGGGCGTTTATGTCCCCACAGAGGGCACCGTTGTGCTGAACGGCACCCCCCTGAACGGAAAAAAGACCCATGAGTTTGTTGCCGCAGGCCTCGCCCGCACCTTCCAGAACATCCGTCTATTCGGCCACATGACGGTCATGGAAAACGTAAAGGTCGCCTGTGGCAAGGACATCCGCTACAACCTGCTGGACACCTTCCTTCGCACAGGAAAATTCAAAAGCACCGAGGCCGCACTGACCGAAAAGGCCCTCGACCTTTTGAAGATCTTCCACCTGGAGGACAAGGCAGACATTCCCGCTGCCTCACTGCCCTACGGCGAGCAGCGAAAGCTGGAGATTGCACGTGCCCTTGCAACCGATATGAAGGTGTTACTGCTGGACGAGCCCGCTGCCGGCATGAACCCGACGGAAACAGCGGAGCTGCTGGAGTGCATCCGTGTAATCCGTGAACGCTTCGGCGTCGCGATTCTGCTGATTGAACACGACATGAGTCTCGTAATGAATATCTGTGAACGCATTCAGGTCATCAACTTTGGTGTGACCATTGCATCGGGGCTACCCGAGGAAATCGCCAGTAATCCCGAAGTAATTGAAGCGTATCTTGGCAAAGACAGGGGGTAAAACACCATGCTGACAATCAAGGACCTGCATGTATCCTACGGCGCCATAAAGGCCATTAAAGGCATTTCCCTCGAAGTAAAGGACGGTGAGCTAGTCTCGCTGATCGGTGCGAACGGCGCCGGTAAAACTACGACCCTACACACGATTTCCGGCCTCATCAAAGCCTCCGCCGGAGAAATCCTCCTGAACGACAAAGACCTGCAGAAATCGCCCGCAAATCAGATTATTCGCCTCGGCCTGGCCCACGTGCCTGAAGGACGGCATGTTTTTGCGCACATGACGGTTCTAGAAAACCTGTATATGGGCGCCTACTCGATGAAGAACAAGACACAGATTAATGAAAACATGGAAAAGGTCTACAGCCATTTTCCCCGCCTGAAGGAACGGAGTAAACAGCTCGCCGGCACCCTGTCCGGCGGTGAGCAGCAGATGCTAGCAACAGGCCGTGCATTGATGACAAATCCGCAGGTTCTGCTGATGGACGAACCTTCCATGGGCCTTTCCCCTCTTCTTGTGGGTGAAATCTTCAATATTATCCAGCAGCTCCATGAGGCCGGCATTACCATTCTGCTGGTGGAACAGAACGCAAAGATGGCGCTTTCCGTAGCCGACAGAGCCTATGTTCTGGAAAATGGCAGAATCTCCATGGAGGGCCCGGCTGCTTCCTTACTGAACGATGATCGTGTCCGAAAAGCCTATCTTGGTGCCTAAGGAGGAATAAACATGAATTATGTAATCACGATTGCACGTGAATCCGGTGCCGGTGGTTTGGATATCTGTAAATTGCTGTCAAAAAAGCTGCACATTCCCTACTATGACCGTGACCTGCTGCGCCATGCCTCAGATATCAGTGGAATAAATGTCTCTCTGTTTGGTGAAGCTGATGAAAATGTCGGACTGCGCGCTCTGCTGAAAGCTGCCGGCAAGGCCTACACCGGCGAGATTCTGCCGCCCGATGATGATGACTTTGTTTCGACCCGCAATCTCTTTGCTTATCAGGCAAAGGTAATTAAAGAGCTGCCTGACGAAACCAACTGCATTATTCTCGGCCGAGCAGCAAACTATCTGCTGCAGGACCGGCCAAACGTACTCCGGATTTTTCTGCATGCACCCCTGCCCTGGCGTCAGGAACAGGTAGCTTCCTATAACCTGATGCTCTCCTCTGCTGAAATTACCCACAGGATAAAAAAAGAGGACCGCCGACGCGGAGATTATTACCGCTACTACACCGGAGAACAATGGCGCGATGCCGCTGGGTATGACCTGTGCATCGATACCAGTATACTTGGTTTGGAAGGCACTGCTGAGAAAATTGCAAAACTCCTTCCGCACTTTATTTCCGAAGACGCGTAAACTGCAGAACAATAACTTCTAACATAGCAAATCCGAACGTATGCCCCAAAAGGGTATACGTTCGGATTATTGATATTAAAAGGAGATCAGAATCTGTGAAGGATGGTTTTATCAAAGCAGCCGCCGTCTCCCCGGAGCTGCGGGTTGCTGACATTCCCTATAACTGCAAGGTAATCTGTTCCTGGATGGATAGCGCTGAAAAGGAACAATGTAAAGTCACCGTTTTCCCCGAACTTTGCCTGACGGGTTACACCTGTCAGGACCTCTTCCTACAGGAGTATCTTCTGGAACAGGCGGAAAACGCCCTTTGGGAAATTGCTTCTCACAGTTCCACCCTGGATGGTCTGTTTTTTGTTGGCCTCCCACTCCGTATAACCGGAAAGCTCTACAATGTCTGTGCAGCTGTTAGCCGGGGGCAGGTGCTGGGAATCGTCCCAAAGAGCTATCTGCCTAACTACAATGAATTCTATGAGGCCCGGCATTTTCGTTCCGGTAAAGACCTGAACACAGAGATTCTTCTGCATGGGATAAAGGTTCCGGTTTCACCGTATATTCTATTCTGCTGTCGGGAAATGCCGTCTCTCAGAGTCGCAGCGGAAATCTGCGAGGATTTGTGGGTACCAAACCCGCCGAGTATTCAGCATTGTCTGTCTGGCGCGACGTTGATTGTCAACCCCTCTGCCTCCGATGAGCTAACTGGAAAAAGTGATTACCGTCGTGCACTGGTTGTCGGTCAGTCTGCCCGTCTACTCTGTGGGTATATCTACGCCTCTGCCTGCAGCTGTGAATCTACACAGGATGTTGTATATTCGGGTCACTCTCTTCTTGCGGAAAATGGCTATATTCTTGCAGAATCGCCGATTTTTTCCAGTAAGTGCACTATTGCTGATTTTGATTTGAAGCAGATTGAAACAGACCGGCAGCGAATGACAACATTTTCCGCGCAGGACGATAGCAGGTATCGTAAGATTCTCTTTTCCCTGACCCCTGTTCAAACCTCATTGCAGCGCAGGATTGACCCACATCCTTTTGTCCCCTCGAACAAACAGAGTCGGGACAAACGCTGCAACGATATTATTTCCATCCAGGCCATGGGGCTTCGCAAGCGCTTGCAGCATACCGGCTGTCGTTGCGCTGTAATTGGAATCTCCGGTGGCCTCGATTCCACGCTAGCTCTTCTAGTAACTGCCCGTGCATTCGACAGTCTCGGCCTTCCCCGTGATGGCATTCTGGCGGTAACCATGCCCGGCTTTGGCACCACCGACCGCACCTACGACAATGCCATCCGCCTGATTCACTCTGTTGGTGCAGAACTTATGGAGGTTCCAATTGGTCCGGCAGTCCTGCAGCACTTCTCCGACATCAGACATAACCCGAATGTACAGGATGTTACCTATGAAAACAGTCAGGCACGAGAGCGTACGCTAATTCTTATGGACCTGGCGAATGAACATAATGGGCTTGTCATTGGCACAGGAGACCTTTCCGAATTAGCCCTGGGCTGGGCGACCTATAATGGTGACCATATGTCGATGTATGCCATCAACAGTTCGGTTCCCAAAACGCTGGTACGCTTTCTCGTCTCTTATTTTGCTGAAACTGCCACGGATCCTATACTGGCCGAGACACTTCTCGATGTGTTGGACACGCCCGTCTCTCCCGAGCTTCTACCGCCGGAAGAGGGTGCCATCGCTCAGAAGACTGAGATGCTGGTTGGTCCCTATGAGCTGCACGACTTTTTTCTTTACCACATGCTGCGCTGGGGAAGCAGCCCGGAAAAGATTTTCCGGTTAGCCATGATTGCTTTCTACGGCACCTACGACAGTGAATTCATTCTGAAATGGCAGAAGACCTTCTACCGCCGCTTCTTTTCTCAGCAATTTAAGCGCAGCTGCCTACCCGACGGTCCCAAGGTCGGTACAGTCGCCGTTTCTCCTCGTGGCGATTTGCGTATGCCGTCCGACGCCTGCGCTACCATATGGATCAACGCGTTGGACAATCTTTCCGGAAAGCCGTAATAAACGCTGTCTCAAGGAAAAACTGCAATGGCTTTCCTTCCCCGGCGTGTTCTCGCCTCGTAAACTTCGATATGATAAAATCCACACCTGCCGAGAAAATTTATCCTCAACAGGTGTGGTTCATTTTTTATTTCAAGCTGACTGCTCCTTGCCTGGTCATGCTTTCACCGGACAAGTTTACCTGCTTACATAAGGATGCACTTCTTTAGGCAGGAAGCTGCGCAGGTGCCGCAGGCAATACAGGCGTCCTCATTGAGCTTCCAGGTCTTGGCGGCACGGTCGACCTCAATTGCCCCCATCGGGCACTTCTTAGCGCAGAGCGTGCAGTAAACACACTTTGTGGGGTCACTCACGGGCTTGCCGTCATCGCGGGGCTGCACAGCCGGTGTCGCAGCTGCAGGGGCAGCTTGTTTGGCCGGTTTTGCCGGCGCTGCTGCCGATGCGGTAGGCTGGGCCGCCGACTGCGGGGCAGGTGCAGCAGCTGCTGCAGGCTTGGGTGTCGGCTTCTTTGCAGCCGGCTTGATGCAGGTGCCTTTGACGAGCAGGTCCTCATCCTTGGTCACTGCCAGGTGGTAATCCGTCGTCAGCTCAATAGCATTACGGGAGCAGAAATCCGCACAGGTAGAGCAGAAGGTGCAGGAACCCATGTTAATGGTAAAGTGAATATGCTCGCTGCCGTCCTCCATCTTTTCGGTTACCCGGCTGATTGCACCGCCGGCACATACACGCTCACACATACCGCAGGCGATGCAGCGGTCACCGTGGTAGACCAGGCGTCCGCGATAGCCCGGAAAGTCCTCTCGAACCTTGACCGGATACTGATCACAGCTGGTGGGGCGGAACAGATTGCTCAGCGCTTCTTTCAGAAAAGGCAGATCCATTATTTGTTCCTCCTCTTCTCTGCAAGGATTTCCGTTGCCTTGACCAGACCATCAATAACGGTTTCCGGTTTGACAGCACAGCCAGCAATGGCCACGTCGACGGGAACATATTTGCTCAGGGGGCCGGCCACGGAATAACTGTCTTTAAACACGTTGCCGGACTCGGGGCAGGAACCGAGAGTCACAATGCATCGGGGTTCCGGGACCTGTTCGATTGTCCGCAGGACGCGATCGAGGGACTGTTTAGTCACCGGTCCGGTCACAACCACGATATCTGCCTGACGCGGGGATCCAGTCAGTTTAAATCCAAGACGTTCCGCGTCGTAGCGGGGGGTAAGCACAGCTACCAGCTCGATATCGCAGCCGTTGCAGGAGCCGGAATTGATATGGAACAACCACGGAGATTTCGCGGTGCTTTCTTCCATCAGTTTATTAAGCATGTGGCACCTCCTCAGCGTCCAAACCAGGCAAGGAGCAAAGCCATGCCGGCGAGAATCGTAACGACTGTCCAGTAGAACTTGAAGATCTGGTTGATTTTCAAACGAGCAGTGACTGCCTGAAGCACAGCCATCCCCAAAGAAAGGATTGCGGCAAGCAACAGCCAAAGCAGGCCGTTTACGAAAACGGAGCCCGTGTTAATCCCACCGAAAAAGAGGGCAATGAACAGGCTGAACATCGTAAGTATCTTTACTGCGTGGCTGAGCTTGAACACCCCAAGTGGGGCACCGCTGTACTCCGTCAGCAAGCCTTCACATATCTCTGTTTCTGCCTCCGTGGAATCGAAGGGATGGGAGCCCGTCTCTCCGGGAATGACCATTAGGAAGGCAATCGCCGCAGGGATCATGGAAGGTCTGGCAATCAGGCAGCCGAAGCGCATTTGTGCGCTGGCAATGGCATCCAGAGACAGGACCAGACCGCCGCCGACTAAATTACCGGTTTCCTTGGCCACAGCAAGGAGTACAAGAATCAGGGGAAGCTCACAGGAAATGATCATCACCATCTCGCGTGAAACACCCACCGAAGCATAGGGGGAACCGGAGCTCGAACCGCCAACAATTTCTGCAAGAGCCGGAATAAGAAGTAAATACAGGATGACAATCATATCTGCAGAGCCGCTGAAAGCAGTAAAGCCGCAGACCGGTACAAACAGTTGCAGGACAATCAACGAGGCAAAGCCCACCAACGGAGCATACAGAAACACCGATTTCACCGCAGAGGCCGGAACAATAGTTTCTTTGCCGAAAAGCTTCAGTACATCATACAGAGGTTGAAGCACCGGTGGTCCGATACGACGCTGCATCCGGGCAACCAGCTTACGGATGATGCCGGTGAGGAGAATGCCGAGAATAAAGCAGAACAGAAAGCCGGGGAAAATAAGGATATACACCAGATAGGATATTGCCGTTGTCAGTAAACTCATGTTTTCCCCTCCTTAGATTGAAATCGTCGTGTAAAGGAAGGCCAGTGCCAGAGCCACAACAGCCCAGAGCGCGTAATCATTGACGATGCCGCTATGGAAAGCATGCATGAAGTCAAAGTATCGCCGCCAGTTGTACTTGAGGCCCCAGAACATATCGTCGCCGCCTCCCTGGGAGTATTCGCTCTTTTCGCCGCCAAAGAACACATCATACTTACGGGCAGATGCTATGCCGGACTTTTCACTGACGCTGTCATACTTCATCACACTGGCAGCGATAGTCAGTCCCAGCAGGCAGATGCACAGGAGCAGCAGCCAGGAGATGGGGTTCCAGGCGCCAACACTGGCAAAGCTGATGGTCGGAACGGTTGCCATGCTACCCAGAGTCTGTGAGGCATAGCCGGCACCCATTGCCGAATCGATATACGAAAGTGCATTCATTGCTGCCGCAGCGGCCGGCTCGGTCAAGTACTTTGCCACAACAGTCGGGAACAGGCCGGTCAGAATGCTGAGCGCGGCAAACAGTCCCATTGCTAGCTGCATGCCTCGTGGAACTTCGGTGGTGTTCTCCAGTTCAGAGGGCAAATCACCGAAGAAAACAGACTTGGAAACCTTCACAAAGGACGCCAGTGTCAAAACAGAGGTAATCAGAGCTACGATGCAGGCCATCGCAAACAGCAAGTTACCGGTGGATACTGCCTTCTGGTAAATTGCCTGATAGACCATCCACTTGGACGCAAAACCGTTGAAGGGTGGGATACCACTGATGGAGAAAGCGCCAATAAGGAACATGCAGGTGGTCACTGGCATCTTCTTTGCCAGGCCGCCCAGCTTGTTCAGATTACCGGTCCCCGTCTGGTGCATTACCGCACCTGCGCAGAGGAACAGCAACCCTTTGAACAGAGTATGGTTCATGGCATGGTATAAGCCGGATGACATGCCCAGTGCGGTGCACAGGCCGGCCGCAGTCAGTACATAACCAATCTGAGAAATAGAGTGGAAGGCCAACAGACGCTTAAAATCATGCTGGGCAAGAGCCATAGTGACGCACACAAACATGCTTACACTGCCGACGAAAACCAGCAGTCCCTGCATAGTGCCGTGATCCATGCACTTATAGATGAAGTAGACCAGGCGGATGATTGCATACAGCCCAGACTTGGTCAGTACACCGGAGATCAGCACAGAGATGGATGCCGGAGCTGCACCGTGAGCATCCGCTGCCAGCGGATGGAAGGGCACGATGAATGCCTTGGAAGCAAAGCCAATCAGCAGGAAGGCAAATGCCATCGCTTTTGTTGGACTCGAAACGGTAGGAATAATCGCCGAAAGTTGGGCTAGATTCAATGTGTGTGCCTGGGCATAGAGCATAATAATGCCGGTCAGCATACAGGTCGAGCCTATCGTACCCACGACCAAATATTTGAAAGCTGCTTCCAAAGCACCGGTCGTCTTGCTGCGGAATGCCGTCAGGGCTACGGCAGCAATTGTCATAATTTCGACCATAATATACTGATTAAACAGGTCGCCCGTAAGCACAAAGCCCAGAACGCCGCCGCCCAGCATCAGGTACAGGGTATAATACTGCTCTACATGGTCGTCATGAGACATGTACTGAATACTGTAGACACAGGAAACGAAGACAGCCACAGAAATCAAAAGGGCAAAGAACAGGTTCAGTGCGTCGACCTCCAGGGCAATGCCGATGGCATAGCCGCCGGCCGGAACGCGGTTACCCATCCAGTATGTCAGCACCTCACCGTTAACCATCACCGGCCCGACCAGACCAATCAGGAAAAGCAGGCTCAGTGTAACCGCAGATAAAGACACCACATGGCGGACAATAGCCTTTTTGCCGAACGTTACAATCAGGAATGCTCCCAGGAAAAGCACCATAATAGCGTAAACCGGGTAGTGAATATAATGCATCATCCTCTCAGCCTCCGAATCTCCCTGGTATCCAGGGTACCGTACTGCTCCTGAAGGCGGATGACCAGAGCCATACACATTGCTGTCACACAGGCTCCAATTACGATAGAGGTAAGGGTGAGGGCCTGCGGAATCGGGTCAACAAAATAGCTGGCTGCTGTCAGTTCACCTTCCGTGAAGATGGGCGCTGTACCACCGGGATTGTAGCCAATGGAAATGATCAGCAAATTTACACCATAGTCGGCAACACTCATTCCCACGACTGTTTTTACAAGATTATACCGGGTCACTATACAGTAGAAGCCCAAGGCAATCAGGAAAAAGGACGCCAGATAATTCATCGTAATCATAGCATGCACCTCATTCCAAGCTGTCAATATCCTGCGGAAACAGGACACTCATCAAACCGATTGAGATGACGATTGAGCCTGTCAGCACATTAAAGGCTACGGTCTCGTCCATCCATGAGATGGTACCGGAGCTGATCAGAGCTCCGATAGGGCCGTTGTCAAAGGCAAAATTGCTGCAGAACTGTGCACCTGCTATCACTCCGGCAAAAGCCAGAACGATATATAGAATCAAGGCAACGCCTTCCAGATGGCGCATAAAATTGGGCCGCAGTGCACGCTTGGTCACCTGATAGCCGTGGCCGAGATACACCAGAATCACTGCTGCAACCGTCAGTATACCTCCCTGGAAGCCGCCGCCAGGGGAAAGATGCCCGTGCAGAATGATGTAGAATATGTACACAACGCAGAGGGGCAGAATTTGATCGCAGCCACAACGCTGGATCACGCGTTCAATAACCAGTTCATTCTGTTTCATGCTTCTTTGCCTCTCTTTCCAGGCGCATCTGCTCCTTCTCTGCCTTGGTCTTCTCCAGCAAGACGATTACGCCGGAGATTGTAAGAAGAAGGACAAAAGCTTCGCCCATAGTGTCATAGCCACGGAAATCAAACACAATCGAGGTCACGTCATTTACCGCATGAGTCGTGGCCAGGTTCTGCTGCACAATAACTGCCGCTGCACCGTCGGCGAACGAGTCATCGTAGCTTTCGGGATTCTGCTGCAGTTCATATACCGTCACGTTGGCTTTGCTGCCATCGTAGGTTTTGGGCAAACTGTTCATACTGAAAGCTGCAAACAGCCCAATCAGCAGCATATGGCCAAGAGCAATAATGGTGATCCATTTTTTCATTTATCCGTACCTCCCCGCATTTTCTTCAGGGCAACGATAAACACAAGAGGTACCAGTGCTGCACCGACGGCAGCCTCGGAAATGGCCACATCCGGGGCATGTAGGATCAGAAATTCTGCCGCGGCAAAAATGCCAACCACGCCAAGAGCGATTACCGAGGACAGCAGCTTTTCATAATGCACCGCCAGAACCGCAGAGACGCACATTCCCACCAGGACACAGGCATTCAGGACAAAAATCAGTTCATGCATCGAAGTCCCTCCTGAAGTCGTCCTTCTTCATCTTCTTCTCCGGACGAAAACCGGAACGGTAGGCACCCTTGAAGATGGCGTGAGAGCCAACCGGGTTAGCAACGAGTACCAGCAACGCAATCAGGGCAATCTTCACCGCCGTAGCGCCGCTATGCATATAACAGGAAGCATACAGAATGCCGCCCAGGCAGACTCCCAGAATGCCCAGCGTCGTGATGCAGGTGCTGGCCTGCATGCGGCAGAAGGCATCCGGCATTTTCAGAACACCAATCGTACCGGCCAGGGCAAAGAACGCACCTGCCAGTAAACAAAGATCAATTAATATCCTCATTACCTTTGAGCCACCTCCCCTTATCTAAATAACGACCAACCAGCATAGTATCAATAATACCCAACATGGCAGCGATAATGGCAATGTCCAAATAGATCCCGCGTCCGGAATACAGGGAAAACAGAATCATTGCCCCCGCGATCAGAATATCCATTGAGTCACCGGCTACCATACGGTCAGCAGGTGACGGGCCCTTGCCCAGGCGGTACAGCAGTACAGCGGAGAAAGCAGAAAGAAGTACCGCAAAGATCAGCAGTTCAATCATTCCCAAACCTCCTTTACCGCCTTTTCCAGGCGGCCCTTAATCATCTCGCCGGCCTGGTTCTCATCTTCGGATTCAACCTTAATCCAGTGTATGTAATAGTAACTCTGCCCGGTCTTCTGGTCGGATGCAATGTCCAGGGTCATCGTACCGGGGGTGAGGGTGATGCTGTTAGCAAGCATTGCCTTCGGATACAGGCCCTTCAGGTCTACAGGCACGCGTACAATACCGGGGTCAACATCCTTGCAGCCGGTCAGGCAGATTTTTGCAACTGCCCAGTTGGCCTTGCACAGTTCAACTATGAACACGCCCACATATTTTGCCAGGGCAATAATGCGCTTTGGCTTCAGCATATGGAAGGCATCTACATGAATAAAGAAGCGAGCCGAAAAGGCAGCCGCAGCCGCGCTGACCACCGCACCCGCAATGAGCTCCTGCGCATTCAGTTTCCAGGTCAGCAGGATCCAGAATGCATAGCACAGGAGAAACGTGGCAATAAACGAAGATACTTTTGTTTTCTGCAAAAGAGTCGCTCTCCTTTCTTTATTCCACCTGCAGGCTCTCCACACGGAACTCCCGACCGGCCGTCATCGCCAGGTTCGTGCTCCCACAGGCCGCACAGCAATGCTTCTTGCGGTCTGCAGGGCCATCCGTCCCGCAGTCTCTGCAGTGGAACTGTCCTTTTATTGTTTCAAATCGCAGGGTCGCTCCTTCCGCCGCCGTTCCTCCGGCCGCGAAAGGAAAAAACTCCGCAAGGCACTCCGTCTCAACACCGGAAAACTCGCCAATACCCAGGCGGATCTCCAGAACATGCGTAAACTGCTGTTTCTGCTGTTCAGCCTGTACCACACGGATAATACCCTGGGCATAGGATAACTCGTGCATGGCTTTGGTCCCGCTCAGCGGTCCATACAACTGAAGCAGGGGTCGATGCTGGCAATGATCAACCCTGCTTCTGCTACGGTATTACCACGCAGCATGGTAGGAATCGTCGGTGTGTTCTTAAAAGACGGCACATGAATGCTCAGGCGCTTGTTATTAAAGCTGCCGTCACCCACCAGCATATGGCTGAGTTGTCCCCGTGGTGCCTCATGCACTGCAACAGTCTGTCCTTCCTTAATCTTTACCAGCTTGTTGCCCAGGTTAATCGGCGTTGCCGGCAAATTCTCCAAGGCCTGGCGGATGATTTTCATGCTCTCCAGGCATTCCAGTGCACGTACGACCACACGGGCATAGACATCGCCGCTGTCAACTACAGGCACATTGAAGTCAAAATCGTCGTAGGAGGAATAAGGAATGTCTTTGCGAGCGTCAATATACACACCGGAGGCTCTGGCATGCGGACCGGAGGCACCCAGACGAATGGCCTCTTCCTTTGTCATCACGCCGACACCTTTGGTACGCATAGCAATCGTTTTATCTGTGGTTGCGATCTCAATCACCCGTTCCATCGGGTCTTCCAGGTTCTCCAGCAGGTCGAGAATCTCGCGGCGAAGATCATCGCTGATATCCCGCCGCGAACCGCCGATGGTCACCATGGCATAGTTAACACGATTGCCCGTCATCTTTTCCAAGATGTCCATAATTCCTTCTCGAACATCCCAGGTATGCATAAACATACTGTCGTGGCCGATAATGTGGCAGGCAATGCCCAGCCACAGGAAGTGCGAATGCAGCCGCTCCAGTTCAGCTGTGATAACGCGGATATACTGTCCGCGCTTGGGTACTTCAATTCCGTTCAGGTTCTCCACGCACATAGCATAAGTGAAGGCGTGGGAGTGAGAACAGATACCGCAGACGCGTTCCACCAGGACCAAAGTCTGAATAGCATTACGCATAGTCGCCAGCTTTTCAATGCCGCGGTGATTGTAACCGACAAACACCTCTGCATCCCGAATCAGCTCACCCTCTGTGATCAGTTTTGCATGAACAGGCTCCTCCAGAGCGGGATGGTAGGGGCCTACCGGAATCACATAGCTCATTTTGCCTGCTCCTTTCCGAGATTCTTCTCCACCAGTTCATCAAGCGGTGTCACCAGGATTTGGCCGCGGCCCTGTTCTTCCAGCAGATCTTCCGGCAGGAAGAGGCGCTTGGAAGTGTCCAGACCCTCAAATTCCAGACCCATCAGTTCGTTGAGCTCGCGCTCCGGCCACTCAGCTGCTACATCATAGATGGCACTGATTGACGGTAGCACGCGTTCGCCCACTACATGGTAGGTGTCAAAGGCTCCGGGGGCCTCAAAGTCATAGGAAACATCGGGCTCACCATCCTTGTTAAAGAAAGCGTGGATCATGACGAGAAAACGTCCATCCTTACGCATCCGCTCTGCCAGGGGTATGATATCCTCTTTCCGGATATCTGTTCTGCGATACTCCTGCAATGCTCATCACCTCTCGTATTTTTATTATTTCTTTCTCGTTATCAAAGCCCTGAGCGCCTGTTTGACTTTCGTCAGCGCATAGGGATCTTCACAAAAATGTTAACAGATGCGGGGCAGCTGAGCGCCGGAAAGCTTCTGCAGGATACGGCTTCCCCCAGCCTCTGTATGCAGGATCACTTTGCCCGGACAGCGTCCGCTCACCCGTCCGATAATCGCTGCGTTTTCTCCCTCGGGCAGGCTCTTCAGTGCCTGCAGAGCGGCCTCCCGTTCCTCCCATGGGACAACGGCCAGCAGTTTTCCCTCGTTCGCACAGTACAGCGGGTCCAGCCCCAGCATCTCGCAGGCAGCAAAGACATCGTCACGCACAGGGATGCACTCTTCTTCCAGTTCTATACCCAAAGGACTGTTTTCCACGAACTCGTTAAGAGTAGTCGCCACACCTCCGCGGGTCGGATCTCGCAGCACACGTACAGTACTGTTCTCCAAAATCTGTGCCGCCAGGCAGTTCAGCGGGGCACAATCGGAGGTAATCTCGCTCTTCAGAAACGGGTTGCGTGCCAGCATGACTGCTGTACCATGGTCGCCAACCGTGCCGGATACCAGCACCGCATCCCCTTCCTGCAGTTTTTTGGGGCTTAGCCCAGGCCACTTCAGGAAACCAATGCCCGCTGTATTAATGTATAATCCGTCACCCCGGCCACGTTCCACTACCTTTGTATCGCCGGTCACAATCTGAACGCCTGCCTGCTCTGCAGAAATTCGGATGCTCTCCACCACCTGACAGAGTGTGTTCATTTCCAGACCTTCCTCAATGATCAGGGAGAGGCTAAGATACTTCGGCACACCGCCGCACATTGCCACATCGTTTACGGTCCCGCAGACAGCCAGCTTACCAATATTCCCGCCCGGGAAAAACAGCGGGCTCACCACAAAGCTGTCCGTAGAAAAGACCAGCTGTGCTCCGTCAGGGGTATTGTCCAGCAATGCCCCGTCTCCCAGCGCTCTGAGGGCAGGATTCGTAAACGCCGGCACAATCAGCTGCTCAATCAGCTGTGATGTCCGCTTGCCGCCACTGCCGTAATCTAAGGTTATAATCTCTTCCATTCGTAAATCCATTCCGGGGCTCAATTCATGCACCTGTTTTTTACAGGATCGGCCCATATTTATACGCCGCAGCACAAGCACCCTCCGAAGAGACCATGCAAGGCCCCACTGGGTCCTCCGGTGTGCACACTTTGCCGAACAACGGGCAACTCATGGGCGGTTGTGAGCCGGTAATCACCCGACCGCAGCAGCAAGCCGTCACCTTCTGCTCCACAGCCGGGGCAATTCCGAAATGCTCTGCCGCATCATGCTGCCGCAGCTCCTCATTCAGGAAGTATCCACTGTTCTCCACCATGCCTAGTCCCCGCCACATGGTGGGACGGCGCTCAAAGCAACGGTCCAGCATTGCCATGGCAGCGGGGTTTCCCTCAGGGGCTACCGCACGCCGGTATTCGTTTTGTAGCAGAGGTTTTCCCTGCTGCAGCTGCTTTAGCAGAAGAAAAATGGAAAACAGAATGTCGCCCGCTTCAAAGCCACTGATGACTGAGGCGTAGCCCAGCTCCTCCGATAAAAAGGCAAAGCCCTTCTCACCCAGAATGCTGGCCACATGACCGGGGCACAGAAAGCCCTGTACGTCAAAGTCCGCCATTCCTGTCAGCACCCGCAATGCGGGTTCAACCGCCTTCAGCATGGAGTAGAGATAAAAGTTTTGTATACCCTGTTCAGCTGCCGTAAGTACAGCGGCTGCTGTCCCAGGTGCCGTGGTCTCGAAGCCCACACCCAAAAATACAACATCCTTTGTCGGATTCTCCCGGGCAATCGCAACAGCATCCACGGCGGAATAGACGACCCGTATCTCCGCACCTAACGCAGAACGCCGTCGAAGACTGTCCCCTCGGATGCTGCCGGGTACACGGAGCATATCTCCGTAGGTAGCTATGATGACACCTGGGCGTGCGGAAAGCTCCAGCAGATTGTCAATCTCTTCCGGTGGGGTAACGCACACCGGACAGCCCGGCCCGGACAGGAGTTTGACTTTCTCCGGCAGCATGGACCTAATGCCAGCCTTTGCGATTGCCATCGTATGGCTGCCGCAGACCTCCATCAGATTCAGCGGCATGCAACCACTGAGGTCCAACCCGGCTATAGCTCTTCGCAGCTTTTGAAGCTGCACCCGGTTAACGGAGGGCATCTTCCAGTTCCTCCCACAGGTTCAGGTCCTCCAGGGCCTGCTCGCCCGGCAGGCGTTCAATGGCAAAACCGGCATGTACAATTACATATTCTCCCGGCTGCGGGTCAGAAATAAAATCAATCCGAATCTCCCGGCTGACCCCCATAGCCTCGGCCAAAGCGGTATTGCCGTTTACGGATTGAATTTTTAAGGGAATAGCCAAACACATATGTCTCTTATCCTTTACCGGGCCCGCTACAGGACCCGCTTATCTTCATTTCTTTCGACAGGCGGGCAGCTGCCACGGCAAGCTGTCCGGCAGCGATGCCCTCATCATTTGTTGCAAAACGACGGTGGTAATACACCTTCAGGCCTGCTTCCCGAAGTGCCTTAGGCAAGTGCTGCATCAATGTGCGATTCTGAAATGTCCCACCGGAGAGCACCACATCACGGATGCCGGATACACCGGCAGCTTCGCTACACTGCACTACCGCTGCCCGCACCAGAGTGTTCAGGAAAGCCGAGGCCATTTCACCGGCAGTCATTCCTTTCCGTTTATCTGCCATTATTGACCGAATCATCGGACGCCAGTCAAAACGCAGCAGCTCATCCCCCACCTTGCCGCTAAAAGCAATCGGGTAACTGTGGCTGCAAGGTCCGAAAGCTACGGCTGCATTTTCCAGGGCTATTGCAGCCTGCCCTTCATACGAGGACTGCTCTGTAATGCCCAGCAGTGCAGCAACACCATCAAATAAGCGTCCCATTCCGGTCGACACAGGGCAATTGACCTGATTCAATAACAAGTTTTCCCAAAGAAGTGCCTCCGGGAAGGCATCCACTGCTTCCCCCGCTTCCCGCAGGAGAACAAAAGCAAGCCTGCGCACATCGGTAATGGCCTTATCGCCACCAATAAGCGGAATGGCACGAAGCGAGCCGAAACGTTCTACGTGCTTATAGCCGCCTACAAGGCATTCACCGCCCCAAATGGTACCGTCCGTACCATATCCGGTCCCATCCCAGATGAGACCAATCGCCGGGCCCTCCAGATTGTTGTCCAGCATACAGGATGCCATGTGTGCGTGATGATGCTGAACCCGGACCAACGGCAGTCTTTTCTCACTGCTTTGTTCCTGCGCATACTCGGTAGACAGATAATCCGGGTGCAGATCGCAGGCAAGTGCATGAGGCTGTATGCCGAAAAGGGATTGGAAGCGGTTCAACTGCGCCCGGTAGTTTTCCAGTGTTTCCCAGTTTTTCAGGTCGCCCATGTGCTGGCTGAGAAACACATGGTTTCCTTTAGAGAACGCAAAGGAAGCCTTCTGCTCTGCCCCGCAGGCCAACAGCATGCCCATCGTCTTGCTGACGGAGACCGGCTGGGGCGCGTAGCCGCGTGAGCGGCGCAGGAAGTACTCCTTTCCTTCCAGCAGGCGACATAGGGAATCATCACAAGGCGCTGCAATCTCCCTGTTGTGCAGCAGAAAACCATCGGCAATGCCACCTAGCTGCTGAAGCGCATCTTCGTTGCGGTAAACAATAGGCTGATGGGACAGGTTTCCACTGGTCATTACCAGAAAACGGAATCCCTTCTCGAACAGCAACAAGTGCAGTGGCGTATACGGCAGCATTACCCCCAACTCCGCATTGTCGCTGATATACTCGTAATCTGTCGGATTCTTTTTCGTCAACAGAAGAATCGGGGCACGGGGGCCACTGAGAAGTTTTTCTTCCGCTGAACTCAGTTCACAAACTTCCCGGACGGCGTCCAGATCCGCACACATCATCGCAAAAGGCCGCTCGTCCCGATGTTTCCGTTGCCGCAAACGCCGTACCGCCTCTGCATTTTCCGCATCGCAGGCCAAATGAAATCCCCCGATACTCTTCACCGCCACAATATTCCCTGCCCTAAGAGACTCGGCCGCCTGTTCCAGAGGTTCATTCTTCCCGTTTTCACCCGCAGTGCCAATCCAGCTCAGTTTGGGACCGCAGACATCACAGCAGTCCGGCTGAGCATGGTAGCGCCGGCTGTCCAGATCGTGATACTCCTGTGCGCAGGGTCTGCACATGGTAAAGCTCGCCATCGTCGTGGTCGCCCTGTCGTAGGGTACCTCTTTGATAATCGTAAACCGGGGGCCACAATTCGTACAATTAATGAATGGATAGCCAAAACGACGGTCAGCCGGATTCTTTAGCTCTGCCGAACAAGCCGGGCAAATTGCCAGATCCGGCAGTACCAGGGTGTCCTTCTGTATGCCGGGAGCGCTGGGCCGTATTGCAAACTCAGAATATTCTCCTGAAGGCACACATGCTTCGACCGATATCTGCTCGATAACCGCCAGCGCCGGTGCCCGTTCAGGCAGTTGCTCCACGAAAGCCTCTACCGTCTCAGCGTTTCCCTCGGCCAAAACCGTCACCCCGCTGGCTGTATTCTGCACATAACCGGTAATATCAAGTTCCTGAGCCAGTCGGTGGATAAATGGCCGGAAACCAATTCCCTGAATAGCACCATGGATATGAAGGATAACCGCATACTCTGACACAAAACATCCCCTGTTTCTCTTCCTGGCCCGATTGAAGGCAGTAGATAGCCTTTCCCGATGCAGGCTCCTTAAAAAAGCTTTTCCGATATCCTTTGCATTAATAATGAGTATTACTATATCATTTCGTCACAGAAATATCAATTTATTTCTGCTTTTTTCTCATCATGAGTATCTGCTCTATTCAAAAAATCTTAGTCATATTATACATGAACGCACGAAATAATTACAGCATTTTCCTCGTTTGTTTGGTAACTATCACCGCATTCATCATTTTTCAGCATTCCATACAATGAATTCTTCTCATTTTTGGTATATTTGTCAAGAGTATGAGGACATCCAGGCAAATGCCGGGAGTATGCTCATGTGAGCACGCATCACTTTTCTCCGTTTCCAGGCTCATAGGTAAAGAATAGTCTCTTCGGCTGAACTCTCCTCTATCTGGTCGATTGGATAGAATCCGCACCATTGTACGCCTGGAGCAGCGCCACGTCCACTATCGGGCAGTCTGTGGTGTTCATGGGCAACGATGTATCAACTATATACAAATCAAACGCATCCGTAACCGGTATGCTTTTTCTCCCTGATATTATCACCGTACGGACTCTGCATTCTATTTAATTTCTAGTTGCCAAATGGGTAACGTTTAGTGTATAATGTACCAACAAAAATTTGTTTATATCAATAAACATTTAGGAAGGAATATATTCATCATGGGCTACGCAACTAAATCCATCAGAAACGTCTGCCTCATCGGTCAGGCAGGCGGCGGTAAGACCGGCCTCGTAGAGAGCCTGCTTTACGTCACCAAGAGCATCGACCGTATCGGCAAGGCCGCACAGGGCAACACCGTTTGCGACTATGACGCAGAAGAAATCAAGCGCCAGATGTCCATTTCCACTGCCCTCGTCCCCGTAGAATATAACGGCTGCAAGATCAACATTCTCGATACTCCGGGTTCTGTTGACTTCTCCGGTGCATGCATCGAAGCACTTCGTGCAGCAGACGCAGCAATCATCGTTGTTTCCGCAAAAGACGGCATCACCGCCGGCCTTGAGCGTGCATGGAAACTTTGCGAAGAGCGCAACATGCCCCGCTTCGTATACATCTCCAAAATCGATGAAGACAACAGCGATTACAACGCTACCTTCGAAGCCCTGCGCGAGAAGTTCGGCACCAAGATCGTTCCTGTCATTGCTCCCATTGTCAATGCAGACAAAAAGGCTGTCGGCATCATCGACATTCTGAACAAGCGCGCATATAAGATGGACAATCTTAAGCGTGTTGAAATCGATGTTCCTGCCAACGACCAGGACATGGTCGAAGAATATAACGATGCACTGAAGGAATCTGTCGCAGAGACGGATGAAGAACTGATGGAGCGTTTCTTTGAGGGTGAAGAGTTCACCTACGAAGAAATGATTAACGGCCTGCACGCCGGCGTTGCCGACCTCGGTCTCTTCCCTGTTGTCTGCGGTTCCGGCATGACCTGCCTTGGCTCTCTCATGCTGCTGGACAAGATTATTGAACTGCTTCCCACTCCGATGGAAGGCAACAAGCAGAAGGCTACCAACGCTGATGGCAGCACCGAAGCATTTGCTGTTTCCCCCGATGGTGTTCCCACCGCTTTCGTCTTCAAGACCAATTCGGACCAGTACGGCAAGTTCTCCTTTATCAAGGTGCTGTCCGGTGTTATCACCTCTGACCTGACCCTCGTGAACAGCCGCACCGGTGAAAATGAAAAGCTTGGCCGTCTGTACTCTGTCAGCGGCAAGAAGACCGCAGAAATTAAGGAACTCGGCTGCGGTGACATTGGCGCCATCGGCAAAATGGATAAGGTCAAGACCGGCGATACCCTCTGCGATTCCCGCAAGGTCGTTTCTCTCAAGCCCATTGCTTATCCCACTCCCTGCTATTCCATGGCTATCGCTCCCAAGACCAAGGGCCAGGACGACAAAGTCGCTGCCGGCCTGAACAAGCTGAACGAAGAAGATCCTTCCTTCACCTTTGTGAACAATGCCGAGACTCATCAGCAGGTTCTTTCCGGTGTTGGTGATATCCAGGTTGACGTTCTCTGCTCCAAGCTGAAGTCCCGCTTCAACGTTGACACCGAACTCACCCCGGCAAAGGTCGCTTATCGTGAGACCATCAAGGGCAAGGTCGAAGCACACGGCCGTCACAAGAAGCAGTCCGGTGGTTCCGGTCAGTTTGGTGACGTTTGGGTCCGCTTTGAGCCGCAGTCCGAGTCTGATGACATGATCTTCGCAGAAGAAGTCTTCGGCGGCTCTGTTCCCAAAAACTTCTTCCCGTCTGTTGAAAAGGGTCTGCGCAATGCAGTTGTCAAGGGTGTTCTCGCCGGCTATCCGCTGGTTGGCCTCAAAGCAACCCTTTACGATGGTTCCTATCACCCCGTTGACTCCAACGATATGGCATTCCAGACCGCAGCCCGTCTGGCCTACCAGGACGGTATTCCCAAGGCAAAGCCCACCATCCTCGAGCCTATCGGTCTCCTGAAGGTCACTATCCCCGACTCTAACCTCGGTGATATCATGAGCGATATCAGCTCCAAGCGTCGTGGCACCGTTCTCGGTATGAACGCTGAAAACGGCATGCAGACTGTTGAGGCTGAAGTCCCCATGGCTGAAATGACCACTTACACCATCGACCTTCGTTCCATGACCCAGGGCCGCGGCTACTTTGAGCTGAGCTTTGTCCGCTATCAGGAAGCTCCTGCAAACGTTCAGGAGAAGGTCATCAAGGAAGCAAAGGCTGCTGAAGAAGCATAATCTACTTATCCTCGTATAATTCGGCGGCAGGGGCTTATACTCCTGCCGTCGTTTATTCCTATTCTGTCCGATTGAGGGGTACATGCTGTGAATCTGCTGAATCGTCTTCCTGGACTTAAGAATTCCCTATGGTCCTTTGCCATCATGATCTCTCTGGGTTGCTGCGTTATTGGCCTTATTTTTGCTTCCTTCATGCGATACACAGACCCGGTCCGCAGTGCAGTCGTCCCTAATCCCGCCGGGATTGACGGCGGCATTGACATCCCGAACTACAACTCTACCGGCCCTCTGTACGAAACCGCACAGACTACTGATGCCGGTCAGGCGTATATCGACACCCTCACCTTCCTCGTAGACAGTTCTACGATTGGTCTGAGGGATAACGGGGTTCTCAGCAATGGCGACCGGCAGGTCTGGGCCACTTCCACAGGCTCCCTGCCTGTAAGTAACCTCAGCAGCACCAATATCATCTATCCCGGTGACGGATCCTCTATTTTGCCTTCGGCTGCCGCTGCCAATGCCAAGCCCTCCCGACTTATCCTGATGGTTGGCATGGACGGTCTTTCTGCAGTGGACCGCAACCATTTTATCGACCAATACGTCACCCTGGTACGGAGCATTCAGCAGTCCTCTCCCAGCACCATTATCGTTGTCTGCTCCCTGCCCTCGGTAACCTCAGCTTACAAAGGAGAAAGTGTGGGTTCAGCTGAGAATTGCCGCGAGGCCAACAACTGGGTCAAACAGGTCTGTGTGGAAACAGGTGTCTACTTCTCCGATACCGGTTCTGCTGTCTGCGAAGCCTCCGACACACTTCTGCAGGATTATGCCGGTGGCAACAACAAAACTCTTAACAGTGAAGGTCTGAATCAACTGCTTCTGTATCTTCGCACCCACGCAGTATAAGTGGATTACACCACTGTTCTTGAAGCTTTTCCCCTTCTTTGCAAAATTCTGTTCAGTATTAGTTCCAAAGAGTACCGACGGCGGGACTTCGAAAGCCCCGCCGGCGGTACTCTTTGTCATCTGTGCAATTTTTTGGTCTTCTGCGTGGTTAATCCTTCGGATTTTTCCTTTGTTGCAACTGATGTTAAAAACTCTGTCGTACATATCTGTTGGATACTGCTGTTTCATCTATCTGTTCAGCAACGCCAGTCGCTTAGGACTTCCATGCCCTCTACGTCAAAAACGGGGATTCCCAACGCATCGTGAACCTTTTTCCGTTCAGCGTAAGCGTTGTCGATAAAAACAGACTGTTTGTCCAAAATATACTCGGCCTTCTCCCGGCCGGCAGGAATGCGCACGATCTCGTCAAAAATCTGCGGTGAAATGGCATGGGCCTGCAGGCTTTCCTCCAAACTGTCCTCATGGTCCAGTTCGTGACGGGTCAACAGTACAACTCGTATCCCGCGGTTCCGGCATTGATAAAGATAGCGGATAACCGGAAGGCAGACCAACTCCCCTTCCACGACAGTGTCATCATAGTCCACATATGCAGTGCTGTAAATCCAGTTCAGTGTATATCTGGAAATGAGTGTGCGGTCGACCTTGACCGCGCAGGGGTTCTCAAAGACAGTGATGTCATATCCCGCCGCAGCATAGATACTGAGTAACGGAAGGTTGACCCCACGTGCACGGGACAGGCACATAGTTCCGGCACAGCGGGTTGAAATCTCCAACAGCTTATAGCGCCCGTTATCGTCCTGCTTCAGTTGGAAATACCACAGGCCACAGAAGCTCAACCTGGCGTTTATTGTCTCCGCAATTTCCCGCACCTCGTCGTCCAATACCAGTGCTGATCCAGCTACACTGACGCCGGCCATCGTACGGGTACGTTCTCTTGGCAGGGCAGCAGCCAGTCGGCCGTTTTTATCTGTCAGGCAGTCTACTGTCAGTTCCTGGCCGGGAAGATATTCGGTAATAACATATTCCTCTGCAGCAAAATCTGCCGGGAGGTCATCTGCAGACCGAAGGAGTTTTGCCCCCTGAGATCCCTGCCCGTCACGAGGCTTAATAAAACAGGGAAAACGGTCAACAGATTGGTAGACAGTAGGGCAGAACAGTTCTTCCGCAAACAGGTCATAGGTAAGCTTTTTATCACGGCAGACCAGCGCAGTTTTCGTTGATGCGGCAATGAGCTGTGCGGCCAGAGCACCACGGTTTTCGGCCAGAAAAAGTGTTACCGTGTCATGCGTGGGGAAAATATAGTCAATGCACCATTCTTGCAGCAGGGCATTGAACTTCTCCAGAAAGTCCGGTGCGGAAATAAACGGCAAACCGGAACGGTAGCGTTCGAAAACATAGGGACCATGGCGATCAACGGACGAAGCACCAAAGACTCTGATATTAACCTGGTGGGACAAAGCCTCATGTAACTCAACTGAGTTGATTTCCCCGGCGGGGAAAACCAGAACATTGATTTTTTTACTCATAGCAAAGCCTCCAGCTTTTGAGAAAGAATCATCATATCTTCCCTGTCATAGCGCTGGTCACAGGGCAACGGAAGAAGGTTGGCTGCCAGATCGTGCTCGAACGAGTTACTGTCGGTTGGGATATCTGGCCAGAGGGTAGGCACATAAATTCCCTCCTTTGCCAAAGCTCGGCGGACAGCCGGACCATCGACCTGCTCCGGTAGCAGGAACGGATAAGCATAGGGACCTGGTGGCCCAGATACAGGCAGACGGTTCTTTGGGGACCAACGCTGCTGCAAAAAGGCATAATTCTGCTCTCGCTTTTCCTTCACCGCGGGATAATCGATGGCGCGGAGTATGTTTTCCGCAGTGAGTGAGGGGCGGCAAAGCTCCGCCTGTTCAAAGGCATCATCCCGCTGTTTGAATACAGAGTAATACGCACTCGCCGTGTTTTCCAGTCGACCGTTCAGATGCCGCATACAGTCTACAGAGGATTCCCTGGGAAGTTCACGCCAAGCACCACTTTCCCTGTCCGTGATCAGGAAAGCGCCGTCGGGCACACCGAAAAACTTACGGCAGGAATAGATTGTATCTATTCCCGGGACCGGGGCAGAGAAATAAGCCTGAACATTGTCCAGAATAAGCGTCGGATAAAGAGTGGCCTGCTGCAGCACGGTCTGTTCCCCATGCATGCCATAATAATTCACCAGGTACAGAGCCTCGCCCGGTTGCAGGGAAAGCGCTTCAGGCAGAAAATCTTTTCCGATATGATAGAAAGCATAGGGAATATGGTATCGCTCACACATGCCACTGACACAGCCGCAGAGAAAGAACGGCAGATACAGCTTTCGGACATTCTGGGTACGAATGGCATAAAGTAGAGCACTACGGGCACAGTTAAAGGCCGGATAGTCACTGTAAAGTGCGCGGCCAGGCAGTTCTTCTAGGCCGAAATATCCGCCAATCTCCCTCATGCGTCGGCCTCCGTTTTGGAGAGCTCCCCTGCAGGCAGGTCGCCGCTGTGCAGGATCTCGAAATCATCCAACATACGGTTGATTGTGGGGATATCGTTGTACATCATTACATCAATAATTGAAAGCCCGGGTTCAAAATGGCCGACGCGCTGAACATATGGTGTGAGGTTGGATTTTAGGAACTGTAGCTCAATTCCTGCAGCTGTATACTTTGACTCGTCAAAAAAACTCATACCTCCCGGTGGGTTGACATAGACATCACCGCCAAGAGCTTTGGTGATATACAGTGCCCACTCGTCCGGTGCTTTAACCTCCGGCAGAGCAAGCTTCTGCTCGGAGCTGACAGCAAATGGGGTCTGAATTCCCAGATAGCGGCTGACTGCCTCCGTCGTCATACAGTTCAGCTTTGCAAGGCTGTCGCCTTCAAAGGTGTCCAGCACGGAGTGCAGAAAATCCATGGTCTGCGTAAAATAGGGTGCCTTTTTGCGGTACACATCCAGTTGCCCGAAGATCTTTTTTCGCCAGTCTTCTGTCTGGCGGATCTTCATGTCCATAATGGGAGTCTCGCGTGGTGCCTTTTGCACGGGAACAATGATATAGTTCGGTGTGCCGTCCTGTTTCAGAACTCGGTTGCGGTTAACCCAGCCATGGTTGATATACTGGGGAGTATCAAAAAAAACAAAGCTGTCGGAATATTTAATTAAAGAAAAATAGCCAATATACGGGAAAAAATATGGCTGCATAATGCCATAGATCATGGTCAGTCCATCCTCTCAAACATGGGAATAGGGTAAATCTTATTTCTACGGAGCAAAGCTGTTTTCTTTGACCTGCAGCTTTCGAATTCTGCGGGTCGTTATTATGCTCAGCGAACGATGCCCTTGATAAAGGGCTTGCGCATTACGGGAGTATCCGTGAACGAATAGCAAGCTAACAGCTCCTGTTCTGCCCTTTTGGCAGAGGCTTCGTCTGCAGCATGGAGAACAGCCAGAGCTTCACCTTCTGCTACCGCATCGCCGACCTTCTTGCACAGCTGCACACCGACAGAAAGGTCAATAACGCTCTCTTTGGTCACGCGGCCGCCACCCAGGTGCATCGAGACCAACCCGATTTTCTCTGCCTGCATATGGGCAACATAGCCGGCAATAGGGCTGGACACTGTTCGCTGCACAGGTGCCATTGGCAGGAGACTTGTATCGTACACTGCAGAAGGGTCGCCATACTGGGCCTCCACCAGCTCAGCCAGCTTTTTCAGGGCTGTCCCGGAAGAGATTGTCTCCTCCAGCATGCTGCGCGCCTCGTCCTCACCCGCAGCAAAGCCGCCCTCCACCAGAATACAGGTGCCCAGAGTCAGACATAGCTCCCGAACCTCACCGGCAGTCTGCCCCTGCAGGACAGCGATAGCCTCCTTGACTTCCAGGGCATTGCCCACGGCCAGACCCAGAGGCTCGTCCATATCTGTAATCACCGCAGCACAGCGTTTCCCTGCCAGCCGGCCGACACGGGTCAACCCCTCGGCCAACGTACGGGCCTGCTCTTCTGTCTTCATAAAGGATCCGCTGCCGGTCTTCACATCCAGAACGATGACATCCGCTCCAGCAGCCAGTTTTTTTGACATGATGGAGCTAACGATTAAGGGGATACTGGGCACGGTTCCTGTAACATCGCGCAAAGCGTAAAGCTTTTTATCGGCCGGGTCAACCTCCGCAGTCTGTCCGGCAATAGCAATGCCACAACGGTTCACATTCTCCACAAAACGCTGCTCACTGATGCCGGTGACAAAACCCGGAAAGCTTTCCAGCTTGTCAATCGTACCGCCGGTATGTCCGAGACCGCGGCCGGACATTTTTGCAATCTTCACGCCGCAAGCAGCCACCATTGGGCACAAAACCAGTGATGTTTTGTCTCCCACACCTCCAGTGGAATGCTTGTCGGCCTTGACTCCATCGATAGCGGAAAGGTCCAGGGTCTCTCCGGAATCGCGCATAGCCAAGGTGAGCCAGAGTGTCTCTTCATCGTCCATGCCACGGAGCAGGATTGCCATACACATCGCCGACATCTGGTAATCCGGAATAAGCCCGTCAGTGTAGCCGCGGATCATAAATTCAATTTCTTCCTTGCTGAGCTTTCCACCATCACGTTTTACGGCGATAAGTTCTGTCATCTGCATAAGAGCTCCTCCTAACTATTGCTGCCTTCCGTTGTTTTTCCTTCTGCGCCAATTCTTCCCTCGCACGTTTTCGAAATAATCGGTGTCGTGTAAGCTGCGGTCAACATTAAATGATAAAACCACCATCGGCAGTTAGTACCTGTCCGGTCGTATAGGGTGCCTCGGCAAGACTTAGTATAACCTGTGCGATTTCCTGCGGGCGCCCAAGGCGCCCCATAGGAATCTGCTCCGCCAGCATATCCAGTGTCTCCTGACCCAGGACCTGAACCATATCGGTGTTGATAACACCGGGTGCCACACAGTTTACACGAATATGGCTGGGTGCCAGTTCCGCGGCCAGAGAACGGGTCAGACCGATAATTGCATGCTTTGTAACCGAATAGGCTACCTCGCAGGAGGCACCATGCTGCCCCCAGATAGAACTGACATTTACAATGCTCCCCTCATGTTCATGGAGCATATGAGGCAAAACGGCCTGGATGGCATTAAAGTAACCACCGAGATTGACATCCATCATACGGTTCCATTGGGCACGGGTAATGTCCTGGAACTGTATCTGCCCGGCAATGCCGGCATTATTTACCAGAAGGCTCACCGGACCGAGCTGTTCTTCGGTATACCGTACCATCGCCCGGACCGCATCCGGATCCGCTACATCCGCACCAAAGACCACTGCACGGCATCCCTCACTGCGCAGCTGCCTTGCAAGTGCCTCCGCAGCCTGCTGATGCTCAAAATAGTTTATACACACGCCGTAACCGTCACGTGCTAAGGCTGCAGCAGTCGCTGCGCCAATGCCGCGCGAAGAACCGGTAACTAATGCGACCTTTTTCATCTCGTTTCTCCGTTCTCTGTTTCTGAACCGTCAGCCTTTTCCGGCATCCCTGCAGCAATCTGCGCCTCGTCCGTATCGACTGCTCCGCAGTGAATAGGAGAAAGTCCGCGATCTGCTCGCAGCTTCTTATCAATGATTTTCCTGGCATAGTCTGCCAGCTCTTTTGTAGACATGTTCTTTACCTGCTCAGCGGAAAGAACCTCAAGAATTGTAATTTCTACCTTTGTGCTGCGCCAGGGAAAATTCTTCTGAATGTTTTGTGTGCCTTCTGTGGCCGCAATGACCAACGGCACGCCCGCCTTCTGCGCCATCTTGAACGATCCCGCGTGGAAGGGAAGAAGCTCATCCGTCTTGCTTCGGGAACCCTCTGGATAGATAGCCATGGAGCAAAAATCTTTCTTAATATAATCTGCCGCCTGCAGGATCGTTCGGAGAGCATTGCGGTCGTTCTCTCTGTCAATCGGAAGAACGCCTGCTGCATGGCCGATGGTAGAAACAAGCGGGATCTTCATATTTTCCGGCTTCGAGACATAGGCGATTTCATAATCTCCAAGCTTTGTACTAAGAACCAGTGGGTCAAAGCCGGAGCGATGGTTACTCACAAGAACAAAGCGACCATTCATCGGCAGAAGCGCCTGCCCGTAAACACTAATACGGATGCGAGCATATCCACAGATGAACTGGCCAATGTTTTTCACGCCTTTCAGGCAGGCCGTGCTCTTTTTCTCAATGGGTCTTGAGTTGTCCACAAAGCAACCCAAAACAAAATAATAAAGAAGAAACAGAACATTCGCAGCAAGCCAAGCCGCAATGCACACACCGAAATACCCGGGCAAAGACAGCGGGACAAAAACGACATGAATCAACGTAACCGCTGCAGCGGCCAGAGAAAGCCAGAAAAATACCATATACATTATTCCTTTGCAGATAAAGATACATAGTATAGTATAGCATAAACGTTGGGTGTTGAAAATTGTTTTTTAGCGGAAACCATGTTCCGCTCGTTAAATCGTAACAGTTCAGGTGGTCCCAATAGAGTCACAAAAAAAGTAACAAAAATTAAACGCGAGGCTTGAACATACCTAATAGAAAAATCTGAAAAATGTTGAAAACTTGATTGTGAGATAAAAACACGGGGATCATTTTCAACAA
>JAZRWD010000153.1:0-10306 GCA_045599525.1 Candidatus Limivicinus sp. | reverse complement strand
CTTGATGGCAAGTTCAAAACGAACCTGATCATTGGCCTTTCCGGTGCAGCCATGGCAGATTGCATCTGCGCCTTCCTGCAGAGCAATTTCTACAAGACCCTTGGCGATGCAGGGACGAGCATGGCTGGTGCCGAGCAGGTAATCTTCATAGATTGCGCCGGCCTTCATGGTCGGGATAATGAAGTCATCAACATACTCTTCGGTCTGGTCAAGAACATAAAGCTTGGAAGCACCGGTCTTGAGTGCCTTTTCTTCAAGGCCTTCAAGTTCGTCAGCCTGGCCGACATTACCGGATACAGCAATAACTTCGCAATTATTATAATTCTCCTTCAGCCAGGGAATAATGATGGAAGTATCCAGGCCGCCGGAATAAGCAAGAACTACTTTTTTAATGTTTTCTTTATTAATCATGATGTTCCTCCAACTATCTGAGCTGAATAAATATTCAGTCGTTTTCAAGTACGCGAATAATATATACTTAAGATTCGATAATGTCAAGCATTTTTTACGAACTATTCTGAATAAAGTTTCAGTACAAATGAATATTCACTACGATTTTTTCATGATAATTCACGACAAAATGAATATATGCAGTAATACTGAATAACGCAGGCTCGCTGAGGTATATGATGCAATACGAACAGGGACAAAGAACAGCCCTGTTTTTCATTGAGTTGGGACGTACTCCTGATGCTTTGCTGTTCAGGCAACAGTTTTTTAGAATATCCTTGTGCCCGACTGCTGACCTGTTATTTCTTCAATATCTTCGATACAATGTGCATTTATATTATGCAGCTGATTCGGAAAATCAGGCCTCATCGTCAACCGGCTCGCAAAGTAACTTCGCATCCTCCAGCAGGCTCTCCGGGACATAAATCTCTGCCCCTTCCCCGCTCATACCTAAAACAACTTTCCCGAATGACCCATCTCCTGGGTAACGGCAAAAACAGGGAATGCCGCAGCTTTCCAGCATATTTAGGCGTATTTCGACAGCCATATCGTTTTCACGCATTTTACAGAGAAACTTCGCTTTTTCTTTTTCCCCGGTCCCGTCAACGGGCCATGGCAATCTGCTCGCAGCTTTCATTATATACTCCTAACGATCCTTTATCGGTTATTATATGCCTCGGCAATTCGG
Organism: Candidatus Limivicinus sp.; assembly: GCA_045599525.1. GTDB lineage: Bacteria > Bacillota > Clostridia > Oscillospirales > Oscillospiraceae > Limivicinus. Next base: position 9,168 of record JAZRWD010000153.1, on the reverse strand, counting down.
TTAAACTGCTTTTTATCGGCAACCACATCCATAGTCACCGTTTCGCCATTTTCCTTATAGTGAAAGATTTCCACAGATTCCCCAATCACATTATCCTCTACAGGGCTTGTGATTGCATAACGCTTCCCAAGATAATCAAAATAATCTAAAATGGCGTACTCCACTTCACCGTCATCGGTCGGAAGTAAAACGGTTTCCACGTCCATGTAATCTTCAGAAATTGTATTATCCATTTTTCAGTCCTGTTATGTTTTGTAGATTTTGCAACGTTTATCACGAAAACGTCGACCCTGTAAGTATAGTTCTATTGCTGAAGAATGCAAGGAAAAGTTTGCCTGCATTCTATAGTTCCTGCGGAAATATAGAGGTAATACGGAAAGACGGACACCGCTGTTATGCTGTGTCCGTCAAACGCGAGTATAGTCCTTCTATCTGACCAATCAGTCAACTCCGAGCTGGCGAAGAACATAGGCGATCAGCCGATCTTTTTCTTCCAGGTCCGTATGCAGCACCTGGCGTTCCCGCAAACCGGCAAGACCTGCAGGAACAGGAACACCGGTTTCCCTGCTGAGCTCTTCCATCTGTTCAAATTCATCTCCGGAGGTGTTTCCGCCAATAGCGGACAGAACAGCAGCCGGGAACTTGAAGGGAGACGCGGTAGAAAGCACTACGACCTTGTTCTTCGTGCCGCTTTCCTTTTTATACTCCTGCGCGACAGACCATGCTACAGCAGTATGTGTATCGCAAAGATAATGGTGATCTTTCCAGACCGCACCGATTGTTTCCGCTGTTTTTTCTTCGTCACAGCATCCGGCAGAGAAAGTCTCCTGAATCCGCTGCAGCATGCCCGCATCGACCTGATATTTGCCTTCACTATTCAGTGCTGCCATCAGGGCGGCCACTTTATCCGTGTCCCCTTCTGCGGCGAGGAACAGCAGACGTTCAAGGTTGGAAGAAACCAGAATGTCCATGGACGGTGAGCTGGTCTTCAGGAAGGGCCTGCGCTTATCGTACTCGCCCGTCTTCAGGAAATCGGTCAGTACATTATTCACATTCGAGGCACAGACCAGTCGGCCAACCGGAAGACCTAAAAGTTTTGCAAAATAACCGGCTAGGATATCACCGAAATTCCCTGTCGGGACCACAAAATCCACGGCATCCCCCAGCTTGATCTCGTTATCCTGCAGAAGCTTTGCATAGGCAATGAAATAATATACGACCTGCGGAGCCAGGCGCCCGATATTGATCGAATTTGCCGAAGAAAGACGAATCCCCTTACCGTCCAGCAGGCCTTTGCTGTTTATTTCTGCAAATGCTTCTTTCACGCCGCGCTGGCAATCATCAAAGTTGCCATTGATAGCGCAAACCTTTACATTTGCGCCGGCTTGCGTGACCATCTGTGCCCGCTGCACCGGAGAAACGCCATTTGCCGGGAAGAAGACGATGATGCGAGTGCCCTCAACGTCGTGGAAACCTTCCAGCGCGGCTTTGCCGGTATCGCCGGAGGTTGCCGTAAGGATTACGATTTCATCAGAAGTTCCCTCAAGGGCTCGTGCGGCCGTAATCAGCTGCGGTAGCATAGACAGGGCAACATCCTTAAATGCGGATGTGGGACCACGGAAAAGCTCCAGAACAAAATCTTCTCCCACTTTCACAACAGGTGTCAGGTCTTCTGTTTCAAACTTGCCGGTATATGCGCGTTCGACCAGTTCTCCCATGTTGGGATAATCGGGCAAGAGTGTAGAAAGAATGCTTTTTGCCATGCCAAAGGAATCCAGCTTCAGGCAACCCTGCCAGTCAAACTGCTTTTCGGCAAGTTTCGGGTCAATATATAATCCACCATCAGGGGCAATGCCGCGCAGCACGGCTGCGGCAGCGGTAGATTGAACGTTGCTTCTTGTGCTTTGATACTGCATGATTTTTTCCTCCGTTATTCGATTGCCACCAGCTTGGGATGTTCAGCGCCGGGGGTCTTTTCAAGTTTTGCAATAAGCTCTTCCAGTGGGCAGTTAATTTCACTGATATCCAGCGATACTGTTACACTGGCCAGTTTATGTATAGGAAGGCTCTGTGTTATGGTCAGAACACTGCAGCAGGTCTCTGAAATAGTGGATAGAACATTGCTCAGAACACCGGGCTCGTGATTTAGCATGACCGATAAGACGGCCTTTCTTCCTCTGGACGTATCCGACGGCTGCAGGATATAGTCCTTGTACTTGTAGTAAGTACTACGGGAAATCCCGACCTTTTTAACCGCTGCACTTACATCTTTTACTTTACCACTCTCTAAAAGCTGACGGACCTCAACTACCTTTTCATAGTATTCGGGTAAAATACTTTTATGGATGATGAGGTAATTTTCCAGCATAGGACTGATTCTCCTTTAGTTTTTTCGTTGAAAAAACTCTTGTTTTTCGACTTGTCATATGATACACTGTCGCCAGCAAAAATACAAGTGTCTTTTTTGCGCGGACTAATAATTCTTTGGAGGCAATTATGAAAGTAGCTGTTCTGGGATTTGGTACGGTAGGTGTTGGTGTTTATGAGATGCTGCACACTGCCGCAGGGCTGGAACCCGGCCCTGTTCTTGTCCGTCCCGGTAAAGATAATGAGCCGTTCAAGGTTTCCTCATTGGATGCTATTCTGAACGATCCCACTGTTGACGCTGTTGCAGAAGTAATGGGTGGCATTGAGCCTGCATTTACCTATGTTTCCGCTGCCCTGAAAGCCGGCAAACATGCGGTTACCTCGAATAAAGCACTCGTTGCTCTGCATGGACCTGAACTGCAGTTACTTGCTGCAGAGCATGGTGTTTCCTTCCTCTTCAGTGCTGCCTGTGGCGGTGCAGTTCCCATTCTGCATAATCTTGCACTGGCAGTTTCCAGTGATTCCATTCGTTCTCTTGGTGGTATTCTCAACGGAACAACCAATTTCATGCTGGATTGCATGCAGCGGCGCGGGATGGATTACGATGACGTTCTGAAGGAAGCTCAGCAGCTTGGTTATGCGGAAGCTGATCCTACTGCCGACGTTTCCGGCCTGGATGCTCTTCGTAAAATCATGCTGGCCTGTGCTGTATCCTACGACATGCTTCCCGTTGACGGACTTCTCTGCGAAGGCATTGAATCCATTACGTCCGCAGACGTTCAGGATTTCCAGTCCCGTAACTTAACCTGCCGGCTTCTTGCCAGTGGTGGCAAAAATCCGGATGGAAGCATCTATGCCTACGTTGAACCTGTTCTTTTTGGCCCCTCCGCCCCGGAGTGCTCTGTCCTGATGAACTTCAATATGGCAAAATACGACGGCCAAAACTCCGGAAAGATCGTTCTGATTGGTCAGGGAGCCGGTCGTTATCCAACGGCCTCTGCAGTATTGCGTGACCTTACAGACATTAAAAATGGCCGTTCCAGTATGATGCGCACAAGCTGCCAGCGTTGTTCGGCAAACAATGCGGATGCTTCACATCCTTATTATATACGCGTTCCTGCAGAATTTGCAAACCGGTTTCCTTCACAAACAGTACTGGAGGAAGACGGAATCTGCCGCATGATCAGTGAACCTATTTCGGTTCAGTTTATGCATAAGACTGCCGCAGAGCTTCGCAGCAAGGACGTATCCATTTTCTTTGCGGCAATTGACGAGGAGTAATACGAATGCTTAAAACAGTCAAATTTGGCGGTTCTTCTGTAGCAGGAGCCGGCCAGTTTAAAAAGGTAAAATCCATCATTGATTCGGATCCGGCACGTAAGCTGGTTGTGGTTTCTGCCGCCGGAAAACGCGGCAGCAACGATCATAAGCTTACAGACCTTCTTTATCTTTCCCATGCACACTTGACCTACGGCGTTTCGTGCAGTGATATCATCCGCACGATTGAAGAGCGTTTTGTTGAGATTCGTGATGATCTGAATCTGAAATTCGATGTCGAAGGTGAATTCAAGGCACTGAAATCACGCCTTAACCGTGACTTCCCTGTTGATGAGTTAGTTTCCCGTGGTGAATATTTCACTGCACGCCTGATGGCAGAATACCTTGGCTATCAGTTTATCGATGCAGCAGACTGTATATTCTTTTCCTATGACGGAAAAGTAGATAAGGAAAAAACTTATGCAGCGATTGCCGAAGCTTATAAGACCTATGACAAAATCCTGATTCCCGGTTTCTATGGCAGTATGCCGAACGGCCGTATCCGTGTGATGACCCGTGGCGGCAGCGATATTACGGGCGCTCTGGTCGCTGCAGCAACCGGTTCGGATGTTTATGAAAACTGGACGGATGTCTCCGGCATCCTTATGGCGGACCCGAAAATCGTGGATTCTCCGAAGCCCATCGAAAAAATTACCTACGCAGAGCTGCGTGAGCTGGCGTTTATGGGCGCTTCCGTCCTGCACGAAGAGTCTGTAATGCCGGTCAAGGAGTGTGGTATTGCATTGAACATCCGAAATACTAATGCTCCCTCCGATCCGGGTACGATGATTCTCGATTCCGTTTCCGAAAGCCGTAACGCTGAGGAGCGATTCATCACCGGTATTGCCGGCCGCCGCAATTTTGATATCATTACTGTCCGCAAGCGGGATATGCAGATAAACTCTGATTTGTCCAAAGCTTTGGAGATTTTAGACCGTTTTCATGTGAATGTTGAACATATTTCACTCGGGCTTGATACTTTCGCTTTGGTGGTTTCTTCTGCTTCCATTGGCGACTCGGTTTATGATATAATGTCCGACATTCGCAAAGAAAGTCAGCCTGACGATATACAGCTTCAGGATAATATTGCATTGGTTGCAGCAGTCGGTCGTAAGATGTCTTTCCGTCCCGGCGTTTCGGGCCGCATCTTCAAAGCACTCGGCGAAAACGGTGTCAATATCCGCACGATTGCTCAGGGAGCAGACGAGCTCTCCATTATTGTCGGTGTGGATAATTCGCAGTTTGATACGGCGACCCGCATTCTTTACGACGGCTTTGCCGGCTAACCTTCCCTGCGTACTTAATTCAAATAAGGAGATATAGAAATGAAAGCAATTAATGTTGCAATTCTCGGCGCCACCGGCGCTGTCGGCCAGGAAATGCTGAAGGTCCTGGAAGAGTACAATATTCCTGTCAACACCCTGCGTCCTCTGGCCAGCGCCAGAAGTGCTGGCGGCACAGTCAAGTTCCACGGCCAGGATGTCGTTGTCGAAGAGGCAACGGAAAACAGTTTCGAAGGCATGGATTATGTTCTTGGTGCAGTGAAAAACGCTCAGTCCAAGGCTTTTGCTCCTGCTATCGTTAAGAGCGGTGCAGTCTACATTGATAATAGCTCCGCTTTCCGTATGGACCCGAACGTTCCTCTGGTCGTTCCCGAAATCAATGGCGAAGATGCTTTCTCCAACAAGGGTATCATTGCCAACCCGAACTGCTCTACCATCATTACCATGATGGCTATCGCAGGCATTGCAAAGCTTTCTACCATTGAGTCTGCCGTCGCATGCACCTACCAGGCAGTTTCCGGTGCCGGTGTTCCGGGCCTTACCGAGCTCGAGGACCAGGTCAAGGCTATGGCAAACGGTGATCCGATCGTCTGCAAGACCTTCCCCACCCAGATTGCCATGAATGTTATCCCCTTTATCGGTGCACTGACTGATAACGACTATACCGATGAAGAAATGAAGATGCAGAACGAAGGCCGTCGTATCCTCCATCTGCCCGAACTGAAGGTCACCTGCACCTGTGTTCGCGTTCCGGTTATGCGTTCTCACTCTATTGCTGTTACCGTCCGCACCAAGGAAAAGGTTACTGTTGCTGAGGCCAATGCTGCTATTGCTGCTTATCCCGGCGTTAAACTGATCGAAGAGTATCAGGGCCGCATTTATCCCACCCCGCTGGATACCTCCAACCAGGACCTCGTCTGGGTCGGCAGAGTCCGTGAAGACCTTACCGACGACAAGGGTCTCACCCTTTGGTGCTGCGGTGACCAGGTCCGCAAGGGCGCTGCTGCAAACGCAGTTCAGATCCTTCGCCTTCTGGCCGAAAGAGCCTGATCCGCAAATCCCTTCATTGAACAGCCCTCCCGAAAAAACGGGTTCTGTTTTTTAACGATTATAACAGCCTGTCCGCGAAAATGTGGACAGGCTGTTTTATATCGTTATTCGTTGCTTGTTCTCAATCAAACGCCATTACAGGCGGCTGCCGCGGTTTTCTTTGATGATACCGCTGCGATATGCATCCAGCAACAGCTGCAGATCATGCACACGGGCCTTCAATTCTTTTCCATCGTCGGTGTCGGAAATCTTCAGGCGCTTGCCAAAGTGCTCAAACTCGTTAAACTCATGTACTACGTCCCGATCTTTTTCCACCGCTTCACGCATGGAACTGAACGGCTGGTGGGACACAATGGCAACATACCTTGAGGAATAGATCAATGTATATCCTGCAATGCCGGAGGTGGGCTGATATGCCTTGCAGAAGCCGCCGTCAATGACACAAAGTTTTCCGCCACCCTTTACCGGGCTCTCGCCATTACCGGCCTTAACAGGAACATGGCCATTAATAATGTGGCAATGCGGCCCTTCCAGACCAAAGTCCTTTAGAATTCGTTCACACACTGCAGGGTCTTCGTACAGATGATAATAGGCGTTCTTGGTCTCTGTCCAGGCAGATTTGTCTGCAATCAAGCGGCGTTCAAAGGTCGTCATACGGTCACGGCCGAAAATCGGGCTGTTGCGCCCTGCCCAAAGAAACCAAAGGAAATCCATACCAAGCTGACGCTCCGGGGTCCCTTTCGGGCTGTAATAGGCTCTTCTGGTTGCCTGATCAGCCCAGTCAAGGAATTCCTTACCGCTGCGTTCTTTTCCGCCAAGCATAAAGGTAATATAGCTTCCGTCAGGGTTCATCGGCATGCAGCCGTGGAAAAGCAGGTTTCCGTTATGTACGGTATATAATGCGCCCTTGGAATACAGGAAGTCTACATGACGGCGCAGCTTCTCGCTGTGACGGAAGGAGGCGGTCAGCTGATTGATTACGTCGTTTTCTTCCGGTGTCAATGTATACGGATCCAGCGGATCGACTGTCGGGAAATCGCAGTCTTCCAGTGCGTAAACCTTACCGTCTATCTCAATGCAACGATGCTCATAGTCAATCTTGTCCAGCAACAGACGGTCGTCCATTTTATATTCGGGATGGTTCTTGATTTTCTGCCCTTCCAGCTTCAGCAAAATAATGGTGATTGCCTTATGCATGCGTGCAGAAAGCAGCTTATCCCGGTCGCTGACGGTGTTTCCATCATCGGTCAGTTTAACAGCAAATCGGTCCAGATTGCAGTGATTATAAAACTCATTTGCAAAAATGGACAACGGGCGGAGAGAGATACCATAGCCGGTTTCAATCACTTCGAGGTTATTGTAGTGAATGGAATTGGCGATAACCGTTGCGACAAGTGTGCGTGAACCGCTGGCTGCACCCATCCATAGAATGTCGTGGTTACCCCACTGAAAGTCGACACAATGGTAATCGCAAAGATAATCCATAATAATGTCGGCACGGGGACCACGGTCGAAAATATCACCAACGACATGTAAACGGTCTACCGCGAGGCGTTTAATGACAGCGCTGATGGCTTCCATGAACGCCGGGGCCTGACCGACTTCGATAATGGTGTTGATAACGTTCTCAAAATAGTCCCGTTTGTCGGGTTCGTTAGAATTTGTCTGCAGAAGCTCATCGATGATATAGGCATAATCCTTCGGCATTGCCTTGCGTACCTTGGAGCGGGTATATTTCGAGCCAATGTGACGGCAGACGGCCAGAAGTCTATGCATATTGATCCGATACCATTCATCCATATCCGGCTGTTCTTTTGCGATTACCTCAAGCTTTTCAGCGGGATAATAGATAAGTGTTGCCAACTTGTCGCGGGTAGAACGGGTAAGGTCGTTGGCAAAAATTTCGTCGATTTTGCTCTTAACTACACCGGAGCAGCAGTTCATCATATGGAGAAAGGCTTCATATTCGCCGTGAATATCGGAAATAAAATGTTCAGTACCCTTGGGCAGATTAAGGATAGCCTGCAGATTGATGATTTCCGCACTGGCTTCCTGAACTGTGGGATATTCGCGGGAAAGAAGACCGAGCAGATGCTTTTCGTCTTCTGATAAAACTCTTGTATTGTCCTGCATAATGCATCTCCTGGAGAAATTATTGTCTATATGTAACAAATTATACGCGTTAAAAAGGGTTTTGTAAAGGGAATTTAGCTGAAAAGCATAGCTTTACAAGAACACTTCGACAGGGTATAATCTTCCAAAAGAAATCTACATTCGGAGGTTTTTCTATGAATATTGTGTGCCTGGATATGGAAGGTGTTCTGGTGCCGGAAATCTGGATCGCTTTCGCTGAAGAGAGCGGCATCCCCGAGCTTCGCCGTACTACACGGGACGAACCGGACTACGATAAGCTGATGAAATGGCGTCTTGGCATTCTCAAAGAACATGGTCTCGGCCTGAAGGAGATTCAGGCTGTTATTGCGAAAATCGACCCGCTTCCCGGAGCTAAAGAATTCCTGGACGAGCTGCGTTCCATTACACAGGTCGTCATTTTAAGCGACACCTTTGAGCAGTTTGCCGCGCCTCTGATGAAGAAGCTCGGCTGGCCCAGCATCTACTGCAACACCCTCGAAGTAGCCGAAAACGGTGAGATCACCGGCTATAAAATGCGTTGTGAAAAGTCTAAATACACCACAGTAAAAGCATTGCAGTCTATTGGGTTTGACACCATCGCCAGCGGCGACAGCTTCAATGACCTGGCCATGATTCAGGCAAGCAAAGCCGGCTTCCTGTTTAAGTCTACTCCGCAGATCATTGCAGATTATCCGCAGATTCCCGCATTCGAAGAATTCGACGAGCTTTTGGCTGCCATTAAAGCGGCGCTCTAAACTCGAATAAAAGGATAAAAGAACCCAGAAACCGGCAGAGAGGCGTTTTCAGACTCCTTTCTGTCGGTTTCTTCATTTGAATTAGATGCCGTTAACAACATTTTGACCGGAACCTAGTCCTGTTATTTTTTTGATTTCAGTTCGATCTTTTTGCGCTCGCGGCAGGGTTTACAACTTGCAGGATCGCGGAATCCCTTTTCTTTGTAAAACTGCTGTTCAGATACGGAAAACACAAAGGGTTTACCACATTCGCGGCAGACGAT
>JAZRWD010000152.1:0-9538 GCA_045599525.1 Candidatus Limivicinus sp. | reverse complement strand
AGGTGCTTCCGAGGGCGTCGGCCTTGGCTATGATTTCCTGCGCCATATTGAGCGCTGCCGTCTGCTGGTCCATCTGGTTGACGTTTCCGGCAGTGAGGGACGTGACCCGGTAGAGGATTTTGACGCAATCAATGAAGAGCTGCGTCTATACCGGCCGGAGCTGGCAGACCGCCCGCAGATTGTTGCGGCCAATAAGGCAGACCTTCTGTTTGATCGTGACAATATCGAGCGCCTGAAGGCCCACGTGGAAGAACTGGGATATCCCTTCTTTGAGCTTAGTGCGGCCACGCACAACGGCACGGCACAGCTGATGCGAGAATGTGCCAATATGCTCGAGAAGATCCCGCCCGTTGAGCATTTTGAGGCCGATTACGTTCCGCCGCAGCCCAATGTCGGCACGGCAGATGAGATCGATATCCGCCACTTCGACGATATGTGGATCGTCGAAGGCCCGTGGCTGCAGCGTCTGATCTCCACGATCAACTTCTCCGACTACGAAAGCCGTATGTTCTTCGACCGTATTATGCGTGAAGCCGGTGTGTTTGAGCGCATGGAGGGCATGGGCGTTAAGGACGGAGACACGGTCAGCATGTATGACCTGATGTTTGAGTATCAGTCGTAAGGCCTGCTCGTGGGCATATGCCCCACACTCAGCCGCCGGTTTCGCGGCCTCACTCGCGGTTTGCGCGGTAACATTGCACCAAAGACTGCATAAAAGGCAGAGGAAAGCGCTGTAGATCGACAGCGCTGACCTCTGTTTTTTCTTCCAGATTTTGGGCTGTTCTTTTTCTTCTGCTTCTGTTATAATTCAAGATAATTCAAATAATTGAAGGAAACGGAGAGAAAAACCTATGCAGATTCAAATGGTTTTGTTCGACCTGGACGGCACCCTGCTGCCCATGGATATGGAGAACTTTACTACCAGCTATTTTAAGCTGCTGGCAAAAAAACTGGCACCATACGGGTATACAGACCCAAAACAGCTTGTCGATGCCATTTGGTCCGGTACGGCGGCAATGGTGCGCAACGACGGTTCGATGACGAATGAAGAGGCGTTCTGGAAGCGCTTTACCGAAATTTTCGGTGCAAAGTGCCTTGTGGATAAGCCGCTGTTTGAAGAATTCTACGCGGTGGATTTCCAGCAGGCGCAGGTATTCTGCGGTTTTGCACCCCTGGCAGCGGAAGCGGTCCGCCTGCTGCGGGAGAACGGAAAACGGGTTGCCCTGGCAACAAATCCCATCTTCCCGACCATTGCCACAGAGTCCCGTATTCGCTGGGCAGGGCTTTCTCCGGAAGATTTTGAATGCTATACGACCTACGAGACCTCACGCCACAGCAAGCCGAACCCCGCCTATTTCCGGGATGTCGCCGCACAGCTGAACGTGCCTGCGGAGGCCTGCCTGATGGTCGGCAATGATGTGGAAGAGGATATGGTCGCTGCCGGGAGCCTGGGGATGAAGGTCTTCCTCCTGACGGACTGCCTGATCAATAAAAAAGAAAGAGACATTGAAGCTTATCCGCACGGCGGTTTCCCGGAACTGCTGCAGTATCTGCGGGAGAATGTACTCTGAATCCAATCGCTGAAAGTAGGAGACGGAAATAATGCTTATTCAGGGAATCGGCTGGCTGGGAACAGGCGTCTTTCTCCTTTCGTATCAGCTGAAGAATAACCGGAGGCTGTTTCTGTTCCAGGTGCTCGGCTGCGGGCTGTTCTGCCTGCAGTTTCTGCTGATGGGCGCATACAGCGGTTGCCTGAGCCTTGTGCTGAATATGGTTCGCGGGCTGATGCTTACGGGGTACAATGATCATGCATGGATCCGCAAAAAATGCTGGGGCCCGATCTTCTGCGCTTTGGCCTTCCTCATCATGCTGTTGACCTGGGCCGGTCCGGTGAGTATCCTTGCCTTTGTAGCCTCCGGCGTGAGCATGCTGTGCTATTGGACGAACAATGCCGGCGTGATCCGCATGGAAAACCTTTGCTGTGCTTCGCCCTGCTGGATTGCCTACGACGCAATTGTCGGCTCCTGGGCCGGAGTGACAAACGAATGCTTTACGATGCTGTCGATCCTGATCTCCCTTCTCCGCTACGGCAGGAAGGCGCTGTTCGACAGTGATTCGGATTTTCAGAAATAACAGGATATCCCGGAAGCGGCTGTGCCGTTTCCGGGCCTTTTACTTTGCCCGGAAGAGAAAAGGAAAGCGCCTGTACAGCGGCGCTCTGTGCGGTGGAAATTCAGAAAAAAGACTTGTTTCTCCCAGACAATCTATGTATAATACTAAAATTAGATTCTTATGCACAGGAGCTATGCCTGCGCTGAGTATCTGGCATTTTTCAAGAGGAGATTTTTATGCCGGAATTGCAGAATGAAATCAACAGACGCAGAACGTTTGCGATCATATCCCATCCGGACGCCGGTAAAACGACGCTCACCGAAAAGCTTTTGCTGTACGGCGGAGCTATCCAGACTGCCGGCTCCGTAAAAGGCAAGGCCACAGCGAAACATGCCGTGTCCGACTGGATGGAACTGGAGAAGCAGAGAGGTATTTCCATCACCTCCTCCGTCATGCAGTTTGAATACGAAGGCTATTGCATCAACATCCTGGATACTCCCGGTCACCAGGATTTCTCAGAAGACACCTACCGCACCCTGATGGCAGCAGACTCTGCTGTCATGGTGATCGACGCCGCAAAGGGCATTGAGCCCCAGACCCGTAAGCTGTTCAAGATCTGCGCTATGCGGCATATTCCCATCTTTACATTTATCAACAAGCTGGACCGCGAGGCCCGCAGCCCCTATGACCTGATGGAGCAGCTGGAGCAGGAGTTCGGCATCGGCACCTATCCGATGAACTGGCCCATTGGCAGCGGCTCCGATTTCAAGGGCGTGTACGACCGCGAAAAGCAGGCCATCCTGGCGTTCAATGAGTTCCATCGCGGCATGAGCAAGATCCATGCCATTGAGTGCACCATCGAGGAAACCGAAAAGCTCGACTCCCTGATCGGCAGCCGTCTCCGTTCCCAGCTGGCAGACGACATTGAGCTTCTGGACGGTGCCGGCTACGACTTTGACCTGGACCTGGTCCGCCACGGTGAACTGAGCCCGGTGTTCTTCGGGTCTGCGCTCAATAACTTCGGTGTTGAGCCGTTCCTGGAAAACTTCCTGAAGCTGACGATGCCGCCGCTGCCCAGAGAGTCCGAGGGCAAGGAGATCGACCCCTTTGACCCGCGCTTCTCCGCCTTCGTCTTCAAGATCCAGGCAAATATGAACAAGGCCCACCGTGACCGTATTGCGTTTATGCGCATCTGCTCCGGTATGTTTGAGCGCGAAAAGGAATACTACCATCTGCAGCAGGGCAAAACCATCAAGCTTGCCCAGCCTCAGCAGCTCATGGCACAGGACCGTTCCATCATCGACACGGCCTATGCCGGCGATATTATCGGCGTTTTTGACCCTGGTGTGTTCTCCATCGGGGATACCATCTGTGAAAAGGGAATGGACTGCCGTTTCGAAGGTATCCCGACCTTTGCACCGGAGCATTTTGCTTCCGTTGAGCGTGTCGATACCATGAAGCGCAAGCAGTTTGAAAAGGGCATCATGCAGATTGCCCAGGAAGGTGCCATCCAGATCTTCCATGAGCCGTATACCGGTGTGGAAGAAGTCATTGTTGGCGTTGTCGGTGTGCTGCAGTTTGAAGTCCTCGAATACCGCCTGAAGTCAGAATACGGTGTGGATATCCGCCGCCGCGAGATGCCCTTTGAGCATGTTCGCTGGGTAGAAAACGAATCCATCGATATCCGTGACCTGAACCTGACCAGTGATACAAAATGGGTACAGGATTTCCACGGGAACAACCTGCTTCTGTTCACCTCGGAATGGTGCATCAACTGGGCTCTGCAGAAGAATCCTGACCTGAAGCTGAAGGAATTCAATTAATCATGGCAGATAAGATCGTACTCGAGATCCTGAAGGAAAAAAAGCCGGAGGAGTTTACGCTCTCGCTGGCTGATCCCGATAGCCGGGCAGAGACCGGCTGTGCGGCCGCACTCACGGCTTCACAGGCAACGGCGCTGGCTCTGAGGGCCGCCCGCTCATCCTTCTCGGAGGCGGATGCTGCGGAGGAGCGCAAGGCCTGGCTTCTGCGCAATCTCGAGATCGTCCGCGGCTATATGGTCAATCTGATCGACGAAGACGTTAAGAGCCGCGGCCCGCTGCGCCGTGCCCTGAAGGAAGGGGAAGCGCAGGCTATCGAGGCCTCGCGTCAGGCAGCATGCACCATTAACGGTGAGATCATCAACGTGATGGGTAAGCTGCTGGAGCTGGACCGGGAACTCTGTGCTCTGGTTTCTGCAGAGGTGCTGCATTATGTCGCAGAATCTGCCGAACTGGCCCTTGCGGCCTGCCAAGTTGCAAAGAGCGGCATCTTTTCGCAGGCAGTGTATTGCAGCGAGGAGACCTTCCGCTATGTGACGTGCAGAGAGAATGAACTGACCTTTGCCCAGCTGCAGGCGGTTTATCAAGACATACAGGAAAAAGCAGCTGTCCGCCTGTAAGCCGGAGAGTCGAACTCTTTTGGCTCTACTGCGGATAGAATCAGACTGTGTGAACAGGAGGGTATCCGGATGAATGTGGCAATACAGAAATTAAAGGAAATCGTTGCGGAAAGCAGCAATATCGTGTTTTTTGGCGGTGCCGGTGTCAGTACGGAAAGCGGCATCCCCGACTTTCGCAGTGTGGACGGTCTGTATAACCAGAAATGGAAATACCCGCCGGAAACCATCCTGAGCGCAAGCTTTTTTGAGCGGAACCCGGAGGAATACTACCGTTTCCATCGGGAGAAGCTGGTGATTGAAAACGTGAAGCCCAACCGTGCCCATCTTCGTCTTGCTCAGCTGGAGCAGGAGGGAAAGCTTAAGGCAGTCATCACCCAGAATATTGACGGCCTTCACCAGGCGGCCGGCAGTCAGAACGTTTTGGAGCTTCACGGAAGTATCCTGCGGGCATATTGCAGCCGCTGCCGCAAGGCTTATCCCGCAGATGTGATCAATTACGGGGATACGGTGCCCCGCTGCAGCTGCGGCGGTGTGATCCGCCCGGACATTGTGCTGTATGAAGAGCCGCTGGACGAAACGGTGGTCCGTCAGGCGATCCGGTTTATCCGCGAAGCGGATGTACTGATTATTGGCGGCACATCGCTGAACGTTTACCCTGCGGCAAGTTACATTAACTATTACCGGGGCAATAAGCTTGTCCTGGTAAATCTCAGTGAGACACCCTATGATTCCTATGCGGATCTGGTGATTCACGAAAAAATAGGGGAGGTATTCTCACAGATCTGAGTGAGGGTTTGAACCTGACTATGGCAAAAGGAAAACTGATCGTGCTGGAAGGCATTGACGGCAGCGGAAAGTCGGCCAATTACCGCCGGCTCTGCATGAAGCTGGACCGGGATGGTATCCCGTACCGTCAGATCGTCTTCCCCAGATATAATTGTGAAAGCAGCGCCCTGATCCGCATGTACCTCAACGGCGAATTCGGGTCTCACCCCGATGACGTGAACGCATATACCGCCTCTACTTTTTATGCGGTAGACCGTTATGCGTCCTACCGTTCCGATTGGGGCGAGTTCTATGAAAACGGCGGCCTGATTTTGTCCGACCGTTATACCACGTCAAATGCGGTGCATCAGGGTTCCAAGCTGAAGCCGGAGGAGCGCCTGGCGTATTTCTCCTGGCTGGCAGACCTGGAATATGAAAAAATGGGCCTTCCGCGCCCGGATGCCGTGATCTATCTGGATGTGGATATCGAAACATCCGTCATGCGCATGCGCCGCAGAGAGGCCAAAAACAATACACACGCCGACATCCATGAGAAAGACCTGAATTACCTGAAGCGCTGCCTCGAAACGGCAGACCAGGCTGCAGAGTATTATCAGTGGCAGAGGATCGCGTTCCGTGTAAACGGAAAGGAACGGGCGATAGACGAGAAGAATAATGAGATCTATGCGCGTGTCCGTGCCCTCCTGGATGAATAAACGGCAGGGAAGGGAGGCAACTCGATGGCAGAAGAAATGGACCGCCTGAACGAGCTCTTTCGTTCCGGTACTCCGGAGCGCAGCTTCGGAGCAGCAGAAGGCAACGAGGACCAACGCCCGAAGCGCAGGAAAAAGAAACCGACGTCATCCCGAAAGAAGGCACCGATCCGTGCCTCCGTCGATCGCTTCCTGACGGACAAGGACAGCACCGATGCAGTCAATTTTACCGGCGACGACGAATCGGAGCGGGATTACCGCCCCGTAAGGCAGAGCCAGGAGGGTTCTGTCGGCTGTCTCGGCGGCCTTATGTACTTTGCGTTCGTGCTTTGCCTGAGCGTTTTGCTTGCTGCGGTCGGCTGGATGGCCGCAAGCGATGCCCTGGCGCTGAATCAGGAAGTGTTTGAAGCCGAGGTTGCCCTGCCTTCTTCCATCTTTCAGGCAGAGGAATCCACCGCAAAGGAGGATGGCGGAAAGGTATCCGTCGTCACCCATGCCGATATGGATTATGTCGCCAGTGCCCTTAAGGAGGCCGGGCTGATTCAGTATAAATGGCTGTTTAAGCTTTTCAGCGGCTTTTCGCATGCCGATACGAAGCTTGACCCCGGCAGCTATACCCTGAAGTCCACGTACGACTACCGTGCGCTGATCAAGCATATGCAGGCCGGCGCGGGCAACGCCCTCACCGTTACGGTGACGATACCGGAAGGCTTTACCATGCACCAGATCTTCAAACGTCTGGAGGAAAACTATGTTTCCACCTATGACGAACTGATGGCTGCTGCCGCCTCCGCAAATTTCAACTACGATTTCATTAAAGAAAGCGGCAACGCTTCCCGCCTGGAGGGCTATCTCTTCCCGGATACCTACGAGTTCTATGTGCATATGCAGGCATCCAGTGCCATCAATAAGATGCTCAATAACTTCAACAACCGGGTAACGGAGGAAATGCGGGCGCAGGCAGAAGCATCCGGACGGAGCCTGTCGGATGTCATCAAGGTCGCATCCCTCATTGAGAAGGAAGCGGCAAACGACGAGGAACGCCCGCTCATCGCTTCGGTCATTTACAATCGTCTGAGTATCAACATGTCCATCGGTCTGGAGTCGGCGATCCTTTACGTTCATCAGGACCATGTAGGCGCACCGACGACGAGCATGATTACCGAGGAATCGCCTTACAACCTGCTGGTTCGCACCGGCCTTACGCCTACACCAATCAGCAACCCGGGCCTTGCCTCAATCAACGCGGCGCTGCATCCCTCCACGACAGATTATCTTTACTTTACGCTGGATACGGCTTCCGGGACGCATCGCTTCTTTAACAATGCAGACGACTTCTACAGCTTTGTAGCAACACAGGATTATGGTTAAAACAATAGAGCTATTATCCCCGGCAGGGGATATGGAACGGCTGGAAATGGCCGTCACCTACGGCGCGGATGCAGTCTATCTCGCCGGAAAAATGTTCGGCATGCGTGCCGCAGCCTGCAACTTCAGCAATGAGGAGATCCGGCAGGCGGTGCAGAAATGCCATGCGGCCGATGTGCGGGTCTACGTGACCTGCAATACCCTTCCGAGGGAAGATGAGCTGCTGCAGCTGCCGGAATATCTGGAAACCCTCCAGGATGCCGGTGTTGACGGCCTGATCATCGCGGACCTGGGCATTTTGGCAAATGCCAAAAAATATGCTCCAAAGGTTGCCCGCCACGTCAGCACGCAGCTGGGTGTCATCAACAGCGCGACAGCGAATATGCTGTACGAGCTGGGGGCCGACACGGTCGTTCTGGCGCGGGAGACGCCGATGGAGGATATCCGCAAAATTCGGGCCAATACCCCGAAGGAGCTGCGGCTCGAGGCCTTCGTCCATGGGGCGATGTGTGTCTCCTTTTCCGGGCGCTGCCTGCTGTCCAATTACATGACCGGGCGAGACGCGAACCGCGGTCAGTGCGCCCAGCCCTGTCGGGGGAAATACCATCTGGTGGAAGAAAAACGCCCGGGTGAGTATTTCGAGATCACTGAGGACAAGGGAACCTTTATTATGAATTCCCGGGATATGTGCATGATCGAGCACGTGCCCGAACTGATTGATGCCGGTATTGACAGCTTCAAGATCGAGGGCCGGATGAAATCCGCGTATTATGCCGGCGTGGTCACGAATGCCTACCGGCATGCCATCGACGCGGCACTGGCCGGCCGTCCTCTCGACCCGGTCTGGGTCAACGAGACGGAGATGGTCAGCCACCGGGAGTACTGCACGGGCTTTTATTACGGTGACCCGGGGCAGAATTATTCCGAGACATCCTATACCGTCGGCGCCGACATTGCAGCAGTGGTAGACTCCTGCAGTGAGGACGGGGAAGCGGTGCTTTTCCAGAGAAATAAGTTTTTTGCCGGAGATGAGCTTGAGCTTCTGTGCCCGGGCTCGGAACCGATAAAATTTATTGCAGAACATATTTATGATGCAGACGGAAATGAGATTCCGGACACGCGCCACGCCATGATGGAGCTGCACATGAAGCTCCCCGTAGCGGCACCACGGTATTCCATGCTCCGCAAATGCAGAACATAAGGAGGAGAAAACGATGAAAAAATATGGCGTAAACGAACTGCGAGAGATGTTCCTCAGCTTTTTTGAGACCAAGGGACACCTCCGCCTGCCCAGCTTTTCCCTGATTCCGCAGAACGATGCCAGCCTGCTGCTGATCAACTCCGGCATGGCACCCATGAAGCCCTACTTTAAGGGTGAAGTCGAGCCCCCCAGACACAGAGTCTGCACCTGCCAGAAGTGCATCCGTACCGGTGACATTGAAAACATCGGTAAGACCGCACGTCACGGCACCTACTTTGAGATGCTCGGCAACTTCTCCTTCGGCGATTACTTCAAGCATGAAGCCATTGCCTGGAGCTGGGAATTCCTTACCTCTCCGGAATGGGTCGGCCTCGATCCCAACCGTCTGTACCCCTCCATTTTCGAGAACGACGATGAGGCATTCGAGATCTGGGACAAGGAGATCGGCATTGCTCCGGAGCGCATCTTCCGTTTCGGCAAGTCCGATAACTTCTGGGAGCATGGCGCAGGTCCCTGCGGCCCCTGCTCGGAAATTTACTATGACCGTGGCGAACAGTATGGCTGCGGCAAGCCGGACTGCACCGTCGGCTGTGACTGCGACCGTTACATGGAAGTCTGGAACAACGTTTTCTCCCAGTTTGATAACGACGGCAACGGCAACTACACCGAACTCAAGCAGAAGAACATCGACACCGGCATGGGCCTGGAGCGTCTGGCTGTTGTCTGCCAGGACGTCAACTCCCTCTTCGATGTTGACACCGTCATGAACATCACCAATAAGGTCAGCGAGCTGACCGGCGCCTTCTACGGCCAGACCCATAAGAAGGACGTTTCCCTCCGTGTCATTACCGACCATATCCGCAGCTCCACCTTCATGATCTGCGACGGCGTTCTGCCCTCCAATGAAGGCCGCGGCTACGTGCTGCGCCGTCTGCTGCG
>JAZRWD010000151.1:0-4450 GCA_045599525.1 Candidatus Limivicinus sp. | reverse complement strand
ACTTCGATAGGTTTCATGTGGAATTCCTCCTTGTAGTTTGGTGTGCCGGAACACACTTCTAACTACAAGGGAAATTTTGCTAACCGAAGGTAGCAAAATGGCCGCATAAAACCATGCCTTTGTCAAGCCTTTTTTTGGATTTATTACGAAAAAATATCCCCCTACATCTCATTTCCTGAGTGTAGGGGGATGCGTCATCTTAACTTAATGACATTGCCCATTACCCTGTTTGGTAACCGGCCGCATATCGTGTTATTCCTTTGTCGTCTTCCCCGAAAAAAGGAACGACCTCTGACTGCTTATCTTCGGCAATCAGAGGTCATTCCTGTAAATTTTTTGTATCTAACATCTTTTCTTCCTCTCTTTCTCCTGTATTTGGATTCATGTACAACCACTCACCTCTGTGAGCCCCCTTCGGCCGCTCCGAAGGACTTTCATCTATGTACATTGGGCTTGTGCCCTTGGTATCCAAGTCATCTTTTGTTCTGTGATTGTATTGTAACAGAAGGGGGATAGATTTTCAACGGCAAAGATGCACGAAATCCAGCCTATTTTCCTGTGCAAAGGGTAAAAGTTCCTTCAAAAGTTGCAAATATATGTGTATTCTTCTTGACGTTCTTCTTCATTTTCTGTATTATAGATTTGTTGGGCGTCTGCTTCACGGGGGTGAGGCAGTCGCTTTTTTTCAGTTCACCTGTACCCCGGGCGAACCGATTGCCGGCACAGCTGTTTCTTGCGTGCCCCGTTCTGCCATGATATACTACCGGAAAAGACTTTGGTCCGCTGTTCCTGCACATACTTCAGCTTACAAAAAAGGAGGTACTATGTACAAGCTCTATTCCCACCGTATTCTTTCCTTCTTTTTAGCCCTTTCTCTGGTGGTCAGCCTGACAGTCTGCCCCGTATTCGCAGAGGTTAGCGCGGCTGCCCCGCATTTTTCGCTCTCTGCAGAAGATGAAGCCGTTGTCGGAAGAATTTACTGTGCGCCGGAAAGAACACCCATTGATTACGCAGAAATGGAACCCAATCTTTTTGATGAAGCCTACACGGATTCGGTTCTTGCGCAAATGCGTGAGCTGTGCGCCACCTCCGGCAATCTGGCCCGGCTGCAGGCGCTGTTCGATGAAGTGGTAGACCAGTATGAGAGACTGATGACAGATTACTCTCTTCTGGGTATCGCTTACGACGCAGACTGTACCAATGATGAGATTGCCGACACGTACAACACTATGGATGTGAAGCTCGCCGATATTTCCGACCGGATGTGCCTTACACTGCAGGAGGTACTGCTCTCTCCCTACGGTGACGCAATGGCCGTCTATATGGACGACCTCGAGCTGGCCGATGATCTTCGGGAATATAACGCGCTGGATGATGAGGCCTACCGGCTGCTACAGGAAAGCAGTGATCTGCAGCTTGCGTATAACCGGCTGATGAATGATCCGGACAGCAACGATCCGCACACCGAGGAAGCTTTTTATGAGCTGTATCTTCAGGTGCTAGATAACATGATTGCCATTGCTGCCTATGACGGCTACGACAGTTACGCAGAGGAGGCCTATGAGTCGTACGGAAGAGACTATACGCCGGAGGATCTGTCTGCACTGCGCCGCTTCGCCAAAAACTTCGCCGCTCCTTACCTCTCGGATTTTGATGATGCGTTTTACGCTTCCAAAGGCTACCGTTCCTACCGGAAAAACTATTCCGAAGCAGAGATTTTCGAGATGCTGCGGCCCTGGCTGAAAGGGGTCAGTGTAAATGCAGGAAAAGCCTTCGATGAACTGGAAACCTATCATCTGCATGACATGGGCTACTCCCCTACCAAAAACGACCGTGGTTACACCGTGGATCTTCCCTATTACGGCACCCGGTTTATTTTTGACTATCCTTATCGGCGTGCTTCCGATGCAATGACCCTTGCCCACGAGTTCGGCCACTTCTACGCAGGGTATATGGACAAAACACCGTCCTTCTACAAGACAGTTGACCTGGACCTGGCTGAAGTACACTCCCAGGGAATGGAAATGCTGCTCATGCCCTATCTGCGGGAAATCTTTGGGGATACACTGGGAGAGGCTATGGAATTTGACTGTATTTCCGGCATGCTTTACTCTGTTGTTGAGGGTTGTCTGCAGGATGAGCTGCAGCTTCGCGCCCTGCAGGCCCGTATGAACGGCACCCTGAATACAACCGAGGACCTCGCTGCGCTGGTCTATGATGTCTATGCCGATTATTACGGTGAATACTACGTTGCCTCCTCCGGCAACTGGCGGAACTGGTGCACCGTTCCCCATACCTTCACGGCACCATTTTACTATATTTCCTACGCCGTTTCTGCAACCGCAGCACTGGGGATCTTCTCGTTGGAAACAGAGGATTATCTTTATGCCCGCCAACTCTACATTGCCCTTACGGAAGGCGGTGAATCGGTTCCCTTTGCTGAGGCCATCGGCTCCTCCGGTCTCCCCAGCCCGCTCACTGTGGACGGTTGCCGGCAGATTGAACGAAATCTTGCCACCTGCTTCTCTCGGCTGCTTCACCGCAGCAATGATGTGCTCCGCCTGCCTTCTGTGGCAGCCTGAAAGCCGGATCAAGTACTTTACCACCGCCGGAAGCCATGGCCGCTCCCGGCGGTATGTGTTAACGTCGAAAGGATCGACCGGATGAAACGTTTACCAAAGGCTTTTCCTGCGTCCCTCTGTTTACCGCTTTTTCTGCTCGTACTGGTCGTATTGGCAATACCCCTGCTCAGTGCCTGCGGACAGACTGCACAGCCTCCTGCCCCCACACCCTGTCCCCATAACTGGAAGGATACCGGGGTCTGTCAGCTTTGCGGTATGCCCTGTGCACACCGCTGGTCCGGTCCGCAATGCACCGTCTGCTGCCTTACCTGCTCCCACGGCACTTGGCAGGATGGGATGTGCGTAACCTGCGGTTCCGCCTGCACACACCGGTGGTCCGAAGGCCGTTGCAGCGTATGCTCTTCAGACTGTTCCCATACTGCACATACTCCTGACGGCAAATGCACACAATGCCTGGAGCCGATCTACCACCGCTATTTCGACCTGCAATGTGACTGTGGCAAAGTGCTTTCTTTTGCCGATTACGCGCTTCCGGAACAGATTGCCGCAATGGACAGCCCGGAAAAAGGAACAATACGCAGCTTTTCCTATACCACACGGAATTATCAGTTTGAACGGGACTTTGGCCGTGACTCTACCCCGATTACGAAGGACTGCCGGGTCTACCTGCCCTACGGATACGATACACAGAGGAAATATGATGTTCTGTTCCTGATTCATGGCTACGAACAGGATGAAATGGCCTGGCTGGATGAATACCACTATTGCCGCGACACGATTGGCATCCGCGCTGCTGACATTGCGGACAGTATGATCTATTACGGATACTGTCCCCCGCTGATTCTCGTCACAATCAATACCAACGCTGGCTTCTGGGAATTCGAGTACGGGGAATACAGCAAGCCAGTCCAGTTGACGCCGGAATTTCGCAACGATATCCTGCCTGCCATTGTGGAGCTTTTCTCCACCTGGGCAGAAGGCAGCACACCCGAGCAGCTGCAGGCCGCAAGGGACCACTTCGCGATTGCCGGCTTATCCAACGGATCACTGGCTGCCTATTATACCGGAATGATGGAATGCACCGACCTTTTTGCCTGGTTTGGCTGCTATTCGGGCAACCTTGGGTCTGAAGGCATTTTGGATGCACTCAATTCACTGCCCGACGGGCTTTACCCCATTCGTTTTCACTTTGCCTCTGCCGGAAGCCATGATTCCCAGTATGAGAATATGCTGGAGGGGTATTCCGTACTGACAGAAGGTACCGCCCGGCTGGCAGATGGAGAGAACGCTTCTCTGGTCATCGTTGACCGGGCCTTTCACGACTGGACGACCTGGCTTCTGTCCTTCTATAACACCCTGCTGGTTTTTTTCCGGTAATGCTGTGTAGTTCCCGAAGAGAAGTATTGCCCTCTTCTCATTTAGTGTGCAAATCGCTCTGCATAACGATTCTGCCCCTGCTTTTCATACAGGAAACAATAACCCTGTTCTGCAAAGAGCCTCGCAGAACAGGGTTATTTTCTTTTATCCGGGAACGCGCACACGTTCCTTATTCCAGTTCAAATGCACCGGTATACAGCTGGTAATAGGTGCCTTTTGCAGCAATCAGGTCCTTGTGATTGCCGCGCTCAATGATTCGGCCGTGGTCAAGAACCATAATAACATCGCTGTTCATTACCGTGGACAGGCGGTGCGCAATGACAAAGACGGTCCGCCCTTCCATCAGCTTGTCCATGCCTCGCTGGACAATGGCCTCCGTTCTGGTGTCTATGGAGGACGTGGCTTCATCCAGAATCATGACCGGCGGGTCAGCCACTGCGGCGCGGGCAATGGAGATGAGCTGCCGCTGGCCCTGAGAGAGGTTTGCACCA
>JAZRWD010000150.1:0-15091 GCA_045599525.1 Candidatus Limivicinus sp. | reverse complement strand
ATACCCAGGTTTTGTCCCGCAATTCCTTCCGCATCAGGTTTACCAGTTCATTCGGGGCGTCCATTACGGAAATCTGCTGTTCCAGCTCTCGGTCGGCAGCTTCCGCAGGGTAAGTTTTTTCGATATAGTCGGCGGCGAATTGATCAAAGCCCGGTGTGAGCTGCCAGGAATATTCAATTCTTGCTGCGGAAATCTCTTTCAACGGGTGAAGCTTCAGAAAGTTTTTCAGCGCGCTTTTGGTAACGGACATGTTATGATTCATCCTGTTCTAATGATTTTCCCGTGTGAAGTCCTGCTTTCTATGGAGTTATTCAATGGTGACGCAGTCACAGTGGGTCAAAGAATACTCTGAGAGTTCGGTGCCAAGGCCGACCCCCTCGGGGACCGTATAATAGCCGTTTTCGGGATACCAGGACTCTGTACAGAGCTCATTGATGTACGGCTGGTAGCATTCAATATGCTGCTCGTGGATTGCAAAATTGGGGATAGCGGCTTCAATGTGCAGTGTTGCGGCAAGAATGATCGGTGTTTCACAGCAGTGGCCCTGAATAGAGGCTTCGTAAACGTCGGCCATCTGAGCAATCTTCATCAGCTCGGAGATGCCGCCGCAGTTACCCACATCCGGCTGCAGGATCTGCATGGAACGGTTGACCAGGAAGGGAGCGAAGTCCCAGCGAGAGACGCTTTGCTCGCCGCCGGCAAGGGGCATGCTGAGCTTATCGGCAACACGGCGGTAATTTTCGGGATCGGTGAAGCAGGGTTCTTCAAAGAAGAGAATGTTGTACTTTTCCAGGGCCATACCGAATTGCACGGCAGAGAGAACATCGCTGAAGGCGTGGCCTTCCAGTATGAGGTCCACATCCGGGCCGATGGCCTCGCGCACGGCAGCAACACGGGACTCCACCAGGCGCATGGTTTTGGGGGATACAAG
This sequence comes from Candidatus Limivicinus sp., assembly GCA_045599525.1. Classification (GTDB taxonomy): domain Bacteria; phylum Bacillota; class Clostridia; order Oscillospirales; family Oscillospiraceae; genus Limivicinus. The sequence goes on along the minus strand of JAZRWD010000150.1, from coordinate 14,160 downwards.
GCCGCGGCGATCATCGCGGTTCATGGGGCGCCCGGTCTCGTCATAGGCCCAGAAATCGACCTTGACGGCATCATAGCCGGCTTCCACTGCACGTCTGGCATTTTCCGCATAGTCCTCGGGGGTGGCGGCAACATGCTTGCTGTCGATCCAGCCAAACTGAAGCTGGCTGGCATAGGCACGCATTTTTTTGCGCTGGGCACCGCCCAGAAGAATATACAGCGGAACATTGAAGGCCTTGCCTTTGATATCCCACAGGGCAATGTCAAAGCCGGACTGGACACTCTGATAGGTAAAACCGGGGAAGCCGCGGGAGTTGTGCAGCATTTCCCAGATGACCTCGGTCTCCAGTGGATTCTTGCCGATGATGCGGCGGGCGAAGTCCTTGCATAGCTCGATAATTGCCGTCTGGCCAACGCCAAAGCCCAGACTGATGGCACCATCGCCGTAGATCCCCTCGTCGGTGATGATACGAACCATAATGGGGATACAGCCGCCGGTAAAGTTTTTCATGTTCGGGTTGGCGGACTTGGAATAATCCGGATGGATAAGGCGCAGCTCAACTTTTTTAATTTTCATGATGTTGATCCTTTCTGTTTGGTCTGGCCGTGATAATCACTAAACGGTATTATAGCAGACAGTTTGCCTGACGACAATGGAAGAATACTGAAACGAAGCGCTGTCGGAGTGCGGACGTTGATCGGGAAAAACGGGTGCGGTTTTTGTCGGCTCCCAAACCCGTAGGCAGAGGGAAAATGGACAGCATGTAAATTTTGCCATTCGGCTATTGCGGTATCAACAGAATATGGTAAACTGTAAATATATTCCAAAACGCGAGAGCTCGGCGTGAGCGGTCGGTCTTCCGTTCGGCGAAATGGAGAGAACTTTTCGGAGGTTTGTATTGCAGAAGATTACCCTGAACAAAAAAGATATCCTGCTTCCGCTCAGTGCGTTTGTTTTGAATTGTTTGGTCTACTATAGCGGACGCTTCCTTTCACAGAACAGCATTCATCATCAATTGACGACCGGGCTGGACGATGTTATTCCCTTCCTGCCATGGACGGTCATCTTTTACTGGGGATGCGTCGTGTTCTGGGCAGCGAACTATATTCTCGGTGTAAAATTCGACAAAGGAGACGGCTATCGGTTTATTGCGGCGCATTTTATCGGGGAGACGATCTGCTTCGTCATCTTTATCCTTTTTCCAACAACCATGAGCCGACCGGCAATCGCAGGAAACGGAGTATTTGAAAGACTTCTGCGGCTGACCTATATCGCCGACAGGCCAACGAATCTGTTCCCCTCAATCCACTGCTTTGCTGCCTGGCTGAGCTGGATTGCCGTGCGGGGAAATAAACGAATTCCGAGTTGGTATCAATGGGTGTCCTTTTTGCTGGCCGTCTGTGTGTGCGTGTCAACGACGACGGTAAAACAGCATGTTATCCTCGATGTACCGGCAGGGATTCTCACCGCGGAGGCCGGATACGCGCTGGCAGGTCTGGCGGAAGGTATTCAGCGGAAGAGAAGGCCCGTAGCGGTGAAAACGAGTAACAAAAGAGAATAAAGAAGTAAGCTCCGGCCTCATCGCTGATTGTGGAGGCAGGAGCTTTTTCGTATCTCAGTATGACGGATTTCAATAGGAAAGTCCACAAAAGAGAAATCTGCGGAGGCAAATATCGAGGCTGGCGCGAAGCGGCGCAGGCGTGAGAGTCAGTTCAGCGGGAGGTAGACCCGGAAGACGGTACCCTGGTTCACAACGCTGTCCACTTCGATGTGGCCGCCGTTCTGCGTGATGATCTCCTTTGTTATGGTCAGGCCGAGACCGGAAGAGGAAGCGCCCTTTTTCCCACCGGAATAGTAGCGGCCAAAGATGAGCGGGATATCTTCCGGAGAGATCCCCTCGCCCTGATCCTGGATACGGATGCATACCCAGGGGCGTTCTGTTGGATCGCTTTCAAATTGCCGCTGCTGCTTGCCGGCCTGAATCAGGAGGGAGGTCCCGGCTGCACTGTGACGGACGGCATTATCAATGATGTTCTGCAGTGCCTGACGAAGATAGAGAATGTCCGAGGTTAGGATTAGTTCCTCTTCCGGGGCCAGGACAGACAGCGAAATGCCGGCGGTTTCGGTGCGTGCGCGGGTGGTGCTTTCCAGCTGTGCGAGAAGCATGGCAACAGAGAAGGGCATTGGCTGGTACTGGACTTTGCCGTCCTCCAGACGCATACAGAGAAAGAGATTATCGATCAGTTCTTTTGCATAGGCGGTGTTTTTGTTAATCTCATTCAAATGCCTGCGGGCCAGCTCAGGGGAATCCACCATCTCATCCATGGCCATGTCCGCATATCCGTACAGGGAAAAGAGCGGGGTCTTCAGGTTATGGATGATGTTGGTCATAAACTCATCCTTCTGCTGCTGAATCTCATTCATGTGGTGATAAGCAGCGGAGAGTTCCTCGTTGCGGAGCCGGAGGTCCTCCGTACGTTCGGCAACAATGCGCTCCAGATTCCGATTAACCTCTGCCAGTGAGATGCGAAGGTCATCGGCTTCCCGGTATTTTCCGGCAAACTTCAGGTTGATGACGATAACAAAGCCCAGTGTGAAGAAGGTCTCAATGATGCCCTGCAGTTTCAGACTGGCCTCGATTATGCCATGCGGTGCCCAGCCGCAGGTATAAAACAGGTCGAGAACGCGAAGGGCAACGGTGAAGCACCAGACGATCGTGAGTGTCAGGCAGGTTCTGAAATGCTCTCGGCTCCCCAACGTGAGGAAAATGAGCTCCACCAGGTGGCACAGTAGAATAAAGGCCTGGGAGGCGAGATAGCCATGACCGGCAAAGCAGAAGGGAAGCGCGACAACAAACAGAAAAAGTGTTGCCCAAAAGTAGGGAAGCCTGCCGATTCTGACCGGAATGAACTCCCGAAGCAGAAGATAGCGCATGAATGCGAGGATCAGCTTCAGCACAAGGTAAGAAACATAATAGCTGACCGAAACGGATACACCGGGCAGAGGGATTGTGCCGAAGAGAAGAAGATTCAGCAAAGGGAGCTGTTTCAGAGCAGGCAGTGTGTTCCAAAGAGTACGGGCGGACGTGGTATAGGCCAGCAGGGCCAGATACAGCAGATATTTTTCCGAAGTTTTGCAGCTATACAGGCTAAGTGAATACAGCAAGATCATAAAAGAAATGCCGATGACAAAAAAGCGCTGGAAGCTGCCGGCAGAAATCAGGCTTGATATACGGCCGGCACTGCCCAGATACAGCAGACCGTTGGAGAAGGAAGGACTGTTGCCATAAAGATAGTACAGATCTACGGAGAACGGAACAGTATCTTTGCCGATAATCGAGTCAGGCTCCAACAGGTCAGCCAGGGAACAACGGAGAGACTCTCCGTCCGCGGGGGCGGTAAACACTCTGCCGTTTACGACCATCACACAGCTTTGCGTGCCGGGAACATATAGCTCCGGAAGTTCCTCCGGGGCTGTATCAAACAGTGCGGAAGGGAGCAGCAGCTTACCGCTCAGTTTTTTGACGATCCTGCTCTCAGCCGTGTCGGATACAAGGTGATCCTCTGCATAAATCTCACGCTCGGAAAGCAGACGGGAGGCGGAAAACAGGTTCTGCCCCCGCGAGAGGGAAAACGAGCCTTCCGGCAGGGCAGGGCAGAGTTTAACGTTGAGACGGCTGAGAAAAAACCAGAAGAACAACAGAAACAGCAGTGCCCCAAGGAGCACAAGCCGACGGGACGGAAATGTTTTTGACATAGCTCCTACCTTGTGCAAGTGTTGATGGTTCAGATGAACGCTATAGACAGAATGGGACCTCTCAGGTATACTGAGCGCAGAAATCCACGAATTCCTGCCTTAACTATAAAAGAGGCAGTGTCTGTTTGCAAGGCATTTGTGAGGGACGAAATGAAAAATGTACTGGTAATTGAAGACGATCTGAATGTCTGTGAGGTGTTGGCCTACTATCTGCGTAAGGACGGGAAATACTCGGTCAGCTTTGTGCATACGGGGGAAGAAGGAATCAGCCTGGTACGGACCGGTGAATACGATATTATCCTCAGCGACATCATGCTGCCGGGAATGGACGGTATTGCTTTCTGCCAGAAGGTCCGGGAGATGGTTTTTATCCCAATCATTTTTATCTCCTGCCTGGATGACGACGCTACGATCATTAAGGCCCTGAACATGGGCGGAGACGATTATCTGGTAAAACCCTTTCATGGTCCTGTTCTGCTGGCCCACATTGAAGCTGCCCTGCGCCGCTGCACAACAAAACCGGATATGGTCGAAGTGCTGGAGTTTGGTGAGCTGAGCCTGGATAGCGTCAGCCATAAGGTGACAAAGAGCGGCAGAGAGCTATATCTTTCGCCGACGGAGTGCGACCTTCTCTGGTTCCTGGCCAGGAGGGCGGGGGCATTTGTTACCTATGAGGAACTCTATAGCGGCGTCTGGAAAAAACCAAGCCTGGGTGACTACCGTTCTTTATTTGTGCATATCAGCAACCTGCGTAAGAAGATCGAAGCTGACCCTACCAATCCGACATTGCTGAAGACCCATCCGCAGGGCGGCTATCTCTTCAGTGCAAAATAATGGCTCTTTCATTTGCTGTTTCTCCTAGAGCCCGCGTGTGTTATTTGCTCGTCTCGTAAAACGGAATTCGATTCGGGCCTGTATATGAGGGAAGGGGCAGAAAGTCCAGCTTCACAGTTGACAAGCCTATCCGATTGTATTAGTATCTGAAACTATCAGCAGAACAATAAAAAGAAAAAGGTGAAGAATAATGTCAGAATTTGCAAGACGTATTGATATTATGGAACGGGAAGTCAAGAACCTTAAGGTCCTGACAGACTCTCTGGTCAACCCCGGTATCATTTCTTTCGCTGCCGGTGCGCCGGCAATCGAAGCATATCCGATGGATACCCTGCGCGAGATCTCTCAGGAGGTCTTCCAGGCTAATTCCACCGGCTTTACAGCAGTGAAATATGGCTCTACGCTTGGCAATGAAGAACTGCGCCGTCAGATCAAGGACCAGATGCTGGCTCCCTGGGGTGTGCAGACCGAGATCAAAAATATTATGGTAACGACCGGCGGAATTCAGCCGATGTCTATCATCTCTTCGCTGTTCCTGAATCCCGGAGATTACGTTCTGGTGGAGACCCCCTGCTTCATGCAGCCCAGCATGATCTTCAAGCAGTTTGAGGCAAATCTCATCCCCTGCAAGACAGACGATGACGGCATTGATCCGGCTGATGTGGAAGAGAAAATCAAACAGTATAACCCCAAGCTTATCTACACGGTTCCGACTTTCCAGAATCCGACCGGCAAGACGATTAGCCTGGAAAAGAGAAAACGTCTGGCAGAGCTTGCAACGAAGTATGACGTTGTACTGATTGAAGATGACCCGTATCGTGAGATCCGCTACAGCGGGGAAGCACTGCCGTACATTAAGGCATTTGATACCAGCGACAATGTCATTCTGGTCAACAGCTTCAGCAAGGTCTTCTCTCCTGGTGCACGTCTTGGGTATATGGTTGCCGGTGATGCAATCATGGATAAGTGCAAGAATCTTAAGCTTGGCCTGGATACCTGCACCAACGGCATCTCTCAGGCACTGTTTGCCGAATTTGTGCGCAGGGGTCTGTATCCTGCACACCTCAAGATGCTCAACGACATGTACCGCAGCCGTCGCGACGCTATGCTGAACGCACTGGATGCCTCTTTCCCTGAGGGAACGAAGCACACCTGCCCGGATGGCGGCTACTATGTCTGGGTAGAGCTTCCGGAACAGATCAACGCGACCGCACTGAAGGCTGAGGTTGCCGAGAAGCTGAACATTTGCTATGGTGATGGCTCTATCTTCTTCACTGAGGGTAACCCAGAGGGAGCCGGCAGAAACTGCATGCGTATGAACTTCAGCGGTCTGACCGAAAAGGTAATCGACGAAAACATTCGTAAGCTCGGAGCATTCTTCTGCACGAAGCTCTGATAGATAACGAAATAAAGAAAGATAAAAACCTCTGCCGACCGGTCTGGTCAGCGGAGGTTTTTTTGCCTTTTGTATGCGCTTTTTTGCGCCGATGTGGGAATTGGAAATGTGTCAGAGTGCAGTGATCTTTCTCGGCAAGCAGATAGAAAAAGGATCGCAGAACGTACTGCGATCCTTTTGATAATGGTTTTCTTAATAGCCGAGGGCTTCGTCAATCAGGATGACTTCCATGCCTTCCATATCGAACATCGGGCCCCAGAGGACCAGCATAGCGTTGCAGAAACGCTCCTTCGAGCGGCAGTCATGGCATTTGTTATCCAGTTTGCAGGGAGTATTATAGGGGAAATCCTTTCCTCTGGTTACTGCGGCAACCTGGCGCGCACGGTCAACGGCAGAAGTGAAATCCGGGGCAATCTTGCTGACGCTGGCAAGGATATAGACTTTCTTGCCAATGCCATAGACTTGGCCGGCTAGGCGGTTACCGCGTCCGTCGATGTTGATGATCTCGCCGGATTCTGCAATTGCATTGGCACCGGTGATATAGACCGGGGCGTTATTGGCTTTTGCAATAGCATCTACTGCAGGCTGCTGTTTCCAGTGCCAGTAGCAGGTGTTGCGCTCAGAGAGAACATCGAACAGGTTCATCTGTGCTGCGGTGGAGCAGCCGCCGAAACCGACTTCTGTATCATGAATCTCGGAGGCAAGGTAAGCTGCTGCTTCCGCACCGGTAGCGAAATGCTGCACGGTGTAGCCGCGGAGTTTCAGATTTTTTATGGTCTTTTCAACGCTCATGGCCATTAACCTTTGTTCTGCTGTGCTTCAACTTCAGCAACCAGCTTCAGGAAATCTTCGCGGATCGGGGTGAAAATGTCGTAATTGACGACAGGTTCATCACCCAGAACTTTGATATCATGCTCGACATTAGACGGAACATAAACCATATCGCCGGGACCCATGGGGAACCATTCACCGTCGATCATAAATTCGCAGTGGCCGGAGGCGATGGTTGCAATCTGCTCGTGGGGATGCTTGTGCTTGAACGGGGGAAAGCCGGGATGCAGCACGTTCTTGACGATCATGGCGTCTTTGCCGATCATGACTTGGCGCTCGCCCTTGCCATCCTGATAAACCACAGTGGTGATGTTATTGAAGTTAAACACGTTAGCCATTTCAGAATTCTCCTTTTTAGGAATTCAATCAGATGATGCCTACGACGAAAATGTAAACGATAACAAACGGCAGGACAAACTTGACCAGGAAGGACCAGACTGGTGCAAACGGGAAACGGATGGTGCCTTCGTTGGTGATTTCCTTGAGTGCGTTCTGCGGCTTCCAGATCCAGCCAACAAAGAGGCAGATAAACACGCCGGCAAGAGGCATAAGCAGGGTCTCACCGAACCAGCCCAGAGCGTCAAAGATGTTCAGGCCGAAGATACTGATGTTGGCAAGCAGGCCGTTGGAAAGAGAAGCGATAACGCCGATGATCAGAGCGATAACAGAGTAACCGATCTGTGCCTTTTTGCGTTCAATCTTGCAGGTGTCGGTCAGGAAGCTGACGGAAACTTCCAACAGGGAAATAGCGGAAGAAACGGCAGCCAGGAAAACAGCAAAGAAGAACAGGCTTGCAAAGATGTGGCCGAATACGGGACCCATGGAGTTGAAAGCGAGGGTCAGGGAACCGAACAGCATGCCGGCGCCGGCAGAAGGCTCCTGGCCGAATGCGAATACAGTGCCCAGTACGCAGATACCGGCGAGCAGTGCGACGAAGGTATCCAGAACGATAACGGAGATGGAGTTCTTGATCAGGTTGGTTTCTTTGGGCTGATAAGAACCGTAGATGATCATAATGCCGGTTGCCATGGACAGGGTAAAGAAGGACTGGCTCATTGCGGCCAAAGCGACCTTACCAAGGCCGCCTGCGTTCTGCATGTTCTGCACGTTGGGAACAAACAGATACTTGATGCCTTCGAAGGAACCCGGCAGGGTTACAACGCGGACGAGAACGACGAGAAGGAGGATGACCAGAGCGGGCATAATGACCTTGCAGGCCTTTTCAATACCCTTCTGAACGCCACCCCAAATGATAGCAAAGCAGCAGGCGGTAAAAATCAGGGTTGTGACCAGCGGTGCAATTGAGCTGGTGATGAATGCGCCGAAAGCATCACCGGTGAGGGTGTCCAGCGGGCTGGTAGCAGTTTTCCAAACATATGCAAGGACCCAGCCACCGACTACGGTGTAGTAGGTGTAGACGACCATACCGGAGAGGGTACCAAAGAAGCCGAAGAAGCCCCAGAGTTTCGGAGACTTGCTCTTGGATTCGGTTGCGATGCGCTTGAAGCTGGTGTAACCGTCTGCCTGGCCGTGACGACCGATACTGGTTTCAGCAACCAGAAGGGGGAAGCCGACAACGCAGCAGATGCAGAGATAAATCAGCAGAAATACGCCGCCGCCGGAAGAGCCGGCCAGATACGGGAATTTCCATACGTTACCGAGACCGACAGCTGCGCCGGCTGCTGCCAGTACGAAGCCGAGGTTGCCGGAAAAGCTGCCTCTTGTTTTGTGTTCCATGTCTTTTCTCCTAATACTAAATTACAGAAGAAAACAGGTGAATGTTCCCTCCTGTTCAATCCGATTAAATATGCCATGAAGATGAAAAAATGTCAACAATTTTTTTAATGTGATTCAGGCGTTCTCAATGCAAAAAAACCGATTATATTGGATACACTGTGTAATAGGCAGAAATAGTTGCCGTATTTTACCTTCAGCTCAGGAAAATGCACTCAATAAACATGAAAATACTGAATGACGATATTAATGCCACAAATACTATTGAAGGCGTCCCACATAATCCTGCATGCCCGGGCAGAATGGCAGGGAAGTAATTGAAAAGACTGTTTCCCGGCGTAAAAGCCGAAAAACAGTCTTTACCTGTGATCAGTAATATAGTTCTTAAAGATAAGAGAAGCAGTACCTGCTGTCAGTGCTTAGGTTTGCTTAGATCTCTGTCAGCTGCAGGGAGCCGTCTTTTCCACTTAGGCTGATGGAGTAGTAATGGGTTTGGCCGGTGCTGTCCTTGTATGAGATGGCATAGCTCGGCATGTCTCCGAAAAAGGTCAGGGAGAGTATGACCGGGGTGTCGCTGCTGAGGGTGCCGTAACGGTAAAGCTCTTTGCCTGAGTAAGCAAAGCCGTCGGCTGTCTCCACAAATTTGATGGAAAGCACGGTGAAATCCTGTACACTGCCGTAAGCAGAGAGCAGCAGGTCGCAGCGTGAGCTGCCGTCATCCAGAACGATGCGGGTGAAGTGGGAAAGGTCTGTGTCCGACGCGGCAAAGCGGGCCACAAGCGAACCGGTGTCAGCCAATGGGTATTCGGCAAAGGGCGTGAAGGGAAGGCTTATGGCATGGGCAGCCAATTCGGCTTCCAGGTTCCATAGATCTTCAGCTGTCATATCCAGTTTTTCCGACACGGAAACGACCCAGGCGGGGATGGTATTGTGATAAACGGCGATCTCACTGAAGGTCTCGTCGGTCTCATGGGTGAAATAATAATCCTTGCAGACTGCCTCTGCTGCATTGGACGGCAAAGTGTAGGTGGCTAGAATTGAGTAGGCTGCACCACCGGACCCTTCATTCAGGATCATACCGTCTTCCAGAAGATAAAGGCGGTTGCGGGCCCATCCCTCCAGGATGCATACAGGTTCCCGGTCTTTCAGGGTGTAAAGAGCATAGATGGCGCTGCCGCCGGTATAGGGCGTTACGTCTTCTGTGAGGTGGGGAATATCGCCGACCATAAGCTCCGGGATACCGTCATGATTGATATCGCGGATCAGATAGCCTGTGCTTGCCAGAGCCTGCTCGGACTCCTGCCAGGCGGAAGCTTCCCACGCGCCAATACCACCGGGGACGATGTCGTAATTCTCTGCTGTGCTGGTGATGATGTCGTAGAAGCTGTCCAGTACATTGCTGTAGCAAGCACGATAATCGGTGACTGCGGGAATCAGAAATTCACCCTGTGCATCCTGTGCCGTGGCATCTGCTGACGGGGCAGTTCCTACGGTGCTTGCTGCGGCAGTATTGTCTGGACCGGAAAGATTGGGAGCCTTTTCAAAGCGGATGCCGCAACCGGCCAGCAGAACTGCAGATATGACAAACAGAAGAAGACAGGAGAAATAATTTTTCATGGTTTTGCTCCTTTTCGGGAGAATAGATGGTTTGACCGAAGAGAGATCAATACTTTCGGCTGAGAATAAGGTAAGAGAGCCAGTAGGCAAACACGACAAAACAAAGGGATAAAGAGAGAACCTGACCAATCAGCATGTTCCCCAATAGATAGGCAATGAGGGAGGCAACGGCACCGGCAAGGACGGCAGTATACCCGGCCCAGGACCAGGCTTTCATCCGCAGAAAGCGGCTGCGTTCGTCGGTGAGCTCGATATCGATCTTCTCTTTATACTCCGGATTTTTTCTGTATTTCAGGTTACGTGCCATTTGCAGGATGCCGACAGCAAGCATACCGCCGCCAAAGCCGCTGTATAAAGCGGAATCCAGGATTCCGGCAACGGAGAGTGCGAGTAATGTGATACCCAGGACAATCCAGAAAAGACTTAGTACCAGTCGTTTGTTGTTATAATACATCATTCTTCCTCCTCAAAAATGAACACATCTTCAATTTTTAGTTCAAAATAGCGGGCAATTTTGTATGCCAGCAGGATGGACGGGTTATATCGCCCATTTTCCAGAGAGCTGATCGTCTGACGGGAAACGCCGAGAATTTTTGCGAAATCCTCCTGTCGGATGCCTCTGGCGGTGCGGATCTCTTCGATGCGGTTTTTCATGGCATCACCTCCGATGAATTGCATGTAAAGTTCGCTTTACGTACACAGTATAGCACTGACGGCAGAGGATGTCAAGCAAGCTTTACATAAAGCGCAAAATGTATTTTTAATGGAGGTTTTTGCGGTTGCTTTTTGTTGCTTGCAAAATAAACAGAGATGTTTTATTATAAGAATTACTAAATTTGACGAATTGTTCTGAAAGTTGAAATAGTTGAAATGTTTATTGCACGACGGGCGAGACGAGGAGCAACGTGTAATCGAATCAGTACCGGAAACGGGAAAGAAGAGCACGAGGCCAGGGTTGCATTCGGGGAGACGGAGAAGGAAAATTACAGCCGGAAAAGGAGGGAGATCCGATGATTACAGAACAGAATTTTATCTGCGGATATATTGCGCTGTCGGTAATTCTGGCGGCAGTCGATGTGATGTTTGCCTATTTTTGCGGCAATCGTCCGGAACGGTCGGCAAAGTATCTCGGGATGACCTCACTGGCCAGTGCTGCGGTTGCAGTCACCTATTTGCTGAGTGTGCTTACGCAGGAGTATTCTCGCTTCTCCCTTTTTTCCAGCCTTTATTTTATCGGTATGGACTGGATGCTGCTGGGGCTTGCGCATTTCACTGCGTGCCAGACACGAATGAAAAAGGGCACTGTTCTTCGGGGCCTGCAGAAACTGTCCATTGTATACGTCCTGTTTGAGACCGTTTTATTTGCGGTCAATCCGTTAACGGAGATCGCTATCCGTTATGCGCCAAACGGGCACACGTTCGGGGCGTTTTCCTATGTGATGAAACCACTCTATTATTGCCACCTGACCTTCACCTATGGTCTGACAGCTTTCTCTCTTTCTGCGCTGCTCAACCGTATGATGGGAATTCCACGGCAGTACCGCAACCAGTACGTATACATTATTCTGGGCGTGCTGGGGATCGTGGGGATCAATGCCGTGTTTCTGTATACCCCATTCGGGGAAAAGTTGCCCCACCTGGACTACTCAATCTGCGGCTACAGTTTTGTTCTGTTGCTGATGTACTGGAGCTGTTTCCTGTATACCCGCAAGGCTATGCTGCGGGGGCTTTCCGTTACTGTGTTTGACAGCATCGGGCAGGGAATTGTACTGTTCGATTATGACGGGCTGTTGGTCATGAAGAACGGACGAGCAGAGAAGCTGCTGAGCCCAGTGCACTTTGAAGACGGCATGTCACTGGAGGCTTTCGTTGGACAGTTCAATTTTCCCGTGAAAACAGAAGATGCAACGCGCCCGTTTTCTGTGCAGTGTTATCTGAATAAATGTGAGGTCGAGCGAGCCGTACGCTGTGATTACCGACCGCTGACAGACCGGCGGGGACAACTGCTTGGGCGCCTGTATGTCTTTACGGATGTTGAACTGGATACGGATCTGCTGACCGGCTTTCATAAATGGACAAGCTTCCGAAAATATGCTGAAGAGGAAAAGCCGGCAATCTCCATGGGAGTCGCTGTCTTTGATATCAACGGTCTTGGCGTGATCAATGTCACACGGGGTCAGGAGGAGGGCGACCGCCAAATCCGACACCTGGCGGAGATCATGCGGAGTTCCTTCCCGGCAGATTCCTATTATATTCGTGGCCATGATGCTGTGCTTATTGCGCTCTGCGGAGATGCGGATGCTGAACTTATGCGGCAGTGTGCAGAGAAGGTGGAGAAGCAGTTTGAAGGAAATCTGCAGTTTGCTGTCAGCCGTTCGGAAAACAGCCTGGGGAATCCGAATGAGGCCATCGATGAAGCACTGAATGCACTGACGATCAAAAAGCTGCTGGACCGGAATTCCAATCATTCACAGGTCCTTTCTTCGCTGGTGAAGGCGTTGCAGGAGTGCGACAGCGATACGGAAGCCCATGTTCAGCGCACCCAGGCCTTGGGCGATGAGCTTGCAGGGAGGCTTGGTCTTACAGACTATGAGCGCAGCAACCTGCGCCTGCTATGTCTTCTGCACGACATCGGAAAGATCGGTATCCCGCTGGATATCCTGAACAAGCCATCAAGGTTGACTCCTGACGAGTGGACCGTGATTCGAAGCCACACCGAAAAGGGCTACCAGATCGCAATGAGCAATGACAAGTTCAGTGGTATTGCAGAAATGGTCCTGTATCATCACGAACGTTGGGACGGTCATGGGTATCCTTCAGGCTTAAGCAGGGAGAGCATTCCGCTTTTATCCCGTATCATTGCCGTAATTGATGCCTACGACGCCATGACGAACGACCGGCCGTATCACCACGCGATGTGTACGGAGGAGGCTCTTGCCGAGCTTCAGCGTTGTGCGGGCAGTCAGTTTGACCCGTATATTACCGGAGAGTTCATCCGTATGATTCGTGATGAGCATGTTGAGAAACGGCAGGAACCGGCTGTCATGGAAAACGTCCATCCTCTACCCGACTCACGGAAAATCGAGGAAGCGGCTGCGGCGGCCAATGTTTACCCCATTCGATATACCCGTTATCTGCTGGATGACGGAAACCGTATCGTTGATGCGGACGAGGCCTTCACCGAGCTAACCGGCTATACACCAATGGACTGGCGCGAGGGGATGCTGAGCCAGTTTGATTTGATTCCCGAAGGGGAACGGACCGAGTATATTGCGCTTGTCATGTCTCAGCTGGCCAGATCCAGTACGGTGTTTTTGGAGCATTCTCTGCAAAAGAAGGACGGTAGCCGCGCCTTTGTGTTCTGTTATTCAGAGCAGTTTTATGATTCGTCTGTCAGAGCCAGACGGACCAAAATCATTGTAACGGAGGTTTCCGCGACAAATGCGGCAAGGCTCATGAGCCTTGAAGAAAACACACGTTTTTCCCAGCGTCTGCAGCAATGGGAGAGCATTTATCGGCGAGACTCGATGACGGGACTTTTGAACCATATGGCCTTTCGCAATGAGGTCGAGCAGCTCCTGCTGCAGGAAAACTGTCTGGCTTTTATGATGATGGACGTGGACCGTTTTAAATCCTATAATGATAGCTTTGGTCATGATGCCGGAGACGAACTGCTGAAGGTGATGGCATGTGCTGCACAGGAGGCAGCCGGAAGCAAGGCATTAGTCAGCCGGATGGGCGGCGATGAGTTTGCCGTGGCTTTGCCGCTTGCCGATGAGGAAGAGAAGAGAAAAGTCACGGCGTGCATTGAACGAATCTACCGAACGGTAGATTCGGCAGTCCGGAGTGTTCAGGGGGACAGAGGTGTTTCGGCCGGCTGGGTGCTGTCCGGTAAAGACGCAGACAGTTTTAAGCAGCTCTATCATCTGGCAGACGGGGCACTGTACGAGGCCAAGCGAAATGGCCGCGGCAAGCTCTGCTGTGCGGAGGAA
>JAZRWD010000149.1:0-14647 GCA_045599525.1 Candidatus Limivicinus sp. | reverse complement strand
AGCTCCGGTTTCGTTGTTGACGAGCATCAGAGAAACGAGTATTGTATCCGGGCGGAGGGCTTCCCGCACGGCATCCACAGAAATACTGCCGTCCGCGGAAGGGGTTAATCGGGTAACCGCAAAACCGCGATGCTCCAGCTCATCCAGACTGCACCTTACTGCATCATGCTCGACCGCAGAGCTGATAATATGATTGCCCTTTCTTTTCATAAGCTCAGCGCCTTGAAGGATGGCCCAGTTGTCACTCTCTGAACCGCAGGAGGTAAAGACCAGCTCGGTCGGCTTGCAGCCCAGTGCTGCGGAAATGGTTTTGCGGGAAATATCCAGCAGCTGTTTGGCGTCACGCCCCTTTGTATGGGTGGAGCTTGGGTTCCCATAAGTCTCTGTCATCGCACGAACGGCGGCTTCAACGGCCTCCGGGCATACCGGCGTTGTGGCAGAATTGTCCAGATAATGTTCCATATCGTTAAAAATCCTTATCAAACGGTGAAATAAACATGAAATACATTATATCTACTCTCGGCTGCAAGGTCAACCAGTATGAGACCCAGGCCATGGAAACAATTTTACAGGAGCACGGTCATACACATGCGGCTCCCGGTGAGCTGGCGGATGCCGTAATCGTGAATACCTGCGCAGTTACGGCAGAAAGCGGGCGAAAGTCCCGCCAGGTGATTCGGCGGCTGCGTGATGAAAATCCGGGTGCGGTGATCGGCGTATGCGGTTGCTGGTCACAGATCAGCCCGGATGAAGCTGCGGAGATCGGTGCGGGTGTGATTTTCGGTGCGGCTGACCGGGTTGCGTTCACGGAAGCTGTGGAAAAGGCCGTGGCGACCGGCGAGGGGAGCCGCAGTATTGATGCACCCTTCCAGCGCCGGACGCTGGAAAAGCTGCCTGCCGGTGCAGTGAGCGGCCGTACCCGCGCAATGCTGAAAATCCAGGACGGTTGTGTAAACTTCTGTACCTATTGTATTATTCCCTACACCAGGGGGCGGCTGCGGAGCCTTCCGCTGGAGGATGTAGCTGCGGAGACCGAACGTCTGGCCGAAGAAGGCTACCGGGAACTGGTGCTGACCGGAATCGAGGTCGCATCCTATGGTGTGGACCTGCCGGGAAAGCCGGACCTTGCCGATGTGATCGCCGTCTGTGCAGAGCACAGCGGGGAGATGCGAATCCGTCTCGGCTCGTTGGAGCCTACTGTCATAACGGAGGATTTCTGCAAACGTGCGGCTGCCTCCGGCAAGCTTTGCCGCCACTTTCATCTGTCACTGCAGTCAGGCTGTGACCGCACACTGAAGGGCATGAACCGGAAGTATAATACGGCGCAGTTTTATGCGGCCGTTGAGCTGCTGCGAAAGTATTTCCCCGGCTGTGCACTGACCTGTGACCTGATTGCCGGCTTCCCAGGAGAGACGGATCAGGACCAGGCGGATACCCTGGCTTTCATTCAGAAATGCGCCTTCTCGGATATGCATATCTTCCCGTATTCCCGCCGGCCGGGAACACCGGCAGACAAAATGCCTGACCAGTGCACCAATGCACAGAAAAACAGCCGTGCCCATGAGGCACAGAAGGTGGCTGCTGCCATGCATCAGGCATACCTGCAGGAAAGCGTCGGCACGGTGCTGCCGGTGCTGTTTGAGACCCATGAGGAGAACCGGTTTACCGGCCACAGCGATACCTATCTTGTGGTTACGGCGACAGGAGAAGACCTGCGGGGACAGATCTGCAATGTACGGATCACGGGCGTAAGCGGAGATAATTTACTGGGTGAAATTATTGACAACTAAAATACTGAAGTATACAATACCCCAAATGCAGGAAATACAGGGGCAGGCCGGAAATATGCTTGACCTTTTTGTGCTGCAGTTTTATAGTATTCGCAATATTTTTGTGAGCAAAACCCGGTTGTGTCCAAATGATACAGCCTAAAGCAAGGAGAAGGATCATGCTGGAAAACAGAGTATATAATTTTGCTGCAGGCCCATCTGTGATGCCTGAAAGTGTTCTGGAGAGCGCTAAAGCGGATCTTCTGAATTATAAGGGTACCGGAATGTCCGTAATGGAGATGAGCCACCGCAGCGCAATATATAAAGAGATCTTTAACAGTACCAAAGAACGGCTTGTCCGTCTGATGGGCATTCCCGAGACCCATGAGGCCCTGTTTCTGCAGGGCGGCGCAACGCTGCAGTTTGCGGCCATCCCGATGAATCTGATGCGTGGAGGCGTGGCAGATTATGCCGTAACGGGCAACTTCAGCGGCAAGGCAGCAAAGGAAGCAAAGAAATACGGCACGGTTCATATTGTGGCAGACACCGGCGCAACCGGGCACGACCGTATTCCGACCCAGGAAGAGCTGCAGCTGACCCCCGATGCAGATTATTTCTATTATTGTGCCAATAACACGATCTACGGTACCGAGTGGCAGTATGTACCCGAGACCGCAAGCACGCTGGTGTGCGATATGTCCTCGGATATCCTGTCCCGCCCGGTCGATGTCTCAAAATTCGGCCTGATTTATGCCGGTGCCCAGAAAAATATGGCTCCTGCCGGCCTGACGGTAGTGATCCTGGATAAGTCTCTTGCCGGCCGGGAAATGGCAATCACCCCCGAGGTGATGAGCTATGCCGTCCAGATCAAGAACGATTCTATGCTCAACACGCCGCCCTGCTGGTGTATTTACATGCTGGGCCTTACCCTGGAATGGCTGGAAAGCATTGGCGGCCTGCAGGCAATGGAACAGATCAAGCGCGAGCGTGCAGCACTGATCTATGATGTGCTGGATAACAGCAAGCTGTTTGTACCCCATGTCATACCCGGCTCACGCAGTGATATGAACATTACCTTCCGTACAGGCAGCGAGGACCTGGACAAGGAATTTATTGCCGGTGCGGCAGCACGCGGAATGGTCAACCTGAAGGGCCACCGCATTACCGGTGGTATGCGCGCATCCCTGTACAACGCCATGCCGATGGAAGGGGCAAAGGTACTTGCCGAATACATGAAGGAATTCGAGGTAAAGCATGTTTAATATTAAGACTTTTAACAATATTTCCGAAAACGGTCTGAATGTTCTGCGCAGAAGGATGTGCCGCGTCAGTGAAGAGGTTGAGAATCCGGAAGGCATTCTGCTTCGCAGCGCTGACCTGCACAGCTATGAAATGCCGGAAGAGCTGCTGGCCATTGCCCGTGCCGGCGCAGGCTACAATAACATTCCTATTGAGGAGTGCGCAGAGAAGGGTATTGTTGTTTTCAATACTCCGGGAGCGAATGCAGAGGCAGTCAAGGAGCTTGAACTCTGCTCCCTGGTCATGGCCGGCCGTGATGTGCTGGGTGCCATTGAGTATGTAAAGTCTATTGCCGGCCAGGGAGATAAGATTCCGGCTATGGCTGAGAAGGCAAAATCCCGTTTCAACGGCCCTGAGCTTTGGGGAAAGACGCTCGGTGTCCTTGGCCTTGGCGCGACCGGTGCCCTGATTGCCAACATTGCTGTCGAACTGGGCATGAATGTTATGGGCTATGACCCGTATCTGTCTGTCGATGCGGCATGGCGCCTGTCCAGAGAGATCAAGCACGTAGAAAATGTGGAAGAGATTTACGCACAGGCAGACTATATCAGCCTGAACATCCCCTATACCGAGACGACTAAGCGCATGATTAATGAAAAGGCCTTCCGTAAGATGAAGCGCGGCATGCGCATTATCAACGAATCCCGTGCAGAGGTCGTGGATAACGAGGCCATGAAGGCGGCCCTCATCAGCGGTATCGTAGCCAAGTATGTTACCGACTTCCCGACAGATGAGATCATCGGCGCTCCCAATGTGATCGTTATGCCGCATATCGGTGCCTGCACGCCGGAGAGCGAAGACAAGTGTGCGGTAATGGCAGCGGAAGAGCTGTACGATTACCTGGAAAACGGCAATATCCGCAACTCGGTCAATCTCCCCAATGCCTCACTGAACCGTATGGGTGCTGCTCGTCTTTGCGTACTGCACCGCAACCAGCCCCGTATGCTTACCGGCATTCTGGACCTGATCAGTGACCGGAACATCAACGTTGAGCATATGATCAACAAGCCCCGCGGAGAATACGCATACACCATCGTTGACCTTGGTGAGGTGCCGGATGCAGCAATGATCGAGACGATCCGCGAGAATCCGAATGTGCTCCGTGTTCGTATGATCAAGTAATTCCGAAAACAAAGAACAACTATCGGACGGCGGGGCAAACCGCCGTCCTTTGCCGATTTATGTGCATAAGCTATAGTAGTGCAGGGAGGAAAACCAATGACAGAAAAGCTTTTTTATCAGGACAGTCACATGTTTGCCTTTGATGCCGGTGTTCTGGAATGCCGGGAAACACAGAAAGGTCCGGCGCTGCTTCTGGACCGTACAGCCTTCTTCCCGGAGGGCGGCGGTCAGCCGGCGGATACCGGCATGGCCGGTGACGTAAGAGTGCTTGATGTGCAGGAGGAAAACGGCGAGATCCTGCATTACGTGTCGGAACGGATCGAGGAAGGAACACAGCTCAACTGCACTGTGGATGCTGCGCAGCGTTTGCAGCGTATGCAGAGTCACTCCGGCGAGCATATTTTTTCGGGTATCACAAACCGTATCCACGGGCTGGATAATGTTGGCTTCCATATGGGCAGCGAGTGCGTTACGATTGATTTTAACGGGGAACTGACCGCAGAACAGATCGAGGAAATCGAACGGAAGACCAACGAGGCGATCCGCAGCAACCTGCCTGTTCGCACATGGTTTCCGGAAGAGCAGGAGCTGAAGACGCTGAATTACCGCAGTAAACTGGAGCTGACGCAGGATGTTCGTCTCGTGGAGATTCCGGGCGTCGACCTTTGCGCCTGCTGCGCCCCGCATGTAAGCTTTACGGGAGAAATCGGCTGTGCCCGTGTCATCGATTTCATGCGTCACCGCGGGGGAATCCGAATCAGCCTGGTGTTCGGCATGCAGGCTCTGGAGTGCTTCACTGATTACCGACAGAATCTTTCATCGATCTCAGCGGCACTCAGTGTCCCCAAAACCGGTACTGCGGCTGCGGTATCGCGCCTGCTGGAGGAAAGAGATACGCTGAAGCTGCGGACGGCGGAGCTTTCCGATGCGCTGGCCGATGCGATCGCGGCTTCCGTTTCGGCGACGGAAGGGAATCTTTGCGTGTTTGAAAACCGGCTGGGCGAACCGGCGCAGCGGCGGCTGGTCAATCAGCTGGTGCAGAAATGCGGAGGCATAGCGGCAGTATTCTCCGGCAGCGATGAAGAAGGCTATCGGTATATTATCGGCAGTGCGCATGTTGACCTGCGGGCTGCGGCCAAAGAGGTAAATGCGGGTATCGGTGGCCGCGGAGGCGGCAGAACCGAAATGATCCAGGGCAGCGCAACAGGCAACCGGGAGCAGATTACCTGTTTCATCAATAGCTTCTGATATTTTCAGATGACTGCAAAATGTGTATGTTTTGCAGTCATCTGTTGTTTTTTTATTTAGACAAATGGCATCTAAGTGTAATTGACGAAATGTTAACATACTGTTAAAATTATCCTGTATACAACTGGGCGCAAAGCGCCTTGATTCGGGCGGTAATTGCCGCATATATACATGTAGAGGGGGTTATCAATTGAAAGACCTTAAACATCTGATCTTCTTTGAGAATCTTCTTCAGGAGGCCAATAATGACCTGGTTCGGCAGGCAAAAAAAGAGGGCAAATATGCCATCGGTTACACCTGCTATTTTATGCCTGAAGTGCTTCTCGACCTGCCCGGCTGCTTCTCCGTTCGCCTGAGAGCGCCGCGCTGTACTTCTCCGGACATTGCAACCTATTATATGTCTGCCCGCGTCTGCCATTATGCCCGCAGCCTGATGGAGCGTGCCCTGGAAGGCGGCTATAACTTCCTGGATGCCGATATGGCAACAGAGACCTGCACGGCCACCTGCCGTTTTCAGGAACATCTGCAGCAGAAACACCTTGACTCGGTCAAGGACATGCGGATCATCGATAACGATAACTTCTTCACTGAGTTCATCGATGTTCCTTTTAAAAATAATGAAATTGGCTACAACCATTATGCCGAACAGCTTCGTTTCCATGTGCTGGGCAAGCTGAAGGAAAACCTGGGCGTAGATACTTCTGACGAAGCCATTCTGAAAGCCGTAGAAGAGCATAACGAGGTCTGCCGCCTGATCAATGAGATCGGTGAATACCGCAAGCTGGATAACCCGACGATTACCGGCTATGAGTTCCAGGTGATTCAGCTGGTCTCCCTGACCTGCCCGAAGTACCTCATTCTGCCCTATCTGCGGGAAACAGCAGAGGAACTGAAGACCCGTGAGCCGAATCTGACCAAGGAATTCCGCTGCAAGGTCGTTCTGGCCGGCTCGGAAAACGACGATCCGGACTTTACAAAACTCATCGAGTCCTGCGGTGCACTTGTTGTTGCCGACAGACACTGCTATGGTGCCGTTGAGAGCCGTGTGCCCATTGAAATCGCACCGGGACAGGATCCTCTTGATGCGATTGCACGTCATTATCTGAAGACCAGCAACTGCCCGCGCTTCATGCCGCAGGACGAGATGCGTATCCGCAAGCAGCGTCTTGCTGACCTGGTGAAGGATTACCATGCTGACGGCATCATCGTTGCCTCAAATAAGTTCTGCGAATACTGGAGCTATGAGCGCGTGATCGATACGGTCATTATGAAGCGCGACTACGGCATCCCGGTGTGCTCCATTGAGAAGGAATACATCAACACGGCTTCCGGTCAGCTGCGTACCCGTTTCCAGGCATTTGTGGAAAGCATTGAAATCAAGCAGATTCAGGAGGGTAAGTAATTATGGCAGTCGATAAGAATAAGATCAAAGCCGAAGCTGCCGGTGTTCTGGCAGCAGTTACCGAACCGCTGAAGTTCACCGCGGATGAGATTATTTCCGCGGTAAAGGAAGACCCCAAAAAGGCGCTGAAGGATTTCTGGTACGGCAAGCCGCACGGTGAACGCCGTTTGGGCGACATTCTGGAACCGCGTACCGGCCTGTATAAGCACAGAGAGTGGCGCGGCGTGAAAGATACCATGGTGTATTTCTACGGTGTGTGGATGTACAACTACGCCATGATGGTGAAAGACATCTTCAAGTATGGCGGCCCCATCGTTTTTGCAAAGGGCGTCTGGCGTTACCGCTGGGTCGGCCAGACATACCTGCCGGTTATCCACTGGTACGACCGCGGCCTGCAGGGCCTGCGTGGTGAGGCAATCCTGGCCAGCGCCTGGCACTATCGCGGCATGACCAGCACGACCATCCGCCAGTTCCAGAACATGTTCCGGGCAGATACCCGCCTGAATGGCGGCAAACAGAACGAGCGCTATAAGCACACGATTGCCCATAACGAAACCGTTTGGGGTGGTATGTTCTACCCCTGGTCTGACAAGTATGAGAATATCTCCATGGAAATGATTCCGTATTTCGTCAGCTGCCACGTGAACAGCCATACGGTCCATAACTATATTGACGCCGTGCAGTCCATTGGTCTGCCGGGTGACCCCTGCCCGATGTGCCAGGCAGAGGCAGGGATTTTTGTCCTGGATGATGTGCCGGATTATGCACCGTTCACCATTACCTGCAACGAGGCCTGCGATGCTTCTGTCTCTACTTCCATTCTGCAGGACTGGTTCCTGGATAAGCCACTGTTCTCCCTGCCGATGCCTATGCAGTTCGATGACCCGCTGGTCCATAAGTACTGCGAACAGGAGATTGAGCAGTGCTGGAAGTTCATTGAAGAACAGACGGGCGTGCCGTTTAATTATGACCAGCTGGTGAAAAAGCTCAAGCTGCAGAATCAGCTGCAGGAGTTTGAATGGGAAAAATGGGACGTCGTTGCTCACTCGGATTATTATCCGATCAACGGCGTTGCTCAGGCACTTTACCGTATTTATCAGTCTCAGTACGGCGATGCGGAGATCTGGCATAAGTGTGACGCAAAGGTCCGCAAGATTATGGACAAGTGCGTGGCAAAGAAGATCAACAGTTTCCCGCAGACCCGCCACAGAGTAATTGCCTGGTCCTGCGCACCGCTGTATTACTCCAACTGGTGCACATGGGCATATAACTGCTGGGGCCTGAATGTCGTCATCAACATGGACTCTCTGATGTTTGATATGACTCTTCGCACAGACTCCTACGAAAACACCCTGTACGATATGGCAACATATCATATGTGGGCTCCGATGCGCCGTATGGCCGTTGGCGGCATGCATCATATGTTCGAGCTGTGGGAGTATATGAAGCGCTTTAACTGCGATATGGTTGCTATGTACGACCAGCTGCAGTGCAAGGGCGTTCAGGGTATCCACGGACTGTTTGAGGACGAGTTCCGCGAGCGCAACATTCCGGCCTTCTGGATTCCCCATGCTCTGCCGGACAGCCGCACCGTCTCCCGCGCGGAGATCCGCCGCCTGATTAACGACTACATGACTACAGTTATGCATGAAGAACCGCTGGATCCGTCGCTGCTTGACTTTGACGACTCCATGGTTTGGTAATGAGGAGGTACAGAACAATGAAAAAATGCAAATGCTGCGCAGGTAAGTTTATCCTGAAAGCGCTGAAGCTTCTGCTGATTGCCAACGTTGCTCTCTTCACGGTCTTTTTCTTCGACCTGGACGGCAAGCTCCTCTTTCATGTTGTTGAGCCGTTACTGAAGAAACACTATGATAATATGGAACGCCGCGACACGCTGGCCTCTCCGTATGACGTGAATAAGTATCCCGCCTACGAATACAAAACCTGACCGACAGTGAAAGGCTTATTACCTGTATGCCGGAGGTCCGGCATACAGGATATGCGGGTATAAACCCGGCAAAAAGAAGAAAAGGAGATAAATGATGAAATATTTCGGCGGCTGCGATGTAGGTTCCACCTACACGAAGGCGATTATTCTTGACGAGACCGGCAAGCTGGTTGCCGACACCACCATCCGTTCCAAAATCAATTCCGAGCAGTCTGCGGTTGCTGCCATGGAAGAAGTCTGCAAGCAGGCCGGCCTGAAGGACAGCAAGGAACTTTCCTACCTCATCGGTACGGGCTACGGCCGTAATAAGGTCCCCTTTGCCGATGAAAACATCTCCGAAATCTCCTGCCACGCCATGGGTGTCCATGTGACCGACCCCACGGTCAAAGCAATCATCGATATCGGCGGCCAGGACGTCAAGGGCATCTCTATTGACACCGACGGCACCGTAAAGAACTTTGCGATGAACGACAAGTGCTCTGCCGGTACCGGGCGCTTTTTCGAAGCAATGGCCCGTTCCTTTGAGATGGAGCTGCCGGAGTTCTCCAAGCTCTCTCTGACAGCAAAGAACGTCATCCCCATCACTGCACAGTGCACGGTTTTTGCCGAGTCCGAGGTCATCACCCTGGTTGGCGAAGGCAAGCCGATGGACGAGATCGCTGCAGGCATTGAAATGGCTGTTGCCAAGCGCTGCTTTGTTATGGCCAAGAAGGCCGGCGCCACCGACAGCATTACACTGACCGGCGGCTGCGCCAAGAATGACGGTCTGAAGGAAGCAATCGAACACGTGCTGAAACTGAAGGTTGTCAACCTGAAAACTGACCCTCAGCTGATGGGCGCACTGGGTGCTGCAGAATATGCACGTCAAAAGGGCCTCGCAAGGAAGTAAATTCAGGCTCATTTTGTGCGAAATAACAAATTTACAAAAGAGAGCAGTTTTTTATTCTGCTCTCTTTGCTTTTTGAAATGGATTGCTGTATAATATGTACAATCTTTTAAGGAGGATTAATTATTCATGAAACAGTATTTTGAAATTGTTGATGTTCTTGCAAGAGAGATCCTTGACTCCCGTGGCAACCCCACCGTCGAAGTCGAAGTCACCCTCGAAGACGGCACTGTCGGCCGTGCTGCAGTTCCCTCCGGCGCTTCCACCGGTATGTACGAAGCCTGCGAGCTGCGTGACGGTGACAAGTCCCGTTACCTCGGCAAGGGCGTTCTGAAGGCAGTTGAAAACGTCAACGGCGAAATCGCCGAGGCTGTTGTCGGCCTGAACGTTCTCGACCAGACCTATATCGACAAGCTCATGATCGAGCTTGACGGCACCCCCAACAAGACCCGCCTCGGCGCAAACGCTATCCTCGGTGTTTCCCTGGCATGCGCACGTGCAGCAGCAGAAGTCACCGGCCAGAGCCTGTACAACTACATTGGCGGCTGCAATGCCAAGACCCTGCCTGTCCCGATGATGAACGTTCTCAACGGTGGCGCACATGCAACCGGTTCCAACGTTGACATTCAGGAATTCATGATCATGCCTGTCGGCGCAAAGAGCTTCCGCGAAGCTCTGCGTATGTGCGCAGAAGTTTTCCACAACCTGAAGAAGGTCGTTCCTGCTTCCGGTGTTGGCGATGAAGGCGGCTACGCTCCCAACCTGGACAGCGACGAAGACGCTCTGAAGGCTCTTGTTGCAGCTATCGAAAAGGCCGGCTACAAGCCCTATGACGATTTCCGCATCGCTATGGACGCAGCTGTTTCCGATTGGTACAACGAAGAAGACAAGTGCTATCACCTGCCCAAGCGCGGCACTGTTATGACCAGCGAGCAGATGGTCGACATGTGGGAAGACTTCGTCAACAAGTACCCCATCATCTCCATCGAAGATGGTCTGGGCGAGAACGACTGGGAAGGCTGGCAGATGATGACCAAACGCCTTGGCAGCCGCATCCAGATCGTTGGCGACGACCTGTTTGTTACCAACACCAAGCGCATTAAGCAGGGCATCGAGCTCGGCGCTGCAAACGCAGTTCTGATCAAGGTCAACCAGATCGGCTCCCTGACCGAGACCCTCGAGGCTATCCAGATGGCTCACCGTGCAGGCATGACCGCTGTTGTTTCTCACCGCTCCGGCGAGACCGAGGACACCACCATTGCTGACATCTCCGTCGCTCTGAACGCTGGCCAGATCAAGACCGGTGCTCCGTCCCGTACTGACCGTGTCTGCAAGTACAACCAGCTGCTCCGCATCGAAGAGGAACTCGACGATGTCGCTCAGTATCCTGGCCTGGACGCATTCTTCTCCATCAAGTAATTCGCGTCTGCCTCTTTTATTCGAATATTCTTTTTCTATCGGGCCGGTACATCTGTACCGGTCCGATATGAAGTTTCACAGGAGACTGTATTTTGATTAAGCTATTGTTAAAGAGTTTGCGGGAATTCAAACGGCTAACGATCCTGACAATGCTATTTATTGTCGGAGAGGTGTTCTTTGAATGTGTGATTCCGTTTCTCACAGCGAACCTGGTGAATATGGTAAAGGCCGGTGCGCAAATGCAGGAGATCCTCCGTCTTGGCGTTCTTCTGATCGTCATGGCACTTCTCTCTCTGGCGTGCGGCGGTATTGCCGGTTTTACCAGCTCCAAGGCATCTGCGGGTTTTGTACGCAACCTGCGGCATGACCTGTTTGCCCGCGTACAGACCTTCTCGTTTGCTAATATTGACCGCTTTTCCAGTGCGTCTTTGGTAACCCGCATGACGACCGATATTACCAATGTTCAGATGGCGTTTATGATGAGTATTCGCATGGCGATCCGCAGCCCGCTGATGATGATTTTTTCCTGTGTTATGGCATTTATCATGGGCGGAAAGCTGGCTCTCAGCTTTGTTGTTGTGATCCCGGTCATGGCATTTGGACTGATTTCCATCGCCAGAAAAGCGATGCCCGCATTCCGTGCAGTTTTCCATAAATACGACCGCTTGAATGAGTCCATTGAGGAAAACGTTCGCGCTATGCGTGTGGTGAAGGGCTTTGCCAGAGAAAACTACGAAAAGCAGAAATTCGCTTCTGCAGCGGACGATATCTGCCGCGACTTCACGAAGGCCGAGCGGATTGTCGCCCTGAATAACCCCCTTATGCAGATCTGCATGCAGTTCAACATGGTGTTTGTCCTGTGGATCGGTGCAAAGCTGATTGTTACCTCCGGAGGTACAACGATAGATGTGGGGCAGATCACCGGTATGCTTTCCTATGGCTTCCAGTTGCTGATGTCTCTCATGATGCTTTCCATGATCTATGTCATGCTGACCCTTTCCCTGGAATCCATGAAGCGTATTGCGGAAGTGCTCAGCGAGGAGAGTTCGCTGACAAATCCCGAGAATCCTGTCACGGATATTCCTAACGGCGCAATCGACTTTGAAGGCGTCTCGTTCAAGTACAACGAAAAAGCCGAAAAGTATGCCCTGTCGGATATTGATCTGCACATTTCCTCCGGTATGACGGTCGGTATTCTGGGCGGTACGGGTTCCAGTAAGAGTACCCTGATCCAACTGATCTCCCGCCTGTACGACACGAGTGAGGGTGTGGTCAGGGTTGCCGGCAGAGACGTACGGGAGTATGATCTGGCGGCTCTGCGTGATGCTGTGGCTGTCGTTCTGCAGAAAAATGTGCTTTTCTCGGGTACAATCAAAGAAAACCTTCGCTGGGGCAATCCACAGGCGACAGAGGAAGAACTGGTGGAAGCCTGCCGTCTGGCGCAGGCAGACGAGTTTATCCGTCAGTTCCCGGACGGATATGACACCTATATCGAACAGGGCGGAACCAACGTTTCCGGCGGTCAGAAGCAGCGCCTGTGCATTGCACGTGCTCTACTGAAAAAGCCCAGGATTTTGGTCCTGGATGACTCCACCAGCGCGGTGGATACCAAGACCGACGCCCGGATTCGTGCCGGTTTCCGCAGCTTTATCCCGGAGACGACCAAAATCATCATTGCCCAGCGTGTTTCCTCCGTACAGGATGCGGACATGATCCTGATCATGGATAACGGTACGATCGTTGCGCAGGGCACCCATAGTGAGCTGCTGAAAAGCAGCGCGATCTATCGTGAGATCTATGAGCAGCAGACGAACGGAGGTGCGCAGAATGAATAATAGAAAGCGTCCCTCTGCCGATTTTGGCGCACTGGCGCGTGTTGTCAGAAAGCTCTTCGGCTACTATCCCGTCCTGGGGAGGCTTGCCGTGTTCTGCATTCTGTTCTCGGCTGTGGTTGCGTCGATTCCTTCGGTGTTTACGCAAAAGGTCCTGGCCATTGTTGAGGACTGGTATATCAGCCGAGACTGGGCCTCTGCCGAAGCTGAGATTATGCCATACATTTACCTCCTGATCGGTATGTATTCTCTGGCTATCTGCAGCACAACAGTGCAGACCCAGTTAATGGCGTATATGACGCAGGGCTTCCTGAACAAGCTGCGTCAGGAACTGTTCAACGGTATGCAGGACCTGCCCATCCGGTATTTTGACACCAACAAGCATGGCGATATCATGAGCCACTATACAAACGATATCGACACGCTCCGGCAGCTGGTTTCTCAGTCACTCCCGTCGCTGCTGCAGGCCGGTGCTGTGGTGCTGGTGGTGTTCTTTATCATGCTGTACTTCAGCATCTGGCTGACTCTGGTACTGCTGCTCGGCGTCCTGGCCATGTTCTATGTGACTAAGGTTGTTGGCGGCGGTTCCGCACGTTACTTTGTGCGTCAACAAAAGGCTGTTGCGGCAACGGAAGGCCTGGTGCAGGAACTGATGAACGGCCAGAAGGTCGTCAAGGTTTTCTGCCATGAGCAGGCCAGCATTGAGGACTTTGACCGGGCAAATGATGAACTGTTTGAAGTCAGCTATCGGGCAAACGCTTATGCCAATATGCTGGGGCCGATTATTGCAAACATCGGCAATATTCTTTATGTGGTTCTTGCACTGGTTGGCGGCTTGCTGCTGCTTCTTGAGGTTCCGAATTTCAGCCTTTCTGGAATGCCCTTCAGCCTCTCGATTCTGGTTCCCTTCCTGGGGATGGCGAAGCAGTTTACCGGCAACGTGAACCAGCTTACCATGCAGATCAATTCCATTGTTATGGCATCAGCGGGCGCACAGCGTGTGTTCGGCCTGATGGATCTGCAGCCGGAGACCGATGAAGGTTATGTAACGCTAGTGAATGCAGAGTACGGTGCGGATGGAAAGCTGTGCGAGACCGATGCCCACACAGGACACTGGGCATGGAAGCATTTCCATCAGGCAACAGGAGAAACAGAGTACGTTCCACTGAAGGGTGATGTGCGCCTTGTGGATGTGGACTTTGGCTACGAAGAAGGCAAAGATGTCCTCCACGATATTTCTGTCTATGCGGAGCCGGGACAGAAGGTAGCCTTTGTTGGTGCGACCGGTGCCGGTAAGACGACGATCACCAACCTGATTAATCGTTATTACGACATTGCCGATGGTAAGATCCGTTATGACGGAATCAACGTGAATAAGATCAGGAAAGCAGATCTGCGCCGGTCTCTGGGCATTGTCCTGCAGGAGACGAATCTCTTCACCGGGACAGTCATGGAAAACATTCGCTATGGAAAGCTGGATGCAAGTGATGACGAGTGCATCGCTGCGGCAAAGCTTGCCGGTGCGGACGACTTTATCTGCCGTCTGCCGCATGGCTACAATACAGAGCTGCGCAACAATGGTGCAAACCTCTCTCAGGGCCAGCGGCAGCTCATCTCCATTGCCCGCGCCGCAGTGGCTGACCCGCCGGTCATGATTCTGGATGAAGCCACGTCCTCCATAGACACCAGAACGGAGGCCATTGTCCAGCGAGGCATGGA
>JAZRWD010000148.1:0-4663 GCA_045599525.1 Candidatus Limivicinus sp. | reverse complement strand
TGAGTGGGATGACCCGGACGTTCGGCAGGGATGCCTGATCCTCGTCGTCGTTGCCTGTTTGATTATTGGCTTACTGGTGTATTACTTCTGTTGGGGTATCCATTCGGGAGAGCATGAGAATGATCCATCACAGCCCACGATTTCCGTCACCGATTTGTTGTCTCCGCTTTCCGATCCCATTTCACCGGAGAAACCTTTTGCCGCGGACTGCGTGTCCGATGAAATCGGCTGGATCAGTGATCCTGTACAGCTAGGGAAGAAACTGGAAGTCTTTTATTCCCGGACCGGTCTTCAGCCTTACGTAGCATTAAAGGCCTATGATCCCGCACTGAAAACGGAAGCAGATTACGCAGCTGCAGCGAAGACGTTGTACAATGAATATCTTTCCGATCGTTCACAGGCTGTTCTACTCGTCTATTTTTGTGACAAAGCGGATGAGGGGAATGGGTATACCTATCTGCAGATTGGACCGGACGCCCAGAGGGCCTTTAATGATGCTATTGAGGCAAGATTTTGGAAACGATTTGATCATGACTGGAATACCTGGGATCCCAATGATAACGATGGAATGTTTCTGGATATTTTCTCTTACACGGCAAACGCATTTTCTGAGCCGGAAGCAGACCCTACAGCAGCCGATGAAGCGCCAACCCGTCACGGGCTGAACGGTGAAGCACAAACCCGTGCGGTCGTTCCTCAGAAACTTCCAGCGGAGTATGCCTACGACGGACCGGTATATGTAGACAAATCCGTCGAGCCATGGACAGTATGCCTTGGTGTAGGCAGCTCGCAGTGTAAAACGCAGGAAGAGCTGGATGCGAATGCAGGGAAGTACTTTATCTCCGGCACACTGGATGACGAAACGCAGACCATTACTTATCTGGTCACCCAGGATCAATACAACATCTTCGAGGCAGATATCCGCGGAGCAATTTGTCGGGCGATGGACAGCTATAGTCAGAAAGGAGAATATCATATTACAGATGTTCAGTATAATGATGATCTGACCGTTCTGGATGTGACCTTCTCCGTTGATGACATTGAGGGCAATGACCGCTATGCGATCGTTGGCTTTTACTACGGTCTTGGCTATTACCAGGCATTTCTTGGTGAACAGATGCCGGTAGAGATCCATTACTATAATCCGAATGGTGAACTTCTGCAAAGCTGGTATTCGGAAGTTGAGAAAACGTCATAACATGTATATTTCTGTGTCGATAATCGGAGGCATACCGAATGGCAAAAGAAAAATCGCATAATTCTCTGCAAAAGCAGATTGACGGTATTATGCCGGCCGAGTCGGTTAAGCAGAATGACGAGCGCCCTGTTGCGATTCGGCTGAGCGGAGTGAAAAAGCAATATCGGCTTGGCGCAATAGGCGGAAGAACACTGCAGGCGGATCTGCAGTCCTGGTGGGCAAAAAAGCGCGGGAGAGAAGATCCTAATCTCCGTATAGGGACGGATTCCCGACAGTTTGGCGAAATCTTTATGGCCCTGAACGGCATCGATCTGACGGTCTACCGTGGGGAACGTCTCGGCATTATCGGAGCCAATGGCGCAGGAAAATCTACCATGCTGAAATTGCTGGCACGGGTTACGGCACCAACAGAGGGCGAAATCGACATATGGGGCCGTATCTCGTCTATGCTGGAGGTAGGTACCGGGTTTAACGGGGAATTAACCGGGCGTGAGAATATCTATATGAACGGCGCGATCCTCGGTATGAGCAAAAGTGAAATTGATGCGCGCATAGAAGAAATCATCGACTTCTCTGAGGTACGGGAATTTATCGATACCCCCATAAAGCGGTATTCCTCAGGAATGTATGTAAAACTGGGTTTTGCTGTTGCGGCACATCTGAAATCGGAAATCATGATCATGGATGAAGTGCTGGCGGTCGGAGATATGGCCTTTCAGAGTAAATGCCTGGAACGCATGCGCAAGGCAGCCGATGACGAAGGAAAAACGATCCTTTATGTCAGTCATAATATGACGACGATTCGTAATCTGTGCGAGCGATGCATAGTCATGGACCAGGGAAAAATCATTTTCGACGGTGATGTGGAAACAGCCATTTCTGTCTATATGGACCATTGCCTGGATGAAAACAGGGTGGATATGGATCTGAAGAAAATGACGCACCAGCAGCCAAAATCCAAACCGGTAACGATGACTCATCTGCTCTTGCCGGAAAAAGTTACTCCTGTTTATGAAGAAAATGAGCCATTGCGGTTTTTGCTTCGTATAAATGCAGTGAAGAGTATCGAGAATGTACTCTTTCGCCTGACTCTGCGCACGGATACCGATGTTGGTCTGGGCACTTCCTGGTCAAGACCGATAACGGTACATGAAGGTGAGCAGGAGCTTTTACTGGAAATGCCTTCAGAGAGCGTAGCCAAAGGGATTTTCTACGGAAGTATTGGTCTGTATCAAAAAGATGAAATCGGGCGAAATATACTATTGGATCATATTTCACGAGCATTCAAAATTGAATTTTTAGGAAAGCCGAACTGGTACCCAACAGCCTACGGTTATATTCGTTTACCGGAAATGGTCCAGAAGAAAGGGGGAGAATAAATGGAAAATCAATTAAGAAAGCTTTTTGATTATCAGACTTTTGTCCAAAACGACCGGCTGAGTGCAATGATTGCCGCAACAGAAGGCCGTTACGGAATGGGGCGCTCTCATCTGCGGGAACTGAGCATTGATGAAGTCGACCTGGTAAACGCAGCCGGAAGCGCAGAAGTAATGCACGATTCCTTAAAGATCAATGCCGCTTTCACAGACCCTACGAACGGAGGAAAGCGGTAATGACAGGTTTTGATACAGACCGGATCTATCGGGATTATAAAGACAAGGTTACCGGCTATGTCCACAACAAGATTAACGATTGGGACATGGTTGAGGATCTTGTAGCCGACATTTTTGTCAAGATATACGAAAACATTGACAAGTTCGACCCGGCTAAGGCTTCTTTGTCCACGTGGATCTTTACAATAACTTCCCGTACCGTTACAGACTACTACCGCACCCGTCACGTTACTTCAGAAATTCCATCGGAGAACGGGGAAGAAGGACTTATGCCGGATTCTCTGGTCGATGACCGTGACATGGATACCGGACTGATCCGGGAGGAACAGCTGGAAACGCTTGCCGATGCTCTACAGGCATTAAAAGAAAGAGAGCGGGATCTTGTCATTTTACATTATTACAAGGGGCTGACCTTGAAAGAAGTTGCGGATATCATGGAAATGTCCTACGCTAACGCAAAAATCGTTCACAAGAAGGCTCTGGAGAAAATGCGGGTCTTTTTCTGAAAATTAATACATGCGGCAGATTGCTGTTCGTTTGAGCCCACTGAAGTTTTTTCAGTGGGCTCAAACTATTCCACAGGCAAACCTCCTTTGATTTTGCACAATGGGACGGGGGATGCAAGGCTCTGCCGGTAAAGGCAAGTGTACAACCGTAGGTTATAACACACAGTAGGTGTATGTGTCCGGAACGGAGGTTGCGAAGCTACAGGGGTCCAGGTTGGATGAAACAGCGAAAAACCACACAGTAGGTGTATGTCTGTCTGAAACTGGGGTTACGGAGCTACAACCATGACAAACCGGAAGAAATGTCTTCTGCCTATCATCCTGTAACCTCGCAACCTATCTTTCAGGGGGAGACACACATACTGATACCTATCTCTCTTCTTCTCTCCTTACTGTGTATTAATATATTTTATTGCTATACCTTATATATATTTAGTTCCTCCTGACCTTCGAAGCCAAGGCCAGGAGGACTCTGTCTGCATCCGGCAGGGTTCAGGTTGCGGGTAGGGGAGAGACCGCAAAGGCTTCCACGTCCTCGCTGCAGGCCTCCTTCAGCTTGCTGTAATGCAAGGCCCAGCACCGCGTATTTATGCCGCCGATTCGATGCTGTACATTGGACTGGTAACAGATCTCCGAATGCAGCAGCTGTTTTTTGAACTGGTTATACGGCAGCACCTCGTTGTGCAGGTTGCAGTCCCGGCAATAGCGGGTGAAGCGATCATAGACAGTGCTGAGACGGATGTACAGCAGATCATGCACTTTGTCCAACACAAAATCCTCGTTGGCACGGAGACCCATGCGCGCCATGATCTCAAAGGACTGCTCAACAATGCTTTGGGTATTCAGGCCTCCGTCCAGGGTGTAATCGCGGACGGCATCCTCAATGCTACAGGCGAACGCATAAAAGCTATCCGGGAAAATATCGTTCCATTGAAGCCCCACTGACTCGCAGAGCCGGTTAACCAGCTTAAGACCCGCATAGCAGCAGGCCACATTCAGTCGGACACGGCTGGTCAGGTTCGTGTTCGCGTTCTCGAGGCCCTCATCAAACCAGTCCTTTGCCTGCTGCGGCGGCTGGGAAAGGACCATCTCCAACAGGGAACGGCCAAAACGTCCTAACAGCGCAGCATTCCCGGCAAGCCAGTCAAAGGCCTCTCTTCGGGTGAAGGGGTCCTGGTGGCCGTTGTGGTAAAGATTCCTTTCCTTCTGGTCCATTTTGGCGATCAGCAGCTCTACACTGCGCTCACGGGTGGCCGTTTCATCCGGTGATTCCTCACCGGCGGTGACGATCGGCGCCAGAAGCTTGAACTTGTTGATCTGCTGGTCGGTACGGCCACGCTGACCGA
>JAZRWD010000147.1:0-4600 GCA_045599525.1 Candidatus Limivicinus sp. | reverse complement strand
CGGAAGCCCGGACGGGGAAGAACCTGCCGGGCGGCCGCTTCCCGACGGCGTGCCCCAGGAAGATGAAGGCTTCGAGGCCGCTTTTGCACCCGAAGAGGATGCGGCGGCGGCAAAGCCGCTGCTGCGGAACTCGGCAGCGCTCATGCTGCGGTAGAAATCCGCCCGCGGGCTGGCCTTTCCGGTCAATCCGGCTCCGGTGTTTCCTGTGCTGCCCAAGCCTGCAGAACCAACTGTGCTGACAGAAGTGTTACCTGCGTGGCCCAGGCCTGACGGGCTGTCTGTGCGGCCGGCTGGAGCAACAATCTCTTCTGCTGCGGCACTGCTCGCTTTTTCGGGAGCCTTCACCGCAGGGGCGGCGGTGAGCCGGTTTTCGCCGGTCAGGGCCGACAGCGCGGCATAATAGACAAGGTCGAAGACCTTTTTTTCATCGGTAAATTTCACTTCTGTTTTGGCCGGGTGCACGTTGACATCCACCGCGCCTGTGCTGATCTGGATATACAGCACGCAGGAGGGGTAGCGCCCCGTAAGAAGCGTGTTTTTATAGGCCTGTTCCAGGGCTGCCTGGATCAGTGTAGACTTAATAAAGCGGCCGTTGCAGAAGAAATACTGCTGTGAACGGTTGCCGCGACCGGCGGATGGCGAGGAGATAAAGCCCTCGACCGTCATGCCGGTGTTGTCTCCTGTGCAGGGCAGCATATCGGTGGCTGTTTCCCGCCCCAGAAGGGTGTAAATGACCGAGTCTGTGCGGCCGTCGCCAGGGGAGAAGAGCTCCTCCTGGCCGTCACGGATATAGCGGAGGGAAACATCCGGCCGTCCCAGTGCACAGCGCAGAGCGGCAAGCTGGCAGGCGGAGGCTTCACTGCGGTCCGTTTTCAGAAATTTCAGCCGGGCAGGGGTATTGAAAAAGAGGTCGCGGATCACGATCGTTGTGCCGACCGGGCATCCGGCGGAGACCATATCGGTGATATCTCCTGCGGAAAGGGTCATGCGGGTACCGGCGTTGGCACCCTGCTGGCGGGTGGTCAGCTCAATGTTGCTGACCGAGGAGATCGCGGCCAGAGCTTCGCCGCGGAAGCCCATGGTGCTGATGCTCTCCAGACCCCGTTCGTCGTGGAGCTTTGAGGTAGCATGACGGAGAAAAGCGATCCCGGCATCTTCGGGGGCCATGCCGCAGCCGTCGTCCGTCACACGGATGTAGGTCGAACCGCCGCCGCGGATCTCCACCGTGACGTTTCTGGCGCCTGCGTCGAAGGAATTTTCCACCAGCTCCTTAATAACCGAAGCCGGACGTTCCACCACCTCACCGGCGGCAATCAGGTCTGCCACATGAGGAGAAAGAATATTGATCACAGACATACTGCCGGTACCTCCATCTGAAAAAAATGCCATGTTTCTCTGCGGGATCGAAAGAAAATAAAAACCCGATTAAGAAAAATATTATACATGGTTTTGGTTGAAAGTTCCACTTCTTTTATGCTATTATAAATTGAAAATTTGTGGCTGTGCGGAATATCTTCCGGGCAGCTTACGCAATCTGCATTGCGGAAAGGAACCGCTGTTATGGCTTATGTCAGAAAAGTAATCGATATCGCAGAGATCCGCCGTCAGGAGGACATCTGCGCAGAAATATTTGAACGCGTCGCGGGGGACGGCAAGCGTCCGCTGGCGATGGTCGACACCTATGGCTGCCAGCAAAATGAGGCGGACAGCGAAAAGCTCCGCGGCTATCTGGGCGAGATGGGCTACGGCTTCACGCAGGATGAGTTCCAGGCCGATGTCATCGTGGTCAACACCTGCGCAGTCCGCGAGCATGCGGAAATGCGCGTGCTGGGCAATGTTGGTGCCCTGAACCACAGCAAAAAGCAGAAGCCCGGCCAGATCATTGCCGTCTGCGGCTGCATGGTGCAGCAGGAGCATATGGCTGAAAAGATCAAGCAGTCCTACCCGGTCGTCGACCTGGTCTTCGGGCCACATGAGCTGTGGCGTTTCCCTGAGCTTCTCAAGCAGGTAATGGACAAGCACAAGCGCGTCTTTGCCACGGAAAAAAACGAAGGCTCGGTCGTTGAGGGCATCCCTCTGCGCCGTGACGGCACGGTAAAGGCCTGGCTGTCCATCATGTACGGCTGCAACAATTTCTGCACCTACTGCGTGGTGCCCTACGTGCGCGGCAGAGAGCGTTCCCGCCGGCCGGAGGATATCATCGCTGAGGCAAAGCAGCTGGTCGCTGAGGGCTATAAAGACATCACCCTGCTCGGCCAGAACGTTAACTCCTACGGCAAGGACCTCGGCCTGGATGTAGACTTTGCGGACCTGCTGAAGATGGTCAACGACATTCCGGGCGACTTTATCCTGCGATTCATGACCAGTCACCCGAAAGACGCTACCGAAAAGCTCTTTAAGACCATGGCAGAATGCGAAAAGTGCGCCCACCAGCTCCACCTTCCCGTACAGGCCGGCAACGACCGCATCCTGAAGGCCATGAACCGCAGCTATAACCGGGCAAAGTATCTGGAAAAGGTCGAGACCGCCCGCCGCTATATGCCGGACCTGGTTCTGACGACCGATATTATCGTCGGCTTCCCCGGCGAGACCGACGAAGAGTTTGCCGATACCCTGAGCCTGTGCGAAGAGGTGCGGTACGATGCCATGTTCACCTTTATCTATTCCAAGCGTGTGGGAACTCCGGCTGCTACCATGCCTGACCCCTTCACCCGTGCGGATAAGCAGAAGCACTTTGATGCCCTGACCGAAACGGCCAACCGCATCTCCGGCGAGAAGCACAAGGAATATGAGGGCAAGGTCCTCCGTGTTCTTGTAGACGGTGAGACCGGTAAGGAAGAATTCAATCTCTCCTCCCGCACCAACGGCGGCCGCCTGGTCCACCTGAAGGGCGACCCGTCCCTGATCGGCAGCTTTGTGATGGCCGAGATCACGCAGAGCAACACCTGGGCGCTGTACGGCAAGGTCGTTGAGGGCTGAGCAGGCTGCTCCGGGCAGAAAAAAAGAAAACCTGCAGAAAAAAGAGAAAACAGAACGCGGGGACAGGCAGTGGCCCTGTCTCCGCGTTCTTACCGTTAAGCAAGTGTTGAGCAAGTGAGGTAATTATGGCTGAGCAGACCCCAATGAAGCGGCAATATAACGAGATCAAGCAGAACTATCCGGACTGTCTGCTGTTTTTCCGCCTTGGCGACTTCTATGAAATGTTCGATGACGATGCGAAGGTCGCATCCCGTGAGCTGGACCTGGCCCTGACGACCCGTGACCGCAACGTGGAAAACCCGGAGGAACGGACCCCCATGTGCGGCGTGCCCTATCACAGCGCGGAGACCTACATTGCCAAGCTGATCGCGAAGGGCTATAAGGTGGCCATCTGTGAGCAGATGGAGGACCCTGCCCTGGCAAAGGGCCTGGTGAAGCGGGACATCATCCGCATCATTACCCCCGGTACGGTAACGGAAAGCAGCATGCTGGAGGAAAACCGCAGCAACTATATCTGTGCCGTGTACCTGGAGGGAAACAGCGGCGGCGTTGCCTTCTGCGACGTGTCCACGGGCGAATTCTGCTGTACCGGCTTTGACAGTGACGCGGAGAGCCATGCCATAAACGAGCTGGGGCGCTTTGCCCCGCGGGAGGCAGTCCTGTCCGGCGGCGCAATGGACAGCAGAGCAATCGGGGACTTTCTGAACGGCAAACTGGATGCCCTGCAGGAAAACCGTGAGGGCGACTTTGAATACATGCCCTGTGCAGCGCAGGTCTGCAGCCAGTTTGACTACCCGGATGTGGATGCTGCCGGTCTGGATGGGATGAGCGGCGCAGTGTGCGCCTCCGGTGCCCTTCTCAAATACATCGCGGATACACAGAAATTTGACCTGGGCCACATTAACCGTCTGGACGTGTACGGCGGCGGACGGTATATGGAACTGGACTGGACCACACGGCGCAACCTGGAGCTGACCGAGTCGCTGCGCAGCGGCGAAAAGCGCGGCTCCCTGCTCTGGGTCCTGGATAAGACGAAGACTCCGATGGGCGGGCGTCTGCTGCGCTCCTGGGTGGAGCGGCCGCTGCTTTCAGCCGGCCCCATCAAGCGCCGCCTTGCCGCGGTGGATGAGCTGGTAAAGAATACGGTCTGCCGTGGGGAACTGATCGCGGCACTGAAAGATATCAGCGATATCCAGCGTCTGGTTGCCCGCTGCGTTTACGGCAGCGCGGGCGGCAGAGACCTGCGCACACTGGCCAACTGTGCAGCCGTCCTGCCCAGGCTGACCGGTCTGTTGGGCAATTGCCGCAGCACGGCCCTGAAGGAGATCGCCGGCATGGACGCCCTGCAGGACATTTATGCCCGCATCAATGAAGCCATCGACGACGACCCGCCTTTTTCCGTCCGTGAGGGCGGCATCATCCGCCCGGGCTTCGACCCGGAGATCGACCGCCTGCGCAATATCCGCGACAACGGGGCGGCTGCCGTCAGCGAGCTGGAGACCCGGGAGCGGGAACGCACCGGCATCCGCAAGCTGAAGGTCGGTTACAACAAGGTCTTTGGCTATTTCATCGACATTCCCCGTTCCGCAGGGACGGACAACATCCCGGAGGACTATATCCG
>JAZRWD010000146.1:0-4225 GCA_045599525.1 Candidatus Limivicinus sp. | reverse complement strand
AAAGAAATCCATTACCGTGCTGAAATGAGTATCTACCGAAAGTTTCAGCTTGATCAGAGTATGTGCCTCGTTGATCTTCAGTTCGGATTTTGTTACGGAGTAATTGACCCGGTCATGGATATCGAAATGTATAGGGTCTTCTGCACGCACCCGGCTTCTGCGAACATCGGCTTTATCTGCCAGGATCAGTGCAGCCGCAAGTTCGTTTACCGGCTGGCCATTGCCCTCATCGTGATTACCGATGGCGGTTGTGATTAGAGAAATTTCCTCGGGTGGAAATCCAACCTTATCCAGCAGCCGGAAGGCCATAACTGCACCACTCTGGCTGTGATCTACCCGATTTACCAGATTACCGATGTCGTGAAGATACCCGGCAATCTTTACCAGCTCAACAATTCTATCCGGATAGCCCAGCGTTTGCAGAATGTACCCTGCTTTTTCCGCTACCTGCGTCACATGTGCAAAGCTGTGCTCTGTAAAGCCAAGTGCTTTAAGCGATGCATCCGCCTGTGCAATATAGATCTTAATGGCCTCGTCTTTCCGTATTTCTTCGTAAGTCATCTATTCTCCTTCCTGGAATGTGATCGTAACGGTCGTTCCTTCACCAACGACACTTTCAACTGCAACCTCTGCTTTATGAATGAGCGCAGCATGCTTGACGATAGATAGACCAAGGCCGGTTCCTCCGACAGCCTTGGAGTGGCTTTTGTCCACGCGGTAGAAACGCTCAAAAATGCGGTCAATGTGTTCCTGAGGAATGCCGATACCGCTATCCTTTATCGAAACCTTGCCTTTACCGACAATCACCTCAACGCTCCCACCGGTGCGATTATACTTGATGGCATTGTCACAGAGATTATAAATCATTGTGTGTATGAGTTCGGGAACACCATAAACCGTACTGTTTTCGCCCTCAGCTGTAATCATCACTTCATTCTGCGAAGCGACATCTGAAAGGCTACTGACTATCCGGCCAGAAACCGCAAGGAGATCAACAACTGCCCATTGCAGATTATTTCCGCCCTCGTCCAGATGTGAAAGGTTGATGATGTCCTCGACCAGGGAAATAAGCCGCTGTACCTCATTGTAAATTTTCTCAGCGAAGTACTGCACATCCTCTGGCTTTGCGATGCCGCATTTCAAAAGCTCGGAGTAGCCTGAAATCGAGTGCAGCGGCGTTTTCAGTTCATGTGATACGTTAGCAGTAAACTCACGTCGCTGCTGCTCCGCCTGTTCACGTTGGGTAATGTCAAAAAGGACAACCGCGGTACCGGAGACTTTTTCATCTGTCTGAATTGGAGATGCGCTTATCTGAATAATCTTTCCGTTCAGCTCCGCAACTTTTGTACATGATTCACCCGCTGCCGCGGTCTGAACTGCCTCCTGAAGAGCAAAGTTGCGGCTAACCTCCAATATATTCTGCTCCGGATAGATTCTTGAAAGATCAAGAAATGCCCGTGCCGCCGTGTTGATGGTAAGGACATTGTTTTTCGCATCCAGCAGAAGCATCCCCTCTTCCAAGCTGCCGATAATGGTGTCGAGTTCCTGCTTTTTCTGCTTCAGCCTTGAAGCCTGTATGGCGAGCTGATTCTGCTGGATATGGATACGGCGCAGCAACGGCGAAAGCTCATCATATTCTTCGTTTTCCAGCGGATCATCAAGATTGAGCCTGTTCAAAGGCTCCACAATACGTTTTGAGAGTCGGTTTGCAAGTAGGAACGCAAGCACCGCCGCCACGGCGATGATGACAAGAATCGACTGTGACATCCCCAGTATCAGGAGTAGAACGCTGCCATGAGATATGGAAAGACGTAGGACTGTCCCATCACCAAGGCGGTCGGCGCAGTATAGCGAGCGCTCCATAAGAGTTGAAGAATAGCGAGCGCTTTCGCCGTGGCCGCTTTCAAGCGCATCTTTTATTTCCGCACGCTCCATATGGTTCTCCATGGATGCTGTATCTGATGCACTGTCATAAAGGACGGTGCCGTCCGATGCGATCCATGTAATACGGTAATCCTTTACGGATAAGCCATTGAAAAACTGTTCTCCTAGCTGTTCAACGCCCTGCACAGCAAGGGTCGTTTCACTGCGTAGCTGATTTTGCTGTATATTGGAGAAATAATCGTAAAGAACACCAAGAATCAGTGCCATGGTCACAAAAAATACTGCCAATGCAGCGGTGCAGACTGCACGAAAAATTCGTCTTGTCATACCGGCGCCTCCAGAAGATAACCAACCCCGCGCACAGTTTTGATGTATTCCCCGGCAGCACCAAGTTTGGTGCGCAGGGTGGCAATATGGACATCTACTGTACGTGTTTCGCCGATAAAATCATTCTCCCATACGGATGTGAGAAGTTGATCGCGGTTGAATACCTGGCCTGGACTATTGAGGAATAGACGAATAAGCTCGTATTCCTTCAGGGTCAAATCGACTCTATTGCCCTCAACCATTACCTGGTGGCTGACTTCGTGGAGTTCCAGGATTCCGCAGCGCAGAGTGTCGGCGGACTTCGGCGCAGTACGGCGCAGGACAGCCCGGATTCGGGATATCATCTCCATCATGCCAAACGGTTTTGTAAGGTAATCATCCGCACCGGAGTCGAGTCCGATTACTTTATCGAATTCTGTTCCCTTCGCCGTTGCCATGATAACAGGTATGTCCTGTGTTGCCACATATTCCCGCAGTGTTTTCAGAATGGAAATACCGTCCTCATCCGGCAACATGATGTCCAGCATGATGAGTTCCGGCTTCTCTCCTCGCATGCCTTCCCAGAACTGTGCAGCGTTTTCAAAGCCGACAGCCACATAGCCCGATGCCTTCAGCGTATAAAGCATAAGCTCGCGGATTGAACTATCATCTTCAACACAATAAATCATAGATTAACCTTCTATTTCTAACTCTGCCCGTTTCAGCATGGGAGAGTATATTTTCTTGCATAGCTGTCATACTGACTGAGATAGTGTTCGTCCGATACCTTTGTCGTTCTCAGTGACTCATGCAGATTGAGATTGCCGTTTTTCATATCGATGATGCAACCGGCAATATTGGAACAATGGTCTGATGCCCGCTCCAAAGCAGTCAGAAGATCAGACCATATAAAGCCCGCTTCAATACTGCATTTTTCCTGCTGCAATCTCAGAATGTGATTCGTGCGAAGCTGCTCCTTCAGTCTGTCAATGACCTGCTCCAGGGGTTCAACCCGTCCGGCCGTAAGCTCATCATTGCCGACGAATGCCCGAAGAGAGAGCCCCAATATTTCGCGGACGGCATCGGTCATGACACGAAGCTCCGCTGCAGCAGAATCAGAGAGATGAAGCTGCTTTGCTTTAAGTTCCCTTGCGGATATTGCCAGATCCACAGCATGGTCGGAGATTCTCTCAAAATCACCTATCATTTTCAGAAGTTTCGCGGCCTCATTGCTGTCTTCACTGCTTATCTGCCTGGTACTGAGCTGAACAAGGTATGTGCCCAAAATATCCTCATAATGATCGCATAAATCTTCGGCCTTATGTACCTCTTCATCGCTTGCCGGCACGTAGTTCGTCAAAAGGGAAATCGCACGGTTCATAGCATCAACTGCAGTCTCTGCCATCTGCGCCGCAACTTCGCGGCAGCGTATCAGCGCAATGGGCGGCGTTGTAAGCAGGCGCTCATCCAGCTCAACAATCTGCTCCGGCTTATGTCCTTCCGGCACCATATGACAGACAAGCTTTTCAAGCAGCCCTGACATGGGCAACATAAGGACTGTGCAGAACACATTGAATGCGGAATGTGCCAGCGCGATACCGACCAACGATGCGGATTCATCCAACATAACAGGCTGCAAGGCTATTTTCATCGCACAGAACAGTGCAAGACAAAACACCGTGCCGATTACATTGAAGCTCAAATGTACCAGCGCTGCACGCTTTGCATTTTTATTTGCGCCGATGGAAGACAGCATTGCTGTTATGCATGTGCCGATATTCTGACCCATGATAATGGGAATGGCCGCACCGTAGCTGACCTTCCCTGTAACAGCCAGAGCCTGCAGGATGCCCACCGATGCGGAGCTTGACTGAATAATTGCCGTGAGTATTGCGCCGGCAAGCACGCCGAGAACAGGATTTTTGAACAGAATAAACATCTGTGCAAATTCCGGGACATTTTTAAGACCCGACACCGCGCCGGACATTGTTTCCATTCCGAACATCAGTGTGGCAAAGCCGAGGAGAATAGTGCC
>JAZRWD010000145.1:0-11456 GCA_045599525.1 Candidatus Limivicinus sp. | reverse complement strand
TCGGCGCTGCCATGATTCTGTTCCAGGTGCTGCGCATTGAGCTGTACTATACCCCCAGCGCCGCCGACGACCTGGACTATATCGGCATCTCTTCCACCACTCTGTATACAGACACATTGTTTCAATACAGCCAGTTCACCGGCGTCGCAATCGACTTTCGCTTCAATTTTGAGCGTTCCCTGTCTCCCTGGCCTATTTTCGTAGCCATGTTTGCGAAGCTCTCCGGGGTACACCCTGCCGCAGTATTCCACAGTGTGCTGCCGCTGTTTTTGCTGCCGTTGTTTTACGCTGTTGCGTACCTTCTTTTTGCCTTTTTCTTCCGTGGAAGCCGGGAAAAGGCTCTGCTTGGTGTGCTCTGTTCGGCAGTCTTCTTTGAATTCACCGCTGTAGATCAGGCATTTCTTTTCTGGTGGCCTATCAACGAGCCCTGGACCGGGAAAGCCTTCGGTCCGGGCGTGCTTACCATGTTTGTATGGTACCTGTTTCTTTTGCTCACTGAGGCAGAGGACAGTGAGCAATGGCCACTTTGGTCTTGTCTGTTCATCGCCTGCCTTGCCTCAGTCATGGTCTCCAACACCTGTGCCATCCTGATTCCGGAACTTCTTGGATCCTGTGGTCTGGTGTGGATCATCCGCAGCAAACGACTCTCCCTGCTGCCTAAGCTGTTTCTCGGCGTTAGCCCGTGCCTGATTTCGGCCGCGCTGAACCTGTTGTTTTAAGGAGGTGGCATAGGAATGGAAGCTGTTTTTGAAAGTCTCCGGATTATTCTTTCCGAGACCATGGAGATTTATAATCGTTCCACCTGGTCCGGGCGCCTGTTTCTCCCCTTTGCGCTCATTGCACTGCTGCTGCTTATTGCAGAGCGCCGGGAAGACCGGCGGGTCCGGCTTTGGATTGTCCTGCCCTCGGCCCTGCTGCTGCTCGTGCTCCTTAACCCGGTACTGATGCACTACGTGTACAAAAGCCAGATGTTCGAGCGCACCATTCGTTTTTATTGGGCTCTGCCCTTTTCTCTCCTCCTGGTCTACGGTTTTGTAGAACTGCAGGCTCTGCTGCGACCACTGTGGAAGAAGGCCGCCGTCCTTCTCTCTGCTCTGATGCTGCTGTTCTGTATGTGCAGCGCCCGCCCGACGCAAAGCCAGTATATCGACCGTTCAGAGAATGTGATGAAGGTCCCGCAGGTTACCGTGGAGTTCTCGGAGGTCTTCCACCGCTACGGCGGTGCGGAACCCACCGCAGCCCTCCCAGTCTATATCTCCAAATATATGCGGATTTACGACGCAAGCATCCGCATGCCATATGGCTATTGGTCCACAGACGCTTTTCACAATGAAATGGCGTCTGACACTCCGGATCTGGATCTCATCGGCGGGCAGTATGCCCCCGCTACCGGCTGCGATTTTGTCGTACTGCAGGATGGCACGGCCTATGTCGGTTCGCTGGAGTCCTGGGGTTATGTGCCTGT
Organism: Candidatus Limivicinus sp.; assembly: GCA_045599525.1. GTDB lineage: Bacteria > Bacillota > Clostridia > Oscillospirales > Oscillospiraceae > Limivicinus. The sequence continues at coordinate 9,991 of JAZRWD010000145.1, read as the reverse complement.
AGACACTCTCCACTCCCCCTACGGTAGCTTTACCGTATATTTTCATTCAGAAGCGGTAGCCTGACAACAGCAATACAACTGGAAAAAACGGAAAAGAGCGTGTGAAGAAAAATTTTTCTCTTCGCACGCTCTCTTCTTATTGTTTTTTCTACGTTCCTTACCTTCCTGCTGATGCGCCTTGTACCGAATAGGCACTCAGGACACCGTTGCGTTGGGCACGGACAGTGTAGGTACAGGTAGTGCCGGGCGTAGCATTCTCGTCAAGGTAGGTAGTCTCCTCTGCCGGGAGAATCGCTAGGTGGGTCCAACTGCTGCCGGAGGCCCTGCGGTAAACGTAATAACTCTCAGCATCCGCAGTGGCCGACCAGGAGAAGCGTATACCTGCCTGTTCGCCGACAGCCTGCAGGTCCGTTGGAGCCTGCAGGAAGGCGCAGGTCAGCCCGGTAGCATCAAAGCCGCTAAGTGAGCCGCCGTAGTAGGCACGCACAGTGTAGCAGTAGGTCTGGCCGGACTTGAGGTCCGTGTCGGTCCATTCTGTGCCGTTACAGTTGGCCTGCATGCTCCAGCTGCCGCCAACAACCCTGCGGTACACATGATAGGGCACGTTACCGGGGACAGCACTCCAGGTAAGGCAGATTGCTCCGCCGTTATCCGTATAGACCTGCTTAGCAGAGAGTAGTTGCGGGGTATCCAGGCGACAGCCCTCCACGCCATGCACGTAATAGTAGCTCATACTGCTGCCGGCCCAGGCACGGACGGTGTAGGTATAGACGGTGCCGGATTTTGCCGTATTATCACTGAAGCCGGTAGAAGCCGTCTGTCCCAGATAGCGCCAGCTGCTCGTGCCGGGAATGCGACGATAGACGAAATACCCCTGTGCGTTACTGACCGGCTCCCAACTGATAGTAACATTGGCAGAATTTCCCGCTGCGCTGCGGAGCACCGGCTGAGAAAGCCAGTTAACCGTTTTTCCCTGGGCATCGTAGCCGCCCAGGGTGTTGGAGTAACGGTTGCAGGCCCGGACGGTATAGGTATATCGAGTTCCGCTTACGAGGCCGCTGTCCGGATCCAAATAAGAGGTGTCCGTAACGATGTCCAGCAGGTCCCAGCTGCCTGTGCTGCGGCGATAGACATAATAGCTCTCAGCATCCGGTACGGCGTTCCACGTGAAGAGGATACCGTTGGTGCAGTTCTGCACAGCGGAGAGTGTTGGCGTCGGCACATAGCTGACCGTATAGCCGTTGACGTTATAGTCACTCATATAGACCCCGCCGCACGCTCGAATGGTATAGGTGTTCGTGCTGTTGCTGGCGGTTGTGTCGGTAAAGGAGTTGGCATTCGTATTACCGAGGAAGGCCCAGCTTGTCCCGTTACTGCGGCGGTAAACATTATAGCTTTCCGCCCCTGGGACCGGGTCCCAGATTAGCTGGACACCGACCGCTACACAGGACCCCTTAGTGATTTCCGGCTGCTCCAGCCAGCGGGTGGTCCTACCGGCTGGATAATAGCTGCTGAGGTACTCTCCCGCCGCGTGGTAGGCACGCACAGTGTAGGTATAGGTGGTACCGCTGCAGACGTCCCGGTCGGTCAGAGATGTACCGGTCTCTGTTGCGAGGACCGCCCAGGCACTCCCGTCCGTCCGACGGTAGAGAATGTAGCTGTCTGCCCCCTCTACGGCATCCCAGTGAAGGCTGACACCGTCGCTTACGTTCACAGCAGACTGAAGCAACGGAGTCTGCAGGAAGGTCATCGCAAGACCGTTTCCGTCATAGCAGCTGAAGCCGTTCCGGTTTGCCCGCACGGTGTAGGTATAGGTCTCGGCCGCGTGGACGTCGGTATCGGTGAAGCTGAGTCCGCTGATTGTGCTGCCTACCGGCTTCCATGTGCTGTTCAGGACGGTACGACGGTAGACTGTATAGTCCGTAGCACCGGCAACCTCGTCCCAGCTTATCAGAATACCGTCTGTAGCATTGGCTACACGGAAAACAGGGGCAGGAATATAGGTAACAGCTGCACCGGCGGCCACATACTCACTGACTTCGTCTCTGCAGTGGGCCCGAACGGTATAGATATAGGTCACACCGTTAGTCAGAGGCTCGTTGTCGATATATTTGCCGTAGGTGCCGTCCTCAGCCGGAACGACAGCAATCGGCTGCCAGGTTCCGTCCACCGTTTTCCGATAGACCGTATATTCTTCCGCACTTTCCACATTGGTCCAGCTGAAGGCTACTCCGTCTGCTCCCAGGACAGCTGAGACCGGTCGGGGTGTAGCCAAAGGAAGTCCCGGCAGGAAGACCTCTGCACGGGTCAGCTCCTGCTCCGCATCCGCATCAGCGAAAAGGCAGTCACAGTCTGTGCAGCGGTAGTGGCTGTGCCAGCCCTCCTCCGCAACGCCGGGTTCCCGTGCGGAAAAATATTGCAGGCAGTGGCTAACCGTCAGGGGAACGACCGCGAGAGCGGTTCCGTTCTCCTGCAGAGTACAGGCCGCAAGGCAGACCGTGCCGTCACTTAGCGTAAGAGTCAGGGCCAGGTCGGTATCTGCAAGAACATAACCGTTCTCCGGCACCGCAACAAAGGTGACAGAATAGTCGGTTGCGCAGAAGGGCTGAGCGCATGGGTTGCCTGCATTGTCCTCCCACCGGATTGGATGAAGCTGATAGCCGTCATCGGTCACAGCAGCCGTCGTAGGGAAGGCCGTACCCCCGTGAGGGATTTCCAAAGTGCCGCTCAGTGCGGCAAGAAGGCTGGTGAAATCCCGGTTTTCGGTGGTCCCGCAGTGGGTACAATGATAGACCGTATAGCCCTGCTGTGTTGCTGTAGGTCTGACGCTTTCACCTGGCTGCAGGTCATGGTCTGTGGGTGGAGTCTCGTCCGCGATATAGCTTTCGCCGCAGCGGGTGCAGGTATAAATCGTATAACCGGGGTCAGTACAGGTGGGCGGGGTCAGTTCCCCAAGGTAATTGTGGTAAGGCGTGGTAGAGAGAGTCAGTTCTTCCTGGCCGTAGACCGACCTCGACTGTTCATCGTAGCGGTAAATCATCGTGGAATTGTCGGCAAGGACGGTGTAACTGCTTGTCACACTGCCGAAGTAAGCCGGAACCAGGAAGAGCCGCTCCCTGTTAGCGTAGCCGTCACAGTTGGTCAGGTCTACCAGATAGCGGCCGCCGTCTTCCATGTGAACAATGTTCCACATGTGGCCGCCGGCGGGGATGGATCCAGTGATTAGAATACTGTAGACATCCGGGGATTGGAAGAAACTTCGTTCACAGAGGTACTGGAAGGCCTTGGCGTAGCCCTCGCAGACCACATTGGTAGAGCTGTCCCCGTCAAAAACATAGACCAGCTGCCAGGGGTCGCCATAGTCGGCACCACCGCCAGAGGCATAATAGTTATAATCCGTAAGGTCGCAGATCTGTTGCAGATAGTAGCGCAGCTTTTCATAGTCCGAAAGGCCTGCCGCATCCTCCAGAATCTGATTGGCACACTCGAGGGCCGCTGCTGCTGCAGAGACCCGTGCCGGATTGGTAGTGTAGCTCACTTCTCCGGCATAATCCCCCGCGACGGTGAAGGAGAATTTCAGCACTTTGTCATCGGAATACCGCAGATAACTACCGCTGTTATAGATGGTAAAGCCGGGAATCACGTAGCCTGTACCGACGGTCTTGTTATACCAATAGAGTTCATAGGGGCAGTCGGCTAGCAGGGCATTCACGACAGCCTGCGCCGAGAAGGTAAAAATGCGCTTGTAAATTTGAGACGCATTGTCCTTTGTGATGGCCTCCAGGCCCAATTCCTCTGCCGTATAGCGATTTTTCTCCAGGATAGCGTTCACCGGGACAGTGATGACTGTAGAAGTACGGTGGCCGGCAGCGATTTCACTGATTTCCGGCTTGAGCAGCTCATAGAGACGCCGGTCCTGGCCCGTCAGGCCGTTACCTCCGATATCACTGCTCATCAAGGCAGGTGCCGATACCATTCCGGTTCCCGCGGAGGAAAAGAGCTGCTGCACATAGGCGTTCAGCAGTTCACCGCTGTTTCCCCCATCGTCCTCCAGGGAAACAAAGCCCTCCAGGTCGGGAACAGTCTCAACTTCTTCCTCGCTGTTCGGCGTGGGGGTCGGTGTTTCATCGCCGACCCCCACAGAATCCGAAGGTTCCGCTGATCCGTCCGGATCAGTTGGGTCGGCAGGTTCGTCCTCCGCGGGAAGCATGTTTCTGTCCTCTTCGTCCTCTCCGGGTAGAGCAGGCGTCATGGTTTCGTCGCAGGGAACGGGCCCGTCCGTTTCCTCCTGCCGCACCGTCACCGTGACCTCGGTTTCTTCCGTTGGAATCTCCGCTTCTCCCGCAAAAACCGCAGAGGGCAGCAATCCAACCAGCAGGCACACAGTCAGCAGGAAGCAGAACAGTTTTTGTTTCATTATTGCTCCCTTCATCGTTCAGAGCTTTTCGTTGTTAATCATACCGCCAAAGGCAGTCATAAACAGAATGCGGATATCCAGCCAGAGGCTCCAGTTTTCAATATACCAGATGTCGTAGACAACCCGCTTTTCAATGGAGGTGTCGCCCCGCAGGCCATGGACCTGCGCCCAACCGGTGATTCCGGGCCGCACATCCTGACGGACCAGATAGAGGGGGATTTCCTCCTTGAACTGACGCACGTAAAAGGGCAGTTCCGGCCGTGGGCCGACCAGGCTCATGGAGCCGGACAGTACGTTAAACAGCTGCGGCAGCTCGTCAATACTGCACTTGCGGATGAAACTGCCGAATCGGGTCTTGCGCGGGTCGGTATCCGTAGACCAGCCGTTGTGGTCGATGTCCGTGCGCATACTGCGAAACTTGAGCATGGTGAAGGGCTTTTTTCCCTTGCCTACCCGCTCTTGACGAAAAAGGATGGGCCCGGGGCTGGAAAGCTTCACGCCGATAGCCGCAAAAAGCATCAACGGACTGGTCAGGACAATCAGGACCAGAGAGCCGACAATATCTACCATACGCTTGACAGCAGCGTTGACCACATTGTCCAGTGGATGGACACGGAGGTTGATGAGTTTGGTGCGGCCGACGTTTTCCACGATGGGGTGGGCAGGATAGTAGTCGTTGAAAAAGGGGATCAGATTAACCCGGACACCTTCCTTATCTGCAGCCTCGATGACATAACGCATGTACGGGGCCTCGCCGGGCTCCAGGGCTACGAGAAGTTCGTCCACATCCCAGCCGTCCAGAAGCTTTCCCAGGTCCTCATAGTGGCCAAGGTATTTACCCAGCTCTGGCGACTCGCCGGCGGCAACATAACCATCCACCATCAGGCCGAAGCGGGGATTATTCCGGATGTCCTCAAGGCACTGGTGTGCCAGATGACCGTTGCCGACCAGAACCACATGCTTCAGGTTATACCCCTTTTCGCGCATGCGCTCCAGAACAAGCTTAACCGCCACGTGCTTGAAGATCACAAAAAGGCTGGCGGTAAGCCAGATGAGGAAGATCAGCACGCGGGAGAACTCCGTTTCCCGGTTCAGGTACAGTACTGCTGTCATGCCCAGGGTGCAGACCGCATTCAGGCCGAAAATCAGCAGGAAGTCACTGCCGAGTTCCTTGAAGCGCTGGGAACGGTACAGGCGAAAGCAAAAGTACAGAAGAACAATGATAATACTATACAGCACAGCAACGGTAAAGAAATACCGGCTGTTGATAGCACTGTTTTCCACACCGTGCAGAAGTTCAAAACGGATAAAACGGGCGCCATAAAAGGCCAGGATCGTCAGAATGGCGTCCAGCAGTAGGTTGCAGCCGTTCAGAATCTGCTGGTTCCGTTTAATCATGATGCATATCCCTCCAAAGGTCGAAAAGCTTAAAAATGGGCAACAATGCAGCAAGTCAGTCGCCGGACGATTCAGGTGCAGCAGTCTCCAGTCGCAGAATGGAAAGGAGCGTTCCTTCCCGATCCCGCAGGAGCAGGGTTGCCCCGTTGGGGTCCGTGCAGCGCAGGATATCCGACACGGGGTCGTAAACCAGGCGCTCCGGGTCATAGTCCGTCACAAGGCTTTTGGCAAGGTATATCGGCTCTGCCACCGCATAGAGGCGGATGTCTTCTCCCGGGGACACCTGCAGGGTAAGTTCCGGGACAGTACGGCCATCAACCTCAGCGGTCATCTCCGTACAGGGGACCCCTGTGCTGTCCAGCCAGCAGACGGACAGACTGCCGTAGGGGCCACCCTTCAGAAGGGCGACCATATTTCGGGCAGCATCGATGCCGTTTTCATTATAGCCCACCTGAGTATAGTGCACACTGCTGTGCACTTCCTGCACCGTGTCAGGGACCCGGATAAGCGTCGAGCTGCTCCGCAGCGGATAGCTTAACTGCCCGTCCGGGTACGCAGCACTAAAATAGCCCCACACGCCGGTGTTGCTGGTCCAGCGCTCGTTGACATTGCTGATTAGGAATACATCCGGGTATGCCTCCGAGGCCCCCATAGCATACTGGCTGATACGTGGGCCGGTCATGGTCACATCGGTGGCCACGCTGTTATAGTCCCGGTAAGGACGGACGGACAACATGCCAATGGCATCAAGACTCAACTGCTGCCGCAGACGGTCAAAGGTAACGGTTACCCTGGTCGTATAGTCCGCAGCGCTCAGGTCATTTTCATACTCCCCCTGTAGCCAGAACAGGAGGCGATTGCCAGGGGTGAAGTGACCGGCCTGAATCTCTGCTTCGGCAGTTTTGGTGGCCAGTGCGAAAACGGAGGAAGCCAGTTCAAATGTTCCGGCCCCAGGTTGCCAGTCGTCGGTAGTGGTGTAGCCCTGGGCGCAGTTGATAACCCATACCTTATCGCCCTGAAGGCGGTTCCACTCATAGGCCAGGGCACTGTCCGGCCCGGTCTTGCCCTGCCCCTGTTCGGTGAGGGCATAAAGAGGATAGACCAGCGGCTTTCCATCAACAGCAGTGGCAGAAAGACTGTTCAGCGCCCCGGCAATGTGGGAGCAGATGGACTCTGCGCCGCCACGATAGTCGGCCAGCCCGGTAACCTGCAGGGCGCCGCCGCTGTGGGCCGTAATATAGGTGGAATAGACCGTGCCAAAGCGGTTCATAATGGAATCCTCGGGGTGGTGGCCGCTGGCATCATCCCCGGTGCCCGCCATGTTGCTCTGGCCGGCCAGGTATAGCATGGTCAGAACTGCAGGCTTCACCGTTACCGTGCAGGAAATCCCGTGGACGGTCTCATTGCCGTCATAGCGGCCGGCAAGAATGGCCCGGGCAATGCCTGTCTGTCCCGTTGGAACCAGAAGCAGTTCTGCTGTGCCGACTCCCGTCGCCGCAACAAGACTCTCCGAGGAGGGCAGGCGTTCCAGAACATTTCCGTCCGGAAGGCCGGTGTTCTGGCCACCTTCGACCCGGTTTGAGAGCACCGTAAGACTCTGCAGTTCGGCAATGCTGTAGCCGGGGAGGGGGGCGTCGGCAAAGTCCCAGATGTCATCATACAGAAGTTCCAAAGACAATTCTCTGTCGATGATCAACGTTCCGGGAAGCGTAGTCTCCCCTCCCGTCGCTTCGTGGGCGGGTGTCTCCTGTTCCGGTGCGGATACCTCGTCGGCCGCTGGCGGTTCCCGGCGTTGATTTGTCAGCGCAAGGAGGAAGACCAGCAGGAAAAGCGCCAGCAGGCGCGATAGCGTTCTCTGCCTGTTCACTGTACAACCCTCGCCCAAATCACGACTGTGTGTGGCAGCGTTTTCCAAGCAGCCGCTTGCCCAGCAGGATGGCTGCAAGGAGCAGCAGATCGACCACTATACGCAGCAGCGCCGTGCGGTACTGGTGGCCCTCCATATACCAAAAAGGCTTAATGACCCCGTCCAAAGCATGGGCACAGAGCAGTTCCAGGGAATTGCGGCCAAGGAAGCTGAAGGGCGCTGCGAGCCGCTTAGCTTGGCAAAGGAGTTTGCTGAAGGCGCACACAAACAGAGAGCCTGCCGCACCTCCCACAAAGCTCAGGGGAAAGAGCGAATAGCGCCGCACAGCCAGCTCCAGATAGGTCCGTTCCTCCGGATCCGGGAAGCTTAGCGCCGTCAGCAGGAGCCATAGCGCACAGGAAAAGATCAAGGTCTTCCACGGGTGGGCGATGTCCCTCCCTCTGCAGAGTAAGCCCAACCAGAAAAAGGGCAGGGATGCCAGGGCGATATCGAAGGAAAAAGGCAGGTATAGTCCTGTTTTTCCCATACACAGGCCAACAAGGCACAGGACCGCCACCCAAAGGCCGCGGGACCGCTCTTCGATTTTCACTGTCAGCACGTCGGCCGTCAGACGCATACCAAAGAGCACAAACAGGAACCAGAGAGCGCCGATACTTTCTGCCGTAGCCCGGCCAAAGCTGTATCCGTTGGCGCTGGCATAGAGCAGAGTATAGAAACGTCTTGCCCAATAGCCCACATTGCCCGCCAAAGACTGGTCATTGAGCAGTGCGCTGAGAATCCAGACCAGGTATACCGGCAGCACTGGCAACAACAGCCGCTCCGCCGACCTTACAGCCCGGGGACGGATATCCGCCTCCACCGCCGTCGGCTTAAAAACCAAGCCGGAAAGAATAAAGAACAAAGGGATGTGCAGGGAAAAGATCAGACCGCGAAGCACATAGCCCGAGAGACTGTACTCATTACCCACTACATGACCGATTATCACCAGCAGCATGGCAAGGCCACGCGCGCAGTCCAGCCATTCGATTCTTTTTTTGGTCTCCGCCATGAGTCTTCATCTCCCTGTTGTGTTCGTTTGCCATTGCGTTGGTCTTTGCCCCGCTTCAGCGGTGCAGCTTATTGCGGACCTTCTCCGAAGCCCGAAGAACCGTATACTTCATGCCATGCTCCTGCAGGCAGCGGATTCCGCCCCGAATCTTACGCAGGAACCATGCCTTTCCTCGAACAAAGCGTCCAAAGAGGGAATGGTTCAGAAGATCCAGCTGCCCCTGCAGATTGTCAAGCTGGCCCTGCAGCTCATCACACCGCAGCTTTGCCATGTCATAGTCACTGTAGGGGCGGTTGCCGATAGGTTGCTCAATGGCCTCGCGCAGCCAGGCACTGCTGCGCTCCCGTTCCCGCTCCAGACAGCACTCCACAGCTGCATAGTCGATGGTCTTTCCCTCGTACAGAAGTGTCTCTGCCTCTTCGGAAGAATAGACCGCATAGTCATCCAGGCCCAGCAGTTCCAACAAGGAGTGGAAACGTGCTGCACCGCGGCGACGGTTCACAATAGCCACAAAGGGCTTACGGAAGAGTATGGCCAGACACATGCCGTGGAAGGAGTCCACAACCACAAAGGTGCTGTGGGCAATGTAGTTCAGCCAGTCCTCCACCTTACCACAGAGGCGGAAGGGGATGGTCCAGCGCAGCTCGTGAGCCGACCGTGCGTTGACACGATCCGCATCCGCCACCGCACAGATCTCCAGCCCGTAGTGCTCGGCGCAAAGGCGCACGATTTTCTCCCGGTCAGGGGATTCATCCAGTACATAGGCAAAGAGATATGGTGTTTTTAAATCGTCTGCGGCTGTAGATTGGTCAGCCAGCTGTCGATAGACCTCCGGCTGCACCAGAAAGACCGGATCCAGGACCTGTACAGCATCAACACCGAAGGTATCCCGCATGGTAGCAACGCCGGTGTTTTCCCGGACCGAAACCGCATCAAAATGCTGGAGTTCGTACTGCATCTCCGCCCGTTCTTCCGGGGTGCCCTGAAAGTCCCCTGCTCCGAAGGACGTCGCATATAGGATCTTTTTTTTGTGCTGAGATACAAAGCCCTGGGTAGAAAAGCCGCCGAAGAGCTTCCAGAGGACGTGCTGGAGCAGTTGGTCGCTGCCGGTAATGAAACAGTCGCAGCATTTGTTCAGTTCCTGCATAGCCCGGGTGTTTGGATAGGTCTTCGCCAGGGCCCATGCGGGATAGGGATTGCTCGCGAAGAGCTCCGGCACAGGAGGATCCTGAATGGCACAGTCCCCGGGGGCCCGAATCAT
>JAZRWD010000144.1:0-7912 GCA_045599525.1 Candidatus Limivicinus sp. | reverse complement strand
TTTTTGATGATTCTGCAAAAGACTGAAAAAGTTGTTGAAAAACAAAAAAAGAACCAAAACCTTTCGGTTTCAGTTCTTAAAAGTTGGTGGAGATAAGCGGGATCGAACCGCTGACCTCTTGAATGCCATTCAAGCGCTCTCCCAGCTGAGCTATACCCCCATATGCGATTGTGCTGAATTCAGCTTCGTTAATATACAACATCTGAAGCGAAATGTCAACAGTCTTTCGCACATTTTTTATAATTATTTTTCGCGCACGTCATAGATACGGACCTGGGCGTTGGAGTAGACCAGCGGATAGTTGTCTGCAAGTCTGGCGGGGGTATCTCCACCCAGTGAACGCTCGTTATTTCCGATGAAAACATAGTCGATGCCCAGGTCGCGATAGTTTTCCTTAAAAACGGAATAGTCAGTAAGCATCTGCTCCTCTAGTTTTTCTGTGGAACGATAGTCCAGCCCATGGTAATACAGATAGGAGCCGCTTCCGCAAAGAATATTTCTGCCACTCAGGACAGCAACTGTGTTATTGTGGTTGCTCGCAGTAAGAAACAGGGCGTCAGGCTCGGTATTATCCCGGATATAGTCCGCCGCGGCAACATCGTTGCTGCTAAACAGCAAATAATGATGTGGGGAAATACCGGAAACTACCTCTCTGGTCAGCGTCAGAGCAGCTGCATTCGTAGTGAGCAGAAGCAGGAAGACAAGCACAGAACGACGAAGGGCGACAGAGCGGATCCGCTGCAAAAGCGTCAGTAAGCCATCAGCGCAGATCAGACAGAGGAGAAGATAGGCAACATAAAAAAGCTTGTTGTTGTCATACGGGTTTGGCTGGAAAAGAATAAATTCCCCCAAAACAAAAATAAATAGGGATGCAGAGGCAGCTGCCCGATGTTCCCTGTCTGCCAGATAGAAGCATACAGGGCCAAACGGCAGGAGAATGCCAAGGTTTTTTAGCCAGAAGAGAAACCAGTTTTCCTGAAAACCATTGACCCAGTCGATTCCGATGCGCAGAAAATGAGCGTTCCCGTTCACAGACCGGAAGGTCCACTCCAGCAGTTGAGGGACGGCAAGAGCTACCGCCGGTACACCGAAGAGAAGCCAGTTGCGGAACCAGGTCCGGGATAGTTTGTCGCGTTTCAGTGTCCATAATAGCCACATAAAAGCAATCAGGCCAAGAGCCAGATAGCTGTGTGTGTGGATCATGGGGAGGAGGCCGCCAAGGCAGCCGCTGACCGGCCACAGCGTCTTGTCGTTGCAGAATGCAGCCCTGTACAGCAACCATAAGCAGGCGAATAAAACAGACCAGCCGAACAATGTGGCCCGCTGTGGAATGAGCATGTCGGCAATCACGTTGACCCAGCGAATACCGGCGTCGGTAAGATTGGTGGGGGTCTTGTAAAAGCCGAAAAACAGATCGGTAAATGAATACTCACCGTTCAGAAAATAGAACAGACCAAAGCCACCGTTCAGAAAAAAGAGCACGCAGCATAAAACAGGTGCTCCTCTTTTTCGGCAGAAATCAGCGGAAAGAAACCAGACGCCGCAGAAGACCTGACCGAGGGCAAACAGCATCGGGAAAATATAGGAGATTCGCAGAGAGGTCCCGAGAACGTACAGGGAGGCGGAGATGCTGTCGCATAAGAACGGATAGCACAGCTTGGCAGAGGGGAAAATGCTGTAATACGGAGGGAAGGTCCCCTGAACGGCAAGTGAGGTGATAAACCCCAGATGCATGCACATGTCACCAAAGGTACACTGGCCGGTATACAGGCCGTTTTCGCCTGGGGAAAGTGTATGGGAAAGCAGAAGAACCGTACAGAGGAGAAGAAAGAGGGGAAGCAGGACGAGTAGAGGAAGGATGGAGTGGGGACAGGTATCGTTTGACTCAGGGGCATGGACCACGGCAGAGATGCCCGCCGGGCGCTTTTTCCGCAGAATAATGAAGACTGAAAAAGCCAGCAACCCCGTAAGAAGGCTCAGCCATTGCGCAAGGGGCGTGAATCGAAAGAAAAAAGAAAAGGGGACCGGAAGCCATATTGCCGCAACACTGCCGAGAACGCTTCCCAGCCAGATACGAACGGCTTTTCCTCTGGTAGGGAAGAGAAGACGTGAGGAGAGATATCCCAGGACTTGAAAAGAGAGAAACCAGCATATGCCTGCCATTTGCAAGGACCGCCTTTGTCAGAATAGGAATAGGGCTGCTCCCCGCCGACACGGAGCGTATCGCCGGGGAGCAGTGAAATCTGCCGGGGGCAGAGACTTTACATTTTTTCAGGGGCACTGACGCCGACAATCGCAAGGGCTTTTGCCAGAACGCGTCTTGTGCAGTCAGCAAGGAGCAGACGGGCTTCAAGAACGCCAGGCTCTGCGTCCTTAATGTGGCACACGGTATAGAACTTATGGAAGCGGGAAGCAAGCTCAGTAACAAACTTATTGATCTTGCTCGGGTCATAATCGCGGGCAGCAAGGCGAATCTCTTCAGGAAGAGCGGCAAGCTGCTTTATGAGCTCACGCTCAGCATCGGTGCTCAGTGCTTCAATGCTGACAGAGGAGACCGATGGAACGGCGTGACCGGCTTCTGCTAATGCGGCAATCAGACTGCAGATGCGTGCGTGGGCATACTGCACATAGTAGACCGGGTTTTCGCTGTCCTGACGGACGGCGAGGCCGAGGTCGAAGTCAACGGAGGATTCGGGACGCGAGTTGAAGAAATAACGGGCAGCATCGACAGGAACCTCGTCCAGAAGATTGTTCAGGGAGATAGCCTTGCCGGTACGCTTGGACATACGGATGGGCTGACCGTCAACCAGAAGATTGACGAGCTGCATCAGGACGATGTCCAGCCGGTTTTCGCCGTCCAACCCGAGTGCGTCCATTGCACCCTTGAGCCGGGCAACATGACCATGGTGGTCTGCGCCCCAGACATTGATGACCTTATCATAGCCGCGCTTCTCAAATTTGTTGCGGTGATAGGCAATGTCGGCTGCAAAATAGGTGTAAAAGCCGTTTGCACGACGAAGAACATCATCCTTCAGACCAAGCTTTTCGATGTCCTCGGGCTTTTTTCCAGCCTTCAGCAGCTTTTCACCGAGAATTTCGGAGGTTTTGAGCCAGATTGCGCCGTCTTTTTCATAAGTATAACCCTTGTCTGCCAGGAGGGCGACGGTTTCAACGACATAGCCACTGTTGTGGAGCTCTGATTCAAAGAACCAGGTGTCATATTCGATGCCGTAACGACGCAGGTCGTTCTGCATTTTGGGAATATTCCGGTCCAGACCGAAACGGGCCATGGCGCTGTGGCGTTCAGCAACGTCCTTGTCTTTCCAGCTGTCACCGTATTCGGCAAAAAAGCCCTTTGCGAGCTCCTTGATATCGTCACCGTGATAGCCGTCTTCCGGGAATTTGCCGTATTCCTCATCGGTCAGATCCAGCTTGCCTTCGAGCAGCTGCTGATAACGGGCGTCAATGCTGACAGCAAACTTTTCAATCTGATTGCCGGCATCGTTGACATAAAACTCCCGGCTGACCTGCCAGCCGGCCATATCCAGAACGGAAGCAAGTGCATCACCCAGAACACCACCGCGGGCGTTGCCCATGTGCATGGGACCGGTAGGATTGGCGGAAACAAACTCCACCATGACACGGGCGCCATTTCCTTCGTTTGTTTTGCCGTAGTTCTCGCTGACAGCGACAGTGTCAAGAACATCACGATACCACCGGTCACTCAGGCGGAAGTTAATAAAGCCGGGGCCGGCGACTTCAACAGCACTGAACCAGCTTCCCTCCAGGCTGCAGTTGGAAGCCAGCGCTTCGGCAATTTTTTTCGGTGCCATGTGAAGGGCGCGCGCGCCGGTCATCGCATGGTTTGCGGCATAGTCACCATTTGCGGTATCTTTCGGAATTTCAACAGTACCGGTTAACACTGCGCCGGCGGGCAACTGACCTGCAGAAACGGCAGCCTCATAGGCAGCGGTCAGCAGCTCGTTGATTTTTTCTTTGGCTTCCTGAATCGGGTTGATCATACATTCTCTCCTTGCATTTCGTTGATTGAGGGATGAGCGGTGGATTGTTCCCTCACGCTAAACTCAAAACGATTATTTGAGATGGGGTTACGCTCGATGTCCAGTGAATAATCAATTACAGCGCTTCCACCATTTGCGTTGAAGCTCTGGTGTATTTTGCGTGTCCGAATTCCCATTGTTGCACTGCCGTAGGGGGTTTCATAAAGAAAGGAGTGCCGTTCTTTCTCACGGAATTCCATCCGGCTTGTCAGCGTACCGTCACGATTGATTACTATTTCGTTTGGGTTAAGATAGATTCGGGTGCGGGTCCCGGGAAGACCGGTGACTTCCGACTCAAAATAGGTCAGACGGCAGGCGCCGCTTTCCGGGTCAAAATCATACATTCCGTCCGTAACAAAGTCCAGCTTATCTTCATTATTTGAGTCATAAGCATGGGTGCTGCGAATGGCAATTACTACTTCTTTCATAGCAGGTTCCTCAGATTGAAAATCCATTAAATGACGTCTGCAGAATAACAAATGACAGACGACACCGTAATTTAATACTATACCTCAAGGCAGCGCTTATAGCAAGAAAAATATAGGTTGAGTGCTTGTGCAGAGAAGGAACAGAGTGTTTCGGAAACCTGCGCTTTCTTTGACATTGCCGGTCAAATGTGGTAGACTCTCCACTTATAAAAAACTGATGAAAAAGAATCCGGCACAGGCCCGAAAAAGGGAGATATAACATAATGCATGACGATTTGACAAAGCAGGATATTGAATTAATGCAGAAGGAACTGGATTACCGACGTCTGGAACTGATGCCAGGAATACTGGAGGAAGTAAAGAGAACGCGTGCTTTTGGTGATCTGAGTGAAAATTTTGAATACAAGGCAGCCAAACAGGCGCAGAATGAGAATCGACGTCGTATCCGTTATCTGGAAAACATGATCAAGTCTGCCCATGTGATTGCAGACCATTCGGGTGAAGATGAAGTTGGAATGTTTGACCGGGTCGAGATCTATATGCCGGAAGATGACGAGACGGAAATCATCCAGGTGGTAACTACCGTTCGCTGTGACCCCCGCAAAGGTCTGATTAGCAGAGAATCTCCTTTCGGGCAGCAGGTGCTGGGGAAAAGAGTAGGGGATACGATTACGGTTCAGGTAAACGAGAATTACAGCTATATAGCGGAGATACGCTCGATTACAAAGATGCAGGACGATGGTAGCGCACCACTTTTGAAATTCTGATTTTACATGTCAATATGAAGAATCGTAAATAATAATCAGTTGACGCGGGGATATCCTAGGTTTATTATAATATAATCAAATTGTACATTGTTTATTTACTCGATTTGAAAACAATCTATTATTGCAATGAGAAAGGATGTTTCTTATGAAAAAGAAAGACATCAAGTGGGGAGAACTCGGATTTGGTTATCAGGCAACGGATAAGCGTTATGTTTCCTGGTATAAGAACGGTTCCTGGGACGAGGGTGCCCTGATTGACGATCCGAACATCACAATGAGCGAGTGCGCCTGTGTCCTGCAGTATGCACAGACCGGTTTTGAAGGCCTGAAAGCTTACACCACGGAAGACGGCCGCATCGTTACCTTCCGCCCTGACATGAACGCAGAGCGACTGAACGCCACCTGCCGCGCACTGGAGATTCCCGAACTGCCGGAAGGCCGTTTCGTGGAAGCTGTCCGCCAGGTTGTTGCTGCAAACGCAGCATACGTGCCGCCTTATGGCAGCGGTGCTACTCTGTACCTCCGTCCGTTCATTTTCGGCTATGACTCCATCATTGGCGTTAAGCCTGCGAACGAGTTCCAGTTCCGCATTTTCTGCACGCCTGTCGGCCCGTACTTCAAGGGTGGCGCTAAGCCCATCACCATCCGCGTTTCTGATGTTGACCGTGCAGCTCCCCATGGCACCGGCAATATCAAGGCCGGCCTGAACTATGCAATGAGCCTGCATAACATTGTTGACGCACATAAGAACGGCTTCGACGAGAATATGTACCTTGACCCGAAGACCAGAACCTATGTCGAAGAGACCGGCGGCGCTAACTTCATGTTCATTACCAAGGACGGCAAGTTTGTTACACCGAAGTCCGATTCCATCCTGCCCTCTATCACCCGCCGCAGCCTGATGGTCGTTGCAGAGCAGTATCTGGGCCTCACTGTTGAACACCGCCAGGTAGCTTTCGAGGAAGTCAAGGACTTTGCGGAAGCAGGCCTTTGCGGCACTGCGGCTGTAATTAGCCCGATTGGCAAGATCGTTGACCACGGCAACGAGATCTGCCTGCCCAGCGGCATGGACGAAATGGGCCCCATCACCAAGAAGCTGTACGATACACTGACCGGCATTCAGATGGGCCGTATCCCGGCTCCGGAAGGCTGGATTCAGGAAATCTGCTGATTTACGATTTGTTATGGATAAGTCTGCACCCTCTGCGAAAGCAGAGGGTGTTTTGCATATACGAAGAAAACTGTTGACAGACGTTGTGGAAGACACTATAATAAAATCATAAACAATTGAACAAATGCTCAACTGTTCAAAAAGAACTATATAAAATCAGGAGGAAGAGAAGATTGAAACAAAGTAGTTAGCGCATCCGGGGAAAAAGGGCGCACAAAGACAAGCCCCGAAAAACGGGACTTTTCGAGATAGCAGAAAGGCTGTATAATCTAAGTGGCGCTGGGCGTCACAATATAGCCTTGTCTTTGTAAAATGAAGATTGCATCCTCCACGGAAACAGTTCTATGTTCCGGCGGAGTGTTGGCACGAGCATAAAGCTCTGGATTGTAGGATTCATTCTTCTTCAGAATGTTGTAGATGGCGGTCAATAACATTCTTGCAATGGCAATGATAGCTTTTTTGTGACCTCTGCGCTTTTTTATATTGTTGTAGCGGTTGAAAATCTCAGGATGTTTTTTCTTAGCCTTAATTGCTGCGAGTGCACACTGTACCAGTAAAGGTTTAATATAGGCTCCAGCTCTGCCGATGCGGGTGGTTTTCTTCTTCCCGGCACTTTCATTGTTCTGCGGTGTAAGACCAGCCCAAGAGCATAAGTGCTTTGAGGTGGGAAACACGGACATATCCACACCGATTTCTGAAATCACGGAGATTGCAGAATAAGCTTGGATACCCGGCACTGTCATAACAAGATTCAGTTGAGGAAGATACTTTTCAGCAGTTGACAGAATCAGAGATTCTAAATTGGCTTTGCAAAGGTCAAGATTGCTCATGTGGT
This sequence comes from Candidatus Limivicinus sp., assembly GCA_045599525.1. GTDB lineage: Bacteria > Bacillota > Clostridia > Oscillospirales > Oscillospiraceae > Limivicinus. The sequence continues at coordinate 650 of JAZRWD010000144.1, read as the reverse complement.
AACGGATAATGCGGAGCTTTTCGGCTTGTTCGGCACACATTTCACCGTCAACAGCAGCGAGAACTTGTTCATTGGTAGCTTTCATTCCTTTGGTACGGAAGGGTGCAGCATCTGTAATTTTGTCATTCGGATGATTTAACAGGTGCTCCGTAATTGCTGTAGATGCCTTACCAAACACGTCTGAAAAGACAGCATCCAGTTTTAAATTAGATACTGTCAAACAGTTCTGTGCACGATTCTTTTCTCCAGTAACGAAGTTCGTGAGTTTACAGCGATACCGCACAAGGTCACGAAGCTGGCGAATGTCTGCCGGAGGAATAAAGCTCCCGGAAACCAAATCATGCTTGAAAATATCCGCAATCCACTTGGCATCCTTTTTATCGGTTTTCTTGCCTCGAATGGCTTTGACATATTTCGGGTGTGCAAGAACGATTCTACAGGACTTCTCCAAAACATTGTAGACAGGAATCCAATATTTCCCAGTGGATTCCATACAGACATCCTTGCAGTTATTCGCGGCAAGCCACTGGGCGCACAAACGCAGGTCACCGGTAAAGGTAGAGAATCTCCTGCTTTTGTAGCTGGTAACGCCCTGCTGATTTATGGAAGCGATACAGGCAACGAGGAAATCCTTGTGAACATCCATTCCG
>JAZRWD010000143.1:0-32295 GCA_045599525.1 Candidatus Limivicinus sp. | reverse complement strand
TCCGGCGGTCCGGAAGCCGTTGCCAAAGCAAACATCCGGCTGCGTGCAGGTGAACGTGTTCTGATTGAACTGGGCAGTTTCCCTGCGCTCACCTTTGACGAGCTCTTTGAAGGCACAAAGGCACTTCCCTGGGAAATGCTGATTCCCAAAGACGGCGCTTTCCCTGTTAAGGGCTACAGCTTGAACTCCAAGCTTTTTTCCGTATCCGACTGTCAGAAGATCATAAAAAAGGCAGTTGTTGAGCGTCTAAAGAAAAAATACCGCATCGAGTGGTTCCAGGAGACCGGTCCCAAGTATCAGATTCAGTTCTCCATCATGAAGGATACTGTTTCTCTCTGCATCGATACCACCGGCGACGGGCTCCACAAGAGAGGCTACCGCCCAGCTCACAACGCAGCTCCATTAAAGGAAACCATGGCAGCAGCATTGGTCATGCTTTCCGGCTTCCGCGGCCGTGATGATTTCTGTGATCCGTTCTGTGGAAGCGGCACACTGCCGATTGAAGCAGCACTGATTGCCAAAAACCGTGCACCCGGCATTCACCGCAATTTTACGGCTATGACCTGGCCCGGCTTCGAGCGTCCCATCTGGGATACGATTCGTGAAGAAGCAATCGCCGCCGAATTTCACAACAACTATACCATAATCGGCTCCGACATCGACCCACACGCCATTGCTATTGCTCACGAAAATGCCCAACGCGCCGGCGTGGATGATCTCATCCGTTTTGAGGTTGCTGATGCTCTGCAGTTTGACCGTAAAACCGAGCGCGGTGTTATTGTCACCAATCCCCCCTACGGTGAACGTATTATGGAGAAAACCGAAGCAGAGGCTCTGTACCGTGGATTTGGAGCTGCATGGCAGAAAACGGAAAACTGGCAACTTTATCTGCTTTCCTCACACACTGAGTTCGAACGTACCTTTGGCAAGCCGGCAGATAAAAAACGCAAGCTGTACAACGGTATGATCAAGTGCGATCTCTTCATTTATAAATAATCAACCGCTGCGTCTTCGCGCTCTTCTCCCGGGCTTCCATGCCTCCACAGTGCAGCGAGAATTCGGATTGGACAGTTTTCCTTATGAAACACTTATTCATCGTAAATCCCAAAGCCGGCGGAAAAGATCGGACCGCCGAGGTGACCGAACTGGTGAACGGGGCGTTCACCTCCCGTAGTGAAGATTTTGAGATCTACGTCACCCGCGGTATTATGGACGCAGCCGAAAAGGTCCGCAGAGCAGCAGAAGAGGGTACACCACTTCGGGTCTATGCCTGCGGAGGCGACGGTACCTTTAATGAGTGCTGCTGCGGCGCTGCAGGTTTTTCACATGTTGCCGTCTGTCCCTTCCCCGTAGGTACCGGAAATGATTTCTGCCGTATGTTTGGTACGGAAGCCGACCTTTTCCGCAACATCAATGCCCTGTTAAACGGTTCCGTTCACCCTATCGATCTGATCGACTGCAACGGCCGTCTATGTGTCAACATCTGCTCTGTCGGCATTGATGCCCGCATAGGTGCGGATGTGCATAAATACAGCAAAATTCCTCTGATTGGCGGCGCTACTGGCTATGTGGTATCTTTGGTTGCCAATGTGTTCGCCGGAATAAACCGGCCAATGCACGTCCGCTGCGGTGAATACAGCGCCGCCGGCGAGCATGCCCTGGTCTGTGTCTGCAACGGGCGGTATTACGGAGGCGGCTTTAATCCGTCACCAGATGCCAGGCCGGATGACGGTGAACTGGATATTTTCATTGTAGACCGTGTCCGCCTGTCTGAGCTTCCCGCGCTCCTCGGAAAATATGCCAAGGGTCGTGCAGACGAGATTCATAAACACGTTGTCCACCGTAAAGGCACTAGTGTCATTATTGACTTTGAAGAAGACAACGTCGTGAACATAGACGGAGAAGCCATTTACACGAAGCACGTTCAAATGGAAGTGAGGCCAAATGCAGTCAACCTGATTGTTCCGAAAGGCTTGCACTTTTTTGGCTAAAAACTCGTAACAATAAATTAATAAATTTCCGCACGAGTTTTGAAATGAAGGTCTTGCAAAAACAAAAAACTGTGCTATTATATACATCGTTAGCACTCGCATAATTTGAGTGCTAACGATGTATGATTTGTATTTACATATTTGGAGGTATAGAATTATGAAACTCAGACCCCTCGCCGATCGCGTTGTTCTGAAGCAGGACAAGGCTGAAGAGCGCACCTCTTCCGGCATTTTCCTCACCTCTTCCGCTCAGGAAAAGCCTGAAATGTATGAAGTTGTTGAAGTTGGTCCCGGTGGTGTTGTCGAAGGCAACGAAGTTGAAATGATCGTTACTGTTGGTCAGAAGGTTCTGGTCGGCAAGTATTCCGGCACTAAAGTCAAGCTGGAAGACGTTGAATATACCATCGTACGACAGTCTGACATTCTCGCTGTTATCGAATAAGGAGGATTTCTATTATGGCTAAGCAGATTATTTATGGCGAAGAAGCCCGCAAAGCTATTGAGCGCGGTGTAAACCAGCTCGCTGATACCGTTAAGATCACTCTCGGACCGAAAGGCCGTAATGTCGTTATTGATAAAAAGTATGGCACCCCGCTGATTACCAACGATGGTGTTACTATTGCAAAGGAAATCGAACTGGAAGACCCGTTTGAGAACATGGGCGCCCAGCTGATTAAAGAAGTCTCCACCAAGACCAACGATGTCGCTGGCGACGGCACCACTTCTGCTACCATCCTTGCTCAGGCAATGATCAACGAAGGTCTGAAGAACCTTGCCGCCGGTGCAAACCCCATGGTCATGAAGCGCGGCATCCAGAAGGCCACCGCTGCTGCTGTTGAAGCCGTTAAGGGTATCAGCCAGCCGGTCGCAGGCTCCAGCGATATCGCCCGCGTTGGCACTATCTCCTCCGGCGATGAAGTCATCGGTACCCTGATTGCTGATGCTATGGAAAAAGTCAGCCAGAACGGCGTTATCACCATTGAAGAGTCCAAGACTGCCGAGACCTATAGTGAAGTCGTTGAAGGCATGCAGTTTGACCGTGGCTACCTTAGCCCCTACATGGTCACCGATACCGATAAGATGGAAGCTGTCCTGGACGACGCTCTCATCCTTATCACCGATAAAAAGATCTCCAACATTCAGGATGTTCTCCCGCTTCTCGAGCAGATCGTTAAGACCGGCCGCAAGCTGCTCATCGTTGCAGAAGACGTTGAGGCTGAACCCCTTGCTACCATCGTTCTGAACAAGCTGCGCGGCACCTTTAACTGTGTCTGCGTCAAGGCTCCCGGCTTCGGTGACAGACGCAAGGAAATGCTGCAGGATATCGCCATACTGACTGGCGGCCAGCTGATTTCCAGCGACGTCGGCATGGACCTCAAGGACGCTGACCTGAGCATGCTCGGTCAGGCCCACCAGGTCAAGGTCACCAAGGAAAACACCGTTATCGTTGACGGCGCAGGTAACCCCGCTGAAATCAAGGCACGTACTGCACAGATTGAGCGTCAGATCTCTACCACCACATCCGAGTACGACAAGGAAAAGCTCATGGAGCGTCTGGCCAAGCTTGCCGGTGGTGTTGCTGTTATCAAGGTTGGTGCAGCTACCGAAACCGAAATGAAGGAAAAGAAGCTCCGCATCGAGGATGCTCTGAACGCTACCCGTGCAGCAGTCTCTGAAGGCATCGTCCCCGGCGGCGGCAGCGCATACGTTGTTGCTTCTAAGGCAGCTGACAAGCTCCTTGCAACCCTCGAAGGCGACGAGAAGACCGGTGCAGCCATCATTGCCAAGGCTCTGAAGGCCCCCATCCAGCAGATTGCTGCAAACGCAGGCGTTGAAGGCGCAGTCATTCTCAACACCGTCTACACCAGCGAAGAAGCTACCTTCGGTTACGACGCAGCAAACAATGTCTATGGCGACATGGTCTCCGCAGGCATCGTTGACCCGACTAAGGTCTGCCGCAGCGCAATTGAGAATTCTTCCTCCGTCGCATCCATGGTCCTCACCACTGAGAGTCTGGTCACCGACATCCCTGAGAAGAATCCTCCGATGCCCGCAGCACCCGACATGGGCGGCATGTATTGATCCGTTAAGCACAGAATAGCATACTGAAACTGCCGACCCCCGATACCTGTCATCCGGTATCGGGGGTCTTTTCCATCGTTTCCTTTTTTGTGTTCCTGAATCATCCCACCGCAATATCCATCGTGGCATAATGGCACACAAAGTCGTCGCTGAATATCGCGTTGCGGGTCACATCGACCTCCAGGTTCTGCGCAATGGTGATCAGGTCTTCCATTGGGCACTGGCCACTGATGACGATCACATAGCCATATTGCGCCGAGTACAGAATCACATACTGCCCGTCACTTCCACTCTCCATAAAAGCGCAGGTCTCCAGAGCCTCCCATTCCCCTATTGTGTCAAACACAATAGAACCCGGGATATAGAACTGCAGAAGCAGACCTCCTTCGCGCAGTTGAGGTGCATAAAACACATCGATCATAAAGGGTTGCGACATATTCCGGTAAGGTGCCGGGCGCATCTGTGTCGCTACGCCCTCTGAGACCAGCCGTGAATAATAACCATCTTCGTCCGCCATTGCTGCCGTATCTACGGCAAAAGGAAGCCAGTTCGGGCGGAAGCGTATCTCAGCACATGTATTCATTTCCGGGAACGCAACCTGCCACCGGACGTCGGTCAGGTCGTAGCCACCCCAGTTTTCAAATTCCATATGGAATTGCTCGTCAGCAGAGGGGAAGCGGTAGGAAATACTCCCTTCCGTAACCCAATCTGTATCTTCGCCCTGCAGCAGGGCCAAGGGCGTATCTCCGGAGAGATTCATATCGGTCGTACAGAATTCACCGGGCAGCAAACTGCCATCCCAGCTAACATTCTCGCATTCAAAGATGCTCAGTGCAGGCGGCACAAAGTCGTGGATCCAATTGCGGGTAAATCGTACCTCCTCGCAGGCGTACAAGTTTACTGCCGACTCTGCGCAGCAATAGAACTCGCAGAAATCCACCGACAAACCTGAGCATCCGATAGCGTTAAGCCCCATGAAACCGGACCCATCGATGCGGCAGTCGCCCAGCGAAATATTTGTGCAGTCTGTCAGGCGGAGCGCACACCCCCAGCTGTCTGCCTGCCGTTGCGCATGTCCGATGGTCAGGCCTTCCAAGACCAGTCCGTTGCACCCCTCGAAGGACAGCACATCGGCCCAAATCGGTTCAGCCCCAATGCTCGCGCCTCCCCCAAGAATCGTAAGGCCGGACACGCCGGAGATCTGCAGTCCATAACCATCCTCTACCTCCAGCCATGTGCATGGGCCTGTCCGTTCTTTCCCATAGTCCTTTGCCTGAGCCAGGTTGAAGCTACCTCCATTCAGGCAGATCAGCGTGTTGTCAGCAATAGCATTTATTAGCTCGTCTATTGTAGATACACTAACCTCCCGACTGTATCTGCTGTTTTCATAAACTGCCGCAGGTATTACTGTACGGTTCAGAGCGTATTCTGCTGCCGCGCCGAAACTGCTGAACCATACCGCACAGCATGCCAGAAAAATACCGGCAATACGGCGGGCCGCCCGTATAACTGTTCGCTTCATCTGCCAAACCTCCTGAAGTGATTCCTTCCGGCATACCGCCGGAATTTGTTTTCTATCCTGTTTTCTGCTGCGGCACAATGCTTATTATCCTGCTGTCCATTTAGCCACCTCTTGCACTGTCTTGCCGGATATGCTAAGATAAAAGTATGAAAAACACAACCTTATGTTACCTGGAACGCGGGGATCAGTATTTGATGCTGCATCGCGTAAAAAAAGTAAATGATGAAAACCACGACAAATGGATCGGTGTCGGTGGAAAATTTGAACCCGGTGAAAGCCCTGAGGACTGCATGCTCCGCGAGGTTCTTGAAGAGACCGGTTATACCGTTCATTCCTGGAACTATCGCGGCATTGTTACCTTTGTTTCCAATGAATGGGGCACAGAGTACATGCATCTGTTCACTTCTGCCGATTTTTCCGGCACTCCTGTTGAATGTGCTGAGGGTGACCTGGAATGGGTTGCAAAATCCCGGATTGCTTCCCTGCCCATCTGGGAAGGAGACAAGGTTTTCCTGAGGCTTCTGTCCTCAGAACAGCCCTTCTTCTCGTTGAAGCTCTGCTATAAAGGGGAACAACTAGTGCAAGCCGCACTTAACGGCAAAACAATTGACTTCTGATCCTTTCCGTTCGGTTTGTATCCCTATTTTTTCTCTCTTCTGCCTGTCTTTTTCTGGGTATTAATACTTATATACGACAAAGATCCATTACGGTACACATTTTTCATGCCGTATTGGGTCTTTTTCTCTTCTTCGCGGCGTCTGTACTGCCTCCTTCTTTCTGATGGGGAAACAGCCATTTTGGCCTGTGCTTACCGTCCGATTGGGTCGATGGTCAGTTGTGGGAACCATTCCCGCAGTTTTTCCCGGATTACCGTCTCCTCAGAAAAAGCACGTTTCAGCTGATCTGCGGGAACCTGCAACTTCGCCGTCCCCTGATTTGTGCGGACCCGGAAATCGGAATACCCCATTTCAAAAAGCAGGTTTTCTGCCTGTTCAACACGCCACAGCTTTTCTTCCGTTATGAGCTCACCTGTTTTGATTCGCGTTGCCAGGCAGGCATAGGATGGCTTTTTCCCGGTAAACAGCCCCGCCTCCAGCGACCGTCTTCGTAACTCATCCTTGGTAATACCACACAAGCGCAGTGGCGACAGCACGCCATACTCCTGCAGAGCTTTTGCTCCCGGCCGGTCATTCAGGTCATCCGAGGCATTTGTGCCGTCAATCACAATATCGCAGCCATCCGCTTTTGCAGCCGCAAGAATCACGGAAAAAATCTGTCTCTTGCAATAATAACAGCGGTTCGGCGGGTTCGCTGCCACCTCTGCATGTGAAAGTACATCTACCTCCAAAATCTTCAGAGGAATTTTCAGCTCTTCCGCCAAACGCTTTGCATCTTCCCTCTCAAACTGTGGCTGAAACTGCGACTGAACAAAATAGGGCTGCACATCTGCCCCGCAACGCTTCGCCTCGTATAGCAGATAGGCCGAATCCGTTCCACCGGAGAAAGCCAGCGCAACCTTCTTATATTTTAAGAAAAATGCAGATATATCCATCGTCTTCCCTTTCCTTGTTTTGCTGTGCTTCCATTATAGCCGTTTCCCCGCCCTTCCGCAATTCTATCTCAATCTCCTGGCCGCAATTTTCCTTGTCTCTGTCTTTCCACTTATGGTATAATCCATCATCACAAAACTGGTTGAAGACTGCTTCAGGCAGTTTAGTCAAAGGTAATGCTATGGAACACATTCGCAGCGGCCGATTGGCCATGGTTTTTGCCGGTTGCTTTCTGGGGGCCGGCTATGTCTCGGGGCAAGAGCTCTGGCAATATTTCGGTTCTTTCGGACTCCGCGGCTTTTTCGGCCTAATCCTGGCCATGCTCCTGCTGGCAGGTTCCGGCATACTGATCATCCGTCTGGTCCAGCGGAGTGGCATAACGGAAGCTGACCGATTAATGACACTATGGGATTTCCGTCCCCTTCAGCTTTGTGCCGCTGCATTGGTCTCTCTACTGATGCTGGCTGTCGTCCTGATTATGACTGCAGGCGTCGGTGCTCTCCTGGAGCAGTTAAGCAGCATCCCCCATTTCTACGGCAGTCTGTTTTTTGCCGTCCTTATCTGGATCGTTGCCCTAACAGGTGTTACAGGTCTCATCCGGGCCTTTTCCGCCACCGTTCCTGTGCTCATCCTTTGCACCCTGTTCTGCGGGGTCCTGACAATTTCCCGCTTCGGCTTCCCGTCGTTCACCGCAAGCAGTCCCGGTAATTCCCTTCTTGGGTCATGGTACATCGCTGCTTTTAACTTTGCCAGCTACAATATCCTCGGCACCATTCCCATCCTGGCGCCTATCAGCCCTCGTATTCCGGATGGCCGCACAGCCTTGCGTGGTGTATTGCTCGGAACTGCTGCTCTGCTGCTTATTGCGTTGAGCGTGCTGGTATCTCTGTTCGCCTGTGCAAATGCTTCAGAAACTGAACTGCCCATGCTATACTGCGCCTCAAGGATTTCTCCCCTGCTGGCCGTCCTGTACGCGATTCTTCTGTTTCTCGGGATGTTCGGCACCGGTCTGTCAAGCTTTGTCGGATTTCTGCAGCTGCTAGAGGAAAAATACCGTCTCCGCCCCCGTTCCCGTTTTCTTCTCTCCCTTTGCCTCATCTCTTCCTGCTTTGTCCTCAGCCTTTTTGGCTTCGGCAATCTGATTGGAGCCCTGTACCCTCTCTTTGGCTACAGCAGCGTCCTTTTTCTCGGCATGATGCTTTTGCGCTATATCCGCCTGTCCACAAAGCAATAACATAGGGCCTGGTCCTCTTTTCCTTTTTTGCACAGAACAATGCCAACAGCCTCCGTAGAATTCACTGAACTCTGCGGAGGCTGTTTTTATCTGTTGATATTTCCGTTTATTTTACATTCTTGCAATGATTGCGTCTCCCATGGCGATGCAACCGATCTGTGTGCATCCTTCACTCATAATATCACGGGTACGCAGGCCATCATCCAGTACCTTACCGACAGCGTTCTCGATGCAGTCGGCTTCCTCTTCCATGTTGAAGCTGTAGCGGAGCATCATTGCAGCGGACAGAATGCAGGCAATGGGGTTCACGCGGTCCAGGCCGGCGCTGTTTGGTGCAGAGCCGCCCATCGGTTCATACAGGCCACGGCTGGTAGCGCCCAAAGAAGAGGAGGGAATCATACCGATGCTGCCGGTAATCATACTGGCCTCGTCGGACAGAATATCACCAAACATATTTTCGGTCACAATTACATCAAACTGGCTGGGGTCCTTGCAGATCTGCATTGCTGCATTATCAACGAACATTTCGCTATAGGCAACTTCGGGATACTCCTGCTGCAGGCGGTGCATAACCTCACGCCAGAGGCGGCTGGTATCCAGCACGTTTGCCTTATCCACGCAGCAGAGCTTCTTGCCGCGCTTCATTGCCGTCTCAAAGCCGATACGGCCGATACGCTCGATTTCATGCTCGGAATAGGGCATGGAGTCCACAGCGCACTTCTCGCCATTGACGACCTCGGTCTTGTGTTCACCGAAATATACACCACCGATCAGTTCGCGGACGATGATGAAGTCAATACCTTTTTCCACAATGGAGGGTTTCAGCGGGCTGGCTTCAGCCAACTGGGGCCAGAGCTTTGCAGGGCGGTTGTTCGAGTACAGCTCCATGCCGGCACGCAGGCGCAGCAAGCCCTTTTCCGGCCGCTGAGGCCCGGGCAGGCCTTCCCACTTGGGGCCGCCGACAGAACCCAGCAGGACACTGTCCACAGAAAGCGCCTTCTGCAGTTCGTGCTCCGGCAGAGGGTCGCCGTACTTGTCGATTGCTTCACCGCCCATGGCGATCTCGGTATAATGGAAGGTATGGCCGTATTTCTCTGCAATCTTGTCCAGGACACGCAGAGCCTGTGCAACAAACTCAGGGCTGGAGCAGTCACCACGGATAACGCCGATATTCTTTTCCATGCTCAGTTCTCCTTATTCTTGATACTGGCCAGCAGACCGCCCTGGTTGATGATGTTCTGAATAAAGGGCGGGAAGGGCTGTGTCTGATAGGTCTCATTCTTGGTCAGGTTTGTAATTACGCCGGTATCGAAGTCCACGGCGACCTGATCACCGGCCTCAATAGCGTCGCTGGCTGCCTCGCACTCCATGATGGGCAGACCGATATTGATGGCATTACGGTAAAAGATGCGTGCAAAACTCTTGGCAATGACCACACCGGTGCCGCAGGTCTTAATGACCAGCGGGGCATGCTCGCGGGAGGAGCCGCAACCGAAGTTCCAGCCGCCGATCATAATGTCGCCGGGCTGTACCTTCTTCACAAAGCCGGTGTCGATATCCTCCATACAGTGCAGTGCCAGTTCCTTTGCATCCTGCGTGTTCAGATATCTGGCAGGAATAATAACGTCAGTGTCGATGTTGTCACCGTACTTAAATGCGTTTCCCTGTACGTTCATTTCAGTTCTCCTCCATATATGCAGCAGGATCCGTAATGTATCCTGTCAGGGCAGACGCGGCAGCGGTTGCCGGGCTTGCCAGATAAACTTCACTCTTAATATGGCCCATACGGCCGACAAAGTTGCGGTTTGTCGTAGAAATGCAGCGTTCGCCCTCGGCCAGAATGCCCATATAGCCGCCCAGGCAGGGGCCACAGGTCGGGGTGGACACCACGCAGCCGGCATCGATAAATGCCTCGGTGTAGCCACGCTTAATGCACTCCTTGTAAATTTCCATTGTTCCCGGAATGATAATGCCGCGGACCATGGGAGCGATCTTCTTGCCCTTTAGGATTTTGTAGGCGGCTTCCATATCTTCAAGACGACCGTTGGTGCAGCTTCCGATCACAACCTGGTCAATCTTAATATCCGTACTGTCTTTCGCCAGGTGCGTATTCTCCGGCAGGTGGGGATAAGAGACGGTGCTTTCCAGCTCAGAAAGGTTGATTTCGATAGTCTGCACGTATTCTGCGTCCTCGTCTGCGGCAAACACCGCCCATTCACGCTTGCTGCGACCGGTAAGGTAGGCCAGAGTAGTCTCATCCACCGGGAAAATACCATTTTTGGCACCGGCTTCGATAGCCATGTTGCAGATGCAGAGGCGGTCATCCATAGAGATGCTCTTCACGCCTTCGCCCACAAACTCCAGGCTGCGGTACAGTGCGCCATCCACACCGATCATGCCGATCAGGTGAAGGATAACATCCTTGCCCGCCACATGGGGCTTGAGCTTGCCGGTCAAAACAACCTTGATTGCCTCAGGGACCTTGAACCATGCATGGCCGGTAGCCATACCGGCTGCAAGGTCTGTGCTGCCCACGCCAGTAGAGAATGCACCCACGGCACCATAGGTGCAGGTGTGGCTGTCTGCACCGATGATGCAGTCGCCGGCGGTCACCAGGCCCTGTTCGGGAAGCAGGGCATGCTCAATGCCCATCTTTCCTACGTCATAGAAGTGGCTGATACAGTGCTTGCAGGCAAAATCTCTGCACTGCTTGCTCTGCGTAGCAGACTTGATATCCTTGTTGGGGACAAAGTGGTCCAACACGATGTATACGGAATCTTTGTTGTATACGCCCTCAAACCCGGCCTTCTCAAACTCGTTGATGGCAACAGGGGTCGTAATATCATTGCCAAGGCAGGCATCCAGCTTTGCGTTGATCAGCTGGCCTGCTACGACGGATTCCAGGCCGGCATGTGCTGCCAGAATCTTCTGCGTCATTGTCATTCCCATTTTCCTTATTCCTCCTTCTGGTGGTCGTTTCTTTTCAGGTGGTTGTTTACTGCGCTGACCAGTGCCTTGATACCGGCCTTGATAATATCTGTATCCATGCCGGCACCCCATGTTGCGGAGTCATCCGGCCAGTTTACACCAACATAGCTCATCGCACGGCTTGAGCTTCCCAGGTCCAGGCTGTGCTCTGAGTAATCCTTCAGGGTGAAGGATACACCGGCTGCCTGCTTAATAGCATTGCTGACTGCATCCAGGCGGCCGTTACCGGCTGCCGTAATCTCACGTACCTGGCCATTGACGCCCAAGGTGACCACAGCGGTGATACCGCCGCGCTGAATAAAGTGGGATTCGATTACCGTCAGCGGTGTGTTGACATTGACATAATGCTCTTCAAAGATTTGGTTGACTTCCTTGGGCGAGAGATCCTTATGCTGATGGTCGGAGACACCCTTTACGCAGTAGCCGACGTCCTCGCGCATCTTAGCAGGCAGGTTGTAGCCGAAGTTCTGTTCCAGAATATAGCCGATACCACCCTTGCCGCTCTGGCTGTTGATGCGGATCACGTCCGCATCATAGGTACGACCGATGTCCTTCGGATCGATAGGGATGTACGGCACGGTCCACTCGTGCAGTTCTTTCTCCTTACGCCAGGCCATACCCTTGGCAATTGCATCCTGATGGCTGCCGGAAAAGGCAGCAAAGACCAGCTTGCCGGAATACGGGCTTCGGTCATTGACCTGCATGCGTGTCAGGCGCTCATAGGTGCTGACCAGCTCGGGCATGTTGTCAAAGTGCAGGCCGGGGTCCACACCGTGACTGTACATATTCATTGCCACAGTAATCACGTCAACATTACCCGTACGTTCACCATTGCCAAAGAGGGTACCCTCCACGCGGTCCGCACCGGCCAGCAGAGCCAGTTCTGTGTCTGCAATGCCGCAGCCGCGGTCGTTGTGCGGGTGCACGCTCAGCTGCACGCTGTCACGGTACTTGAGATTATTGCTCATGTACTCGATCTGATTCGCATAGATGTGGCTCATGCTCATTGCAACCGTGACCGGCAAATTGATGACCATCGGCTTGTCCGGGGTCGGCTGCATGATGTCCAGAACGGCATTGCAGACCTCCAGAGCATATTCCGGCTCTGTGCCCGTAAAGCTCTCCGGACTATATTCAAAGCGGAAATTGCCTTCGTATTCCTCAGCCAGCTGCTTGACCAGCTTGGCGCCCTCGATGGCAATTTTCTTGATTTCTTCCTTCGATTTCTTAAAGACCTGCTCACGCTGAGCCACACTGGTAGAGTTGTAGAAGTGGATAATTGCACTGGGAGCGCCCTTGCAGGCCTCAAAGGTCTTACGAATAATGTGCTCCCGGCACTGGGTCAGTACCTGTACGGTAACGTCCGCCGGAATCATATCCTGCTCGATGATCGTGCGCAGGATATTGTATTCCGTCTCGCTGGCAGCAGGGAAACCAACCTCGATTTCCTTGAAGCCGACCTTCAGGAGCATCTTGTAGAACTCCAGCTTTTCCTCATGGTTCATGGGAATAACCAGGCTTTGGTTGCCGTCGCGCATATCGACACTGCACCAGATCGGTGCCTTCTCAATATGGTCCTTTTTCACCCAGTTATATTCACAAACCGGCGGATTATAGTACCCTACATGGTATTTGGTAACATCCATCATTGTTTTGTTCCTCCAAAATAATATGAAGAAAGCCCCCGTCTCTAAGGCTTTCCCTTAGAGACGGGGGCTGAAAATTCAACACCCGCGGTACCACTCTAATTGCCGTAATGGCCGCTCATTCCGGTCAGCTTTCTGCGAACCGGTTCTCTGCAGTAACGGTGAGACTCCGGCTGCCCTTACTGGAGTTCAGGACAGCGGCTCAAGGGCGAGTTATACGATTTGCAAACCCTCTGCCTCGCACCGACCGGCAGTTCTCTGAACGGTTTATTGCAAATGCTTTTTCCCTATCAACGCCTTTTGTTAGGCTAATATACCAAATTATACGCCTTTCGTCAATAGCGAAATCCTGCATAAAGCAGGCTATCTGCACATGAGCAAAGGGACTGCACTGGATGCTTGTCTGTCGGTTTTCGTTATTTGCTATTCTCCGCTGTATGTTCTCCGACTGTTTTCTCTTTATTTCTGCGAACCATTTCACGTATCATCTGCGCGTTGATCTTTTCTATTTTTTCAGAACCATCAGCATCTTTTAAGGTATTGCCTTCTTCGGTAACTGAGACGTCTTCCTGCATTGCTGGAACTGCTTGCTCCACTTTTTCTTTCTCTTCCACGCTTGGATTATCACCATCGTTGCTCTCTGCCGTTTTTTCTTCCTGTAGAATCGCATTCTGTGAAGTCCAAATGGCCGGCTTTATAAGGAACCAAAAAGCAGCACCAAGAGCCAAAATGGCCACAAGCAGGACACAAACGATTATGGCTGGCTTGATTCTCGTATGTTCATCGTAATTCAAGTTTTCTTCCGGTTCGGCTTGCATTTCGCCGCCATGTTTGCTTGCCTTATCATCATGCGGCGACACTTTGCCTGCAATGCCGTACAGCCATTCAATCTGGCGCAATTCTTCCAGTTTGTCCTTATCCCGGATAATGGATTTGAAATTTTTCCGCAACCCCAGGAGAACAGTATCTTTTCTTTCAGCAGAAAGCCCTTTAAGCACTTCCCCGTCACAGCGTAGCTCTTCTCCTGTCAGATATGCCTTCAGTTCTTTTGAATCCTCCGGAACACAGTTATCCAAAAGCACACGCAGCCCCTGCGCAATTACGGTAAATGCTCTTGCTTTCTCTGGCTTTGCCTGGGCGGAAAACGATGCATAAAACTCAAGGTTTTCACTCTGCAGGTCATTCAGTGTAACAGATTCCCAGTACTGCTCCCGTGCATTCTCATGATAATCCAACGGAAGCTTTTCCTCAATCAATCGCAAACCTTTTTCTTTATTCTTCTGCAACTGCTTCTGAATCTGTTTCCAGATCAACGTCTCGTATTTCTTTTCCAGCCTGCTGAGGCCGTCTGACGCAGCCTGTTTTCTTCTTTCTGCCAAAGCTGTCAGCTCCTCGCTGGCAGTCGCAAAGGTCAGCTCTGCGTAATATTCGTCTGCAATCTCCGTAAAGGACCCCCAGCCTGCATTTTGCTTCCGATAGCGTGAAAAGAACGCATCCGCATTGTCCTTCGACTTCTCCGTAAGCTGCTTCAGCTTATCAACCGAATACGGGTTTTCCGGTTGCAGTAAGCAAACCAGATAATCAAAATATAGCTGCGATGCCGCTCCCTCGCCCCTCAGGTCAATGCCTTTCTCAAGATAGTTTTCAAGCTTTTCACACTTGGAAGCATTCTCAAGCAGGAAGGCATTATCAAAATGCTGACAGAAGTCTTCCAGAGAAGATGCTTGTTTCTCGACCAGAGCAAAGCGGTTTTCCACGGGTAGTTTCGCAAAAACGACAGAGCGATACAGCTCTTCCCTGAGCGCATCATTACAATACTGTTGTTCTAAAATTGCAGTCAACAGCTTCATCTCTGTCTCAACACTGAGATTCGAAAGCGCATTTTCGTCGGATACCAGCAGTTGCATAAGAGTGCTTCTCCCAACGACCGACTTATACAATGCAAACCTGTCTTCTTCTGACATTCCCATGAACGGAAGCGAACAAAACAGCTCAATACAGATATCGTCGCTGCGGTGCATCTCCCTTTTAAAAATGGCAAGCTTATCTTCTTCTGTGGTTCCGCTGAGATTGGTAAGCTGAATCAACTGCTGGAGATTCTCGTTCGGGCACTGTCCGGATAAATATAAGCTGTACAGTGCCGCCTTTTCTGTCTCTTCCAACTGTTGGAACATAGGAGCCGCAAATACATCCTGCAAAAGGAAGGACGCCCCGTTGTATTTTCCCACAACAGTCTGATATATCTCATATACTTTTGTGCGTGACATTTTTACAAAGTCCCTGTGGCACAAAACCAGTTTAGATATACCGGTTTGATCGCAGTAACGTTGATTGCTGACCAAATCGAAGATTATTTCCTTGCTGTCTGTACGTTGGGTAGCGAACAACGTCGATTGCAAAAGGTATTCTGCCTTTTCTGCCGTCATGGAGCCTCCCGTCAAGGCTTGCATCAATAGGATTCTCCGGTTTTCTTCGCTGAAAGACTCCACAAAGCTTTGGTCACACAACTCGACTACGTCTACCCTGTTTTCTACCAGCAGTTCCATGCAAAGCTCCACGAGCAAGCTCTCGTTCGCTCCAATACTTCTAGCCTGGGCCAGTAGGCTCAGAGCGTCGCCGTCTCTGCGGGACTTCACGCCCTTTTCTATCAATAACAGCTTCTGCTCTTTGTTGATTTGCGTTTGAAACGGCTTTTTCCCATAAAGCTCTGTAAGATTTCTTTCTGGCTTCCCAGCAAGATGGTCCAGAACTCCGTAAACCGCTTCTTCGCTCATCTCTGCAAACCGGGACAGGCCAAACAGACAATCTTCCAAATTTGGTGCGGCATCCAGAATCCGTACAAATTGCTCTGCAGCATAATTATCCCCTGCTTCCGCTGGAAAGACGGAATCTGCATACTTCAGAAATTCTGCCGCCAGGGACCCGTCTGAATAATCTGCTGCCCCGATTATTCCCATTTTGCTTTCCAGTGGAAGGTCTGCAAAACCTTTCATCAGAGACGCGCAAAGCTTTGTGTTGGATGGCGACTGATTTTTCGGATACAGCTTTCGCAGTTCATACCATTTACCCGCCGGCCAATTTGCCATACTGTAATCTGCTGCAGAATAAATGGAATTGAGCAGCTCCGTATATGTAGCAATGGGCTGCTTAGTCTGCTGAGCAAGGCACTTCGCTTCATAGTCCTCTGGAGATTGAAGGGCAAACGCGATATACTCCGCTGAGAGTACAGAGCCGGGATAGCTGATATTATGCCAGCCACGTTCCAGGGTACGTTTTACAGTGCTTTCATCAAAACGGAGTTCTCCTTCACCCAGTGCAGATTCGTGCAGAGGGGCCTTCAAGTAACGATGCAGCAGTCCACCTGTCACCCTGTCCCACGCAGTTCTCTGTTCCAGGTCCGATGTTCTTTGTCCAGCAATACTGCAAAGAATCAGTAGCGTGAATGCAGTCAGCTCATGCCCCTGTACGTCATCTTCAAAATAGCAATCTATGGTATCTGCCGCATACATCCAGGCTCCAGCCAGAAGGTAGTTTTTCCCATATTTCACAACGTTGGCACTAAAATTCACTGACTTCCCAGCACCATTGTACAGAGCCGGGTCTTCTGCCAGGAAGGCATCCATTCTTTGCAAAAGAACCGCCCGATCCGTGCTTGCCACCAGTTTATGGCAAAAATCCAGGCCTCGAAGTTCACCATTGACTTTAAAGTTTATCTCCTGCTGCAGGTCACTATCCGGTACAAGGTTAATCCGGTTTTTGGCCGCTCGAATTGCTGTAGCCGGACCAAAGGTAATCAGTGTTTCAATCTTCAGTGTCATACCAAGTTTATATGACAGCTGTGCACGCAGGGCCGCCGGCAAAGCCTGACAGATGAGATACATGATTTCCCGTGTTGTCTCATTATTCAGCCATTCGTTCGGCAGGCCAATCATCATCTTCTCAGCCGTGCAGGACAGCAGGCAGAAATATACGCATTCCATCATACAGTCGAACGCCTTTGCAGAAATACCGTATTTCTGCAAAATTTCCGTTTCGGACAGGATATCGCCATTGCTATGGAAGCCATTAAAAAGTGGCAGTTCTGCCGGATTTCCCGGAGCCGCACCGTGTGGAGTTGCTTCATAAAAGAAATCACGGTTATTCGTAAAGACTGCCTCTGGTTGCTGCATAATCCGACGCCAGTCGTTGCCTTCTGCAATTACCGCGCTGACAATAGGCGCAGGCCGGCCGTCTTCACTGACAGTCATGGATGTATTGGTAAGATACGCAATTCCGTTCACCAGTAAAACTGCTTCTGAATAGGAAACCCCTTCCGGCATTTTCCCGAACGAAGCTGCCAGCTTTTGGAAATCATTTTCCCAGCTGGCTGTACAACCATTGGTTTTGCCGGTAATCTGATAGCCTGCATTTGCAACCTGAAGTCCAATATTGGAATTGCACAATCTGTGTAACAGTATTGTATTATCCATGTATCTCCCTCACTCTATGGTTTATCTGCGCAATACCGCAGCGTTATTCCCCGAATCTAAGCTTTCTCCGCCAGACCGAATTCCGTCAACAACCAATGCAGCGGTTCTTCAATGCGTTTCGGCTGCGGAGTGTGTTTGGGAAGCTCCTGAATACTGAAACGGGAACCAGTTTCCCATTTTACCGTACCACTTTTATCCTTTATCGGATAAACCTCATATACTGCCCGCTTTTCAGGTTCAAAGCGAAATTGAATCGTATCCCGCGTTTCGTACAGATCTGCTGAAAGCATTGGCAGGTTAAACCGGAATCCGGATTCCTGGTTGTAAGACAGATACTCGGTCTTATCCGCTTCCCTGACAAAGTCATAGTTCTGAATATATGCGTCCATCCTTCGTTCTTCCTCGGAAGACAGCTCCAGACGAAGAATGTCTGCACGCTTATACGTATTCCGGTCAAATGAATAATTTCCCTTCACCGGATTGTTCGGGTTAGCAAATACATTCCGCGTTTCACAGCCCAGTGCACTGACTGCCAGAAACACAAAATTGCTGAAATTTTGATCCACCGTGTCTGTCAGATAAGATTCCGGTGCATACTCCCGTATAATATCCCGAACATTTTTTCGTACCTGAATAATTTCACTGTAATTCACTTTTTTCTGCTTTGTAGATACTTCCTTGGTAATCAGACTGTGGGCCCATTTCGGATTCCGGGCAAGATTACCCACCAGGTAGTCTGACTTGGAAAGCACAAATGCCACCGGCAGATTGACCTTTCCGCTCGCATCCTGTTTATCCACGAGGAAGGATTCCTTCATCACATTCAGTACAGCAGAGACATCATATTGTTTATCGCGCCCATTCTGTGCCGCAATTTGGCGGAACTGGTTTGGGTCAATCATCATAATGACGCCGTCTGAATTGCTGATATATTTTCCGTACTTGCTCATACGGTTGGGATCCACACAGTTTTCGCCGGATATATCATAAAACACTAGGGTGTTTAACTGCCCGCCGCGTTTGGTCACAACGGTAATCGGGGGCATAATCGTTTCCACTGTCGTAGGCGGTGCAATAAAACTGTTCTGCGTATCGATCTTTTTGAATGTGTCGGCTTCATCATCCGTAACGTACTTATCGAGCCCCACCTCACCCAAATACTTCT
Organism: Candidatus Limivicinus sp.; assembly: GCA_045599525.1. Classification (GTDB taxonomy): domain Bacteria; phylum Bacillota; class Clostridia; order Oscillospirales; family Oscillospiraceae; genus Limivicinus. Next base: position 13,648 of record JAZRWD010000143.1, on the reverse strand, counting down.
GGAGGTCAGAAATCAACTGTGTCAGGTAAACGGTCTTTCCTGACATTTTCACTCCAACTACCGAGATGGAGAACACTGGATATTTACCATAAAGCTTTGGCAGTGGATTATGGCAGTGCGGGCAAATGCGCACTTCACTTTTGTGGTGGGAATACTTATCAGTCACAGAGATTACAAAACCATCTTTGTCCTTCTCGTATCCGTTTTCCGTCATGAGTCCGGCATTCGACGGAGTTACCAGTGGGGAGTTCCAGGTAATCTCGTTGTCTGGATATATTCTGGCAGAATAGGCCTCCCGCCCACCCACTTCATTCCAAAAAGAATCGAGTAGCTCATCCACCGCTCGTGGAAGGTAAGGTTTTACCTGGCTCTGTTTTTTTTCAATCTCTACACGCTGCTCGTCTTCCATGAAAGACAGCTCTTCTTCCGAATACTGGTCAACGTAGCCCGCATCTTTTATCAAGAAATGAACCTGGTCATGACGAAGCTCTTCAAAACAGTATGGGCACTTAAATGAGTCTGTATTTCTCTCTATACCTGCTGTCCGTTTGCCTTCATTTGAGCCCTTCCTGAAAAAATCAAATAAGCCCATCCTTATCTGCCTCCAATGATTTTTACCGTAATCAGTTCCTCCCACTGCTTTGAAGCCTTTACGGTATATACCTTATCCTGGGGCACAATTATCTCATTGCCCAGAAATCTGTTTGGTATCGGATATTCGATCGGCTCTCCATCCGCGTCCGTAGTTCCTCCCGAAACGGTATAACACAAGACTCCATCCGGAAACTGGCTATTAATTTTCATCTTTGCGGTAAGAACCTTTTCTTTTTTAAACAGCCCTTTTTTGCGGATTTCGGTTGTCGCTGTCGCTTCCGCCTGCACGATTTGCCGATTCGATGTAGTGTATGTACTGTAGACCGTTCGCTTTTTGTCGTCGGAGCACCAAATCTGCACCTTCAGAGGAAATGTAAAATGACCCGTTGCAGGAACACTGACTTTCGCGTTTACCGCTGCAATCATGGACTCAGACAGATATTGCAATCTGCACGGCGTCCCGTTCTGAAATGCGGCATCCACAATGCTTCCATCAAACAACACCGAATGGAATCCACATAGTACATCATCATTCAGACTCTCCGCATCCGGCCAGGGTGAAAAGCCGGGTGTAACGCATACGATTACGCCGCCACTTGCTGTGTGCCAGGATATTTCGCAGTTATTGCCCACTTTGTTCGCATTTACCAACGATATCTGTGTATCAGGGCCGACACTTTTCTTTATTTCCATGTTTTCCTCTCAAGCTATAATGGACTGCGGATCAAACGGATACAATATCAAGCGCTCTGCAATATCCGTGCAGTTCGTAGTAAAACGCCCGCTTTGGAGCTTTAAAGCTTTGCTGAAGACCGCATCCCCGTAAAACAGATAGAAGCTCTTATTGTCCCCTGTCAGGTAATCCGTGACTGGCATTCTCTGCTGGCTCTCAATCTTGTTATCGTCCAGCTTGGTTGAAATCATCGGTGCACCGGTGCTGGCAATCATTCTCGCGTTGAGTTCCTCCTCCAAGGAGGCGTGGAAAAGCGTCGGATTCTTTGCCGTCAACCCCGCAAACAGCGCAGAAAGCGTACTGCAAAGTTCCGAAAGACTTTCTGTCGGGTTTAGTTCATCCAAAAGCCCGGTGCCAGAACCGCTCAATAACGTTTCTGCCTGGCTTTTGTAATACTCATCCACCGGGCGCATACCGGCCTGCGTAGGCATCGGTTGCAGAATCAGTTTATGGCATAATAGCTTTAAATGCTCTTCGAAGACTCCTGCGCAATCTGCGTACTGCAGAATAGCTTGTTTCAGATACGGCTTTACTGTGGTATAAAAGGCGCATTTTGCCCGGTACACGGCACCTCCGTATATTGTACTGCTCTTTTTCGGCTGAATGTAATCCAGATGGTCTGCACATAGTCTGAAGTAATCCTTAGAAAAACGGTAGTCAAACCGCAAGCGCAAATCTTTAATCAGTGCAGCGCCAACAGAAGTCAGGTCTTCCTGTGATATGTCGGTACCAATATCCGAAAAATAACGTTGGACAAACAGTTCAAAAAAACCGCTCGTCTCCCGGCACGCTTCTTGGTAATTGTCATTTTTCGATGCTTTTTCCCAGTTAGGCAGATTCTGCAGAGCATTCTCCTTCGGCAACTTATGTTGTATATAACGGGCGAACGCGTCCTCAACACACCGGAGAGATGTATCCTCCAACCCCGCTGCCAGCCAGAACTGTTGCTGAGATTCATGTGCATGCTGTATGACCAGCTGTTTACGGTTGTCTTCCGCTGCCTGCATACGGATCTGCAGGACCTTGTTCAGCATAATCTTGACCACATCGCTGCCAGGTTTATGAATTTGCGTATACGCGGCCGTATAAGCGCTGTAATTATTCTTCGGCTGAAGGAACCATGCTATCAGGTCTTTCGGTTCCTGATTTTTATGATCCGGTTCTGTCGTAGTCAGCAGAGCAATGTCCGCCGCAACACGATAGTTCTCAAACTGCTGCGCATTGGTAAGCAGATTTCCATCTGCCAGCCGGTTGCTCAGATATATTCCCCTGACGTTCGGCAGCACCTGTATTTGTGTCTCTGTCTGCAGAATATTGCCTCGGATAGTATCTGTATCGCCAATATCGTCATTATCGCAAATAACCAGCAGCAAATGATAAATTTCGCCAACAATGCCCTTTTTCAGGCCGGAATCCGGTCTGGCTGATTCACACAGGCACCGAATCTGCGCTTCGTAGTCCGGGCTCATGCAATTCAGATAATGCGCAACACAGATCCTGCTTTTGTTGAGAATCATGCTTGATTTCAACAGTTGGGCGATTTGATCCCGCATGTTCCGAATCAGGGTTTCTGATACCATGCTTCCTTCTGTATAACCAATTTGTTCGTCAGCATCCAGTGCCAAAGCCCAAATGCTTTCAAAGGTATACCGTATCTCTTCCCTGCCGTCGGAAGGAACTCCATCCCAAAAGACATTAATCAGGGGGCAGTTCGGACGCCGCACATACTCCGTGGTAAGAGCCACTCCGTCCCCATTCACCATGAGTTCCTTCTCGCAGTTTCGGAGCATATCCTTGATTATTCTGTTTGTATCCGTCATATTTGTGCTCACGCCCGACATAGCTGCCTCCTGTTATTCTCAGAATTGGAACTGCTGTACGAATGCACTCAGTGCATTTCTTACATCGCCGTAGAATTTCAAAATTTCAGCGATCCATTCATCGGGTTTTCCAACGAGGGCGGCCTGAATCATCGGCAGGTTGCCCTGAATATGCTGCAGATACTTCTGTGCCGCCGCATCGTCACCCTCCTGTAGGTCATTTAGCTTGCTATTCGCCACAGCCGCCATGGCAGCTTTTTCCGCATCAGTTAACGCCTTATAGCCATTATAGGCCCGGTAAAGCAGGAACGGTGCACCGAGGTTTTCCGTATCTGCGCTCAGAACCTCCTCGGTCGGTAGCGCAAAGCGGTTAGACATGTAGACGATCTTGCCGATTTTTTGAATTAGGAGTCCCGTCTCCAGCGCATTGGCAAACTGCTGCAAATCCTGATTGCCCTTGCTCTCCTCTCCAACGATTTCACTGATGCTGTCCATTTCGCTGCAGAGTGCCTCATAGTCTGCTACACATTTCTTTACCTTGTCCACCATCTTGGGGCTACGCATATAGATATCCTTTAAGACCGTCTTAACCGAACCTTCTTTTATGAAAATTGAGCCAAGCAGCTCATATTCCTTGCATGTGGTCAGACTTGTCCAGCTGTCTTTCATGCGTTCCAGCTCACTCAGCTTCATGTTTGCAGCCTGGTGGCTGAACACCCCTCCATTGATAAACGAGTTACGCGTATTCCCACACAGAGGTGCAACATCGGTCCGGTTCTCATAAATGCACCAGCTATTGTTTGCGTTCTGGTGAATGATGCCAACTTCCAATGCTCTTTCAAAAGCATTGCTTGCTGCTTCTTCCTCTTCTGTCAGTGGCGTTCCGTTGATATGCATTATGCTGAACGGAGTCGGATATGGCAGATAAGTTCCCCATGCAGACTTCCGAATCACTTCATAATCCTCTGCGGTTTTATTCTCTTTCCGCTCAAGAGCAATGTTATGTTCAAAAAGATGCATGCCTGCCTTGCCGTTTTTTAACGCAGTCGTGTAATCGTGATACATCAGGCTGACGCCCTGATAGGCATACAACGGAAGGCCGCTGTAGAAACGGAGTGCAAAAATGCGGTCACCAATACCGGTCTCACGGATGGCATAATTGTGTGGGTTATGCATTTTGAAGGATTCCGCAGCAGACGTAATTGTTGTCGATGCCGCAGGAATTGTCATTGTACTGCAGGCAAACGCGTTACCGGAATCCAACCGGTACCCCTGTGACAGCCAGAACATCGGTTCTGCATTGATGTCCGCCTTTGTCAGTACTGAATTCTTGATTGCCTGAATGACCGCTGCCTCTTTCATGCCCCTGTACTGCGGCAGTTCCTTTATGATGTCCTCAAGAGTCTTGCTGAGAAGCTCGTGGAACTCTTCCAGCATAAAGGAGTTGATCACTCTGCCTATACGATAATCGGCTTCAGAAAGCCATGCTTCCATAACCTTCGGCTGCTGAAGATAGTTCATCAGGTCCGCCGTCGCTTTTACCGGTTCTATCTGGCGAATGGTTTCGTCCAGCTTTTCCTTTACGTCGGACAGCTCGATAATACGCCATGTATATGCGTTCGTCTTGCGCACCTCATCCGGGTTATTCAGGTAAACAGCATTCTGTGCAAAGGTTTCACGGAGATTTCGGCACAACTTATCCAGCTTCTGATAATATTCGGTATACAGCTCTTGACACTGCTTCTTTAGCGTATGCAGGAACAGATCTAGCTCCTGCAGCTTGTATACGCGCAGCTGATTATCATAATACTGGACCATTGCACTTACATAATCTTTCCAAAGGCCCTTCAGTGCTCCGTTTGGGATGCCTAGGAAGCCCTTTTCCGGCGCCTGCATAAAGGCATCTCTCGCCTGTTCCAGCAGGTCTGCCAGATGAGACTGGCCTTGCTCATGTGCAAGATTCTTGCTGTTCTGCAGAATCAAACCATCAATGACATCAACCAAATCCTTACCATTGTTGCTCAGCAACCTGGCTGCGAATCCTGCGCCTGCCAGCTCATCGGCATTTGCACACAGTTGCAACAGTTCCGCATGAATACGAGCAATGTAGGAACTGTTTGTTCCAAGGGAGACTGGACCAAAGCTTTCCAATTCATCGGATAGTCCTCGCAGGTTGGCCTCAATTACGCCACGGCTGTGGTTAAACCAGGCAACTGTCGGGCGCAGAAGTGCTGCCGGATGCATACTCTCCGCAGAGATATGCGCATCATGCGCATCTTTATAATCCGTGTCCTCCAGTGTGCTCCGCAGGCCCCCGCAACCGGAAACACCCTTCATCAGGCTTTTTTCAATGGGACCATATTCCAAACCGACTTTATGAACAAACTCATCCAGTGATGCCTGTCCGGGGGTGTTGTCATAGATGGAGGCAAATTTTTCATAATAGCCCTGTGCCAAATATGTTGCAATCTGCGAAAATGGAACTTCCGCATTAGAAGCGCCCAGAATGGTATAATTCAGACTTGCACCGGTATCCCGGACGATCGCCTGTACACCGGCTTTGATATTGGAAAGATGTCCTTCCATCGTGAGGCCACCATTATCCGCAAAAGTCACACCACTGTTCAGCTCCACATGGGAGAGATAGGCCATAATGTAATCTGTCACTACACTCAGGCTATAGTTATACGCCTCTTCAGGAATGTTGCCGCTGGCATCCGTTGCACTGACCAGATGGCACAGATCTACCGGCGGTTTTTGGGTGTGAGTCTTCGGCAGGTTACCCGGATATGACACGTCAAACCATTCATGCTGCTGTTCCAGATTCATCAGATAATCCAGTTCACGGAAGGCCGCATAGCCATTGCAGCGGTTCAGTGTAACCTTCAGCGGATCGCCCTTCACCGCTGGCTTGGAAATAACAACATCCGGAAGATAGAAATAACCAAAGATTTTACCCGTGAGGCCATTGTTTTCCAGAATATTGCGAACCAAATAGCACACATCCAAGAAGCAGCCAGACCCTGTACCACCGGAAATGCCGGCGATAATATGAATATTGACCTGACCATTAACCTTATTTCCAATCATAGACTGATGAATCGAATTCTGTATCTTCAGATACACATCACTAGCCTTGTTCATCAGCATAAAGCGGCCCATCTGACGAACCGTTCCCGCTCCGGCCTCACCCAATGCAGCTTCGACAGTATCGATGCTCATCCAGGTATTGTATTCCATTTGATTCCGCAGTTTCGCCCTGCCGTTGGGCGAATGCGGATCCAAAGCTGCGCTGAGAGCCGGATGCTTCAGACTAACAAATTCTGAATCCCGGTCCAGTTCAAAGGTGTTTCTGGTACTATCACCAATATTCGTATCGTCTGTATCGATGGCCAGTAGGCGGATCATGTCGTAACTCGGTACCGCTTCTCCCGGATTGCTGGGATTCAGCTGAGTATAAATGCTGCGTTTGATTTTTTTAATAGTATCTACACCGGTTCCGCCGATGCCGATAATCACGGAAGATACAGGTTCGGGATTGGATACGTCGTTCTGCGGGATAATGCCGCCGCCTTCATTCAGGTTCAGGGAATGGATAATCATGTCACTTTCCTCCGGCTTTTTTTGTATGAAATCAATTCGTTTCGATTTCAAGACCTATTGTCTTTTCTGAATCGAAATAGATACGGAAGTGTGTTCCGTTCTGAATGCTCACTTTGTTTACTGCTTTTCCCGCTTCGTCATAGAAAGTCTTTTTACCTCGGAAGTAGCAGAGATTCGGATCCTTCGTCGCTTCAAAATAGTAATCTCTTGCAGATACACCATCGACCGTTCCCAGCTTGTTCAGCGTTTTCTTTCCACGGAAATTATAGAGCGGGGACAGGGTTGCCCAGGAAGCATCGTTATCATTAAAGCTTTCTAGAGAAATCTCGATTTTGCACTTAAGGTTGTTTTTCCAGCGAATATAGGAGACAACAGCAACCAGCACAAGAAGAAGAACGACTACAGTCACAATCAAAACAAGAATGGTCAGATTTTTTTCTTCAAGTGTGATATGCAGCTCAGACTCTGCCCCTAATTCATCCACTGCCTTAACGGTCATGACCTCCCGGCCCAGATTGAGACATTCAACCGTAATCGTATCTCCGTTACGGTGAACCGCTTCAGGATGATTGCTCACTACCTCAATGGCAAGCATATCTCCTTCTGGGTCAGTAAACAGTGTGGATAAATCAACGGTAAAGGCACCGCCCTTAAACACAATTGTCTGAATAGTCTGAGAGATATCTTCCGCCGGAACCGGGGCTCCATTCGTAATAAAGTAGTAGGCCGGTTCTGTTGCCGCAATCTGCTTTCCCCGGTAGCTCAAGTCCGCAGATACTGTATAGGAGCCGTCCGTAAAAGTTTGCGCCAGCAGGTATTCGCCGCTAGTACCTGCTGTCATGCTGTAGTCTGTCATCTGCTGCGTTTCTTCGTTGAAAATGTGAAGAACCGCGTCCAGCAGCGCCGTCTCCCTGTCTGAAATGCTCTCTACATCCAAATCGGAAAGCTGCATTGTAAAGGAGTATTCTTTTCCATGAAGCAGTTTTTCACTGTCACTGTTTACCGATAGAACAGCACTTGCCGCTGGGCTTACGTCTATTGTAATTTCATCTGTCGTCAGCTCATAATCCTCATACGAAAGGCGGGCATATGCCACATAAGTGCCGGTATCCAGTTCGCTGTAAACAGAATAATATCCCTCTTTTTCCGGTTTCATTCCAAGCGTCGCAACAACTTCTTCCGTCTCACGCTCCAAAATGGACAGGACACATTCCATAGCCTTCAGGTCCTGCATACGAACAGCCCCCGAGTCAACGTCATCCACTTTTACGGAAAAGGTAAACGGAATTTTCAGCAGGGATTCTCTCTGCATACCGATATCCGTTGCAGCAGAGACCTCTGCATTCATTGCAATATCTTTGACAGAAACATCCACCTGCTCAGACTTTAGGTGGAAGGTATCTTTTCCCACTTCCGCATATACGCAATACTCGCCCGGAGCAAGAAGAGATTCTGTAACCAAACTGCTCATTTCCGTTGCCGTTAACGGAAGCTCAATTGTGTCTCCGGTCGCCTTGTCCCGAATATAAAGCACGGCATCCATAGTTTCTAACGTTTTCTTCTGGAGATTTCCCATGGTTGCGTCCTGTAGTGTGACTGCGAAAGAATGTGGGACGATTCGCAGGCTGTCACGCGGATCATTCTGAGCGTTAAGCGTACCTGTCACGCCATATTCCAAACTCAGATCAATCTCATTCGTTTTTGTTACAAAGGTACCACAGCCAATCGTTGCAAAAACAGAATAAGCCCCCGGTTCAAAATCATAGGGAACCGTGTAGTTGCCATTCTTCGTTGCTTCCATCGTCAGATATTCTGTGGTATGGCGCTTCGTATCGTAGATATTCAGCACTGCATCCATGGAAACTAAATCACTGAAGCTGACTTTATCCTGAATATCATCAAAGATTTGTAGCGTAAACTCGAACGGCTCTGCAAAAATTACGTCCTCTGGGTCATGAGCGATTTCCAGATAGCTCGTAAAGGAAAAATTGTACAGCATACTGACATCTACGGTATTGCCTGGTTCGCCGGACAGACACACCGTCCAGTTTCCGTTTTCCGGATACGGAATCTTGAGCAGATGATAGCGTGAAGTAATAATAGATCTATCCTTAATCTCGTCGTCAGAAAGCATACGTCCGTCCGGTCTAATTACCTGAATGCCTTTTAATGGTTGCGTAACCTCTACAACAATATTAACTTCTTCAATACCAAATTCTGCGGAAGAGAAGCTGATTTCCGCATTTCCTTGCTCATTAAACGCCCTCTGTTCGGCAGGTCTGTACTCTGTCTTATTAATCAGTGTATAGAATCTGCGAAATGCAGCTGATAAATCCTCTGCGGACGAAACCTCTTCGTAGCTCCCGCCTGTTGCAGAAGTGTAGGTAGTAATCTCCGACGAATCGCCAGCACCGTTTGCGTTTAGCCAAATGCTGTGGATGACAATATCATTTGCCTTGGCCTTCTCCAGTGCGGCAGCAGCATTTTCCTGTGATTTCGCAAGTTTATAGGAATGGTCGAAAGAGGTATTTCCATCTGAAAACAGCAAAATAATACTCGGCAGACCGTTTTTCTCTGTCAACCCTTCCAAGTCATTCACTGCCTGAAGCATGGCTGACCCGATATCTGTGTAGCCGCCCGTACCTGCGTTCTGAATACGATTAGCCAAGGAAAGCTTTGCCGCCATGTTTTCCATTTCGAGAATGCCGGTATCAAGCATAATTGTGTCATCGAATACAATAGCGCCAACATTGTTGCCCGACTCCGTCAGAAGTCCAAGAAACAGCTTGAGGGCATCATAACGAACACCATTTTCGTCTGTCCTCTCATGCTGAATCAAACTGTCACTACCATCCACCACCAGCATAACGTTATATCGGTTTACAGCGGTCTGCGCATTGCTGTCACTCTCTGCTCGGGCGAAAACTGCAAAAGACATTAGTAATGCCCATACACATAGGATTGATAAAACTCTTTTCTTCATGGCGCTCTCCTCTGAATTGTCTGTTAGTGTGTCCGAATAGCACAGACGGGCAAAATGTCGTACACGCCTGCGGTTGAAGGGCATTTTTGACTTTTCATCAAAAATGCACTTTGTTTGGCATAAGCTTGCTGTTATAGAAGTAATTTGTCTCATCTGTACAGATAGAAAATAATCCTATCAAAATGTTTCTTTACTCATTTTTGCAAGCTATAGCTTGCACAATTTTACCCCCTAATTATGTAGAATGCAAGTGTTTTCGCAAGCTATTGCTTTCGCAGAATTGGGTGGGAACAGATGAGAATCAGGCAAAGCATACCGGACTACAATATTGGCGCCAATATTAAGAGAATTCGAAAAGCAAAACGCATTTCCCAGCAGGAAACTGTCGCATATCTTCAAAGACTAGGTTTAGATACCAGTCGGCAGTATTACTCGCAAATCGAATGCGGTATTGCGAATATCAGGGTAGAAATAATGCTCGCATTATGTGACCTTTTTGCCTGCCAAGTTCAGGATTTTTTCGAAGGCATAACATTAAAATATGAAGATGAGTAGAATCGTACAAAACACCAAAAAAGTGTCGACAGCCGACTCTTTTGGGGAGCCGGCTATCGACACTTTTTTTGGTAGCAGCCAAGACTATCTGCTTATTTTAATTCTTCGTTGGCCTCATTTATTATGTTCGTCTGCAGGAAAATGCACACCGATTTTCTCTCGAATCTCATCCAGCAGCCGCATCAGCTGTAGGGTCTCATCCAGTGGCATAATGGCGTTCTCCGTGCGCCCTGCAAAAATGTCCAGGGCCGCAGCATCAAATTCGTGGTGATGTCCCTCTGTCTCCCTTGGGAAGAGCACTGTCTCCCCATTGATGCGTATTTCATTCCCGCCCCAGAAGTAAGGCAACTCCACTATCGCCTTCTCAGCAAAGAGAGTCATGTTGTTCGGTGTCTGCACGTCCACTGCCACCATATACTGGGCAGTAGCCTCATCGGGGTATTGGAGCTGCAGAACTGTGCGCTTGTCCACCCCGGTAGGAGCGTGCAGGGCGCTGCACTGCACGCCTGTCACCTCTGCCCCAAGCAGCATCGCACCAACAGAGAGGACATAGGGTCCAACGTCCATCAATGCACCGCCGCCAAGTTCCGAACTGAACAACCGTCCATCAGGATTATAGCCTTCCGGATAGGCTGCATAGGCAAAGTCGCCGGCAATGTGCAGTACTCTGCCGAACTCCCCTGCTTCTATCCGCTCAACAAGTGCCCGCATAGTAGGCAGGAAACGCGTCCACATTGCCTCCATCAGGAACAAGCCCTTTTCCCTCGCACAGGCAATCATCTCCTCTGCCTCCTTTGCGTTCATGGCAAAGGGCTTTTCACAGAGCACGTGCTTGCCGTGCTGCAGGCTCATCAGGGTATGCTCTTTATGGAAACGGTGAGGCGTTGCCACATACACCATATCGACTTCCGGGTCATTCACCAGTTCCTCATAGCTACCATAGGCCTTTGCCGCGCCGTACTTTACGGCCTCTGCCTTTGCCCGCTCCGAGTCTCTTGCTGCAACTGCATACAGCTCACAGTTTTTCGCATTCGGGAAATCTGTCATTACCCTGTGAAAAATGCTGCCCAGCCCCAGCACGCCAACCTTCAGCTTTTTCATTCTTTCTCCTTATTCGTCCTTTTTTCCTGTATTTCCCTCTTATATCAATTGTGTCAGTGGGACGGTCTTCGCAACCGTCCCACTGATTTGTTTCTTTTTACCTTTCCGTTCCGCTAGAACCGCTCAACACCGCGCATCGTTCCATGATGGATACTTTGGGTTCACGCCATAGCGGTTTGCCCCGGGAGTACTGTCCTTTGCCAGCCAGACGAGGAGAAAGAACGCCCCAAACGGCACAAGGTACAGCAGGCACCGCCATCCGGAACGCCCGGTATCGTGCAGGCGGCGTACCGTTACTGCAAGCCCGGGAATCATGACCGCCAGTGAGTAAACACTGAGGATCTGGGCCATATATGGAGAACTCCCTGCCCTTGCGCTCATAAAGCCTGTAATCAGAAGATTAAACAGAGTAAAATACCAGTATTCACTTCTTCGGGAGCGCCCGCTGAACTTACAATAGTTTGAAAATACACTATCCACCGCCTGAAACATGGACATGGGAATTGTCTCCTTCCTTTTGCCCGTTTTCCCGGGTCTCTATTCGGTCTCATTTTATCACAGCCAGATGGAAAAAGCCATGCATTTCCGCAGCCCACCACTATACGAAAGCCGTTCTACAGGGCAAACATGGCCGGAAGTACTTTACTTTCATCCTTTTTCTTCCGCTATTGTATCGTCGCAGAACCAGGTATCTTTCCTGCGTTAGAGATTTCTTATCCGGTTCTGCAGGAGCATGCCGACCGTATCTGCCAGCATGTTCAGGGATTTTATACGGGCAAAATCCCTGTCGAACACCGTCTTTGCTGCCGTCAGGTCTTCATCCTCGCCGGTAAAGACACAAATGACAGAGATTCCGTCGTTGCGGGCGCTGCGCACCTCCCGTGCAATATCACGGATGCCGGCCTCTGACTCGTAGGGTACACTCTCTTCCTGGCCCGGTTCCCGGATACGCTGGACATCGTTTGGTTTTACATCCGAGAGCACAATAAGAATCTTATGTTCCCAGGGTGTCTGCTTCATCAGTTCATGGACTGTACGTATAGCAAGCCCGTCCCGGTTACAGCCGTTGGCCACGTACTGAAAAATCTTTTTATTGTCCATGTCCGTGTAGTCGGTCAACAATTTGAGAATCGTGAAACCGGTCATGGAATTAAAAGCGGTAACGCGGCAAGGAATTCCGCTCTTTTTCAGCGCTTCGGCAATCATATACCCCTGGGCTGATACCGTCTCCTGTCGTTCCCTCTGCGAGGTTGAAGCATCCAGTAGGATGTCAACGCTAAGGTCTCCCATGTCACTTTGCTCGGTTTTCGCAAAGACCCGCTCATCACCCAGATGAATGGCACGCCATATCCGCCCGCTGTCGAATGTTCCGGCAGTTGCCTTCACCTGTGCGGGATGCAGATGCAGAAGGACAGAATTTTGTATCTTTGCCGAAAGCCGATTGACCGACAGCGTATTTTGCGCCAGGTGGACCTCATAGCTCATAAGGTTGCGCTGAATCTGTTTGGCTTCCTTTTCCTTCTGCAAAGCTTCAAAGCCGTTGACGATGTTCCCCTCGTATTTTTCCCCTCGGGTAATGTGCAGGCGGCAGTTCTGATGGCTGCCATGGCATAGTTCACGCTCCAGCCGTTGGAGCTCCCGCTCCGAAAAAGCCGGTTTTCCGTATTTAAAAGCCATAAACGCCCGCAGTTCCTGTTCCGTCAGTCGTGTATTCAGTCGGTCTCTCGCCAGAGTTTTTTCCCCTGCTGTGCCACCATATGCGTATTCCCGTCGTTCAGCAAAGCCGATACCGAACCTACGGTAGCGATCTTTCTTTTCTTTCAATTTCTGCGCCTTCCGGAAGGGGTTGCGAATGCTTCTCTTTTCTATGCGTTTTTCAACAAGCCGGATACGAAACCATTGATCAAAGAGCTGTTTGGCCTTCTCTATGATTTCTTCCGTGTTCATCTCCGGTAAAAATTCCAGTTCATCGAGGAGAGTAATGTCATAACGGCTGAGCTGCGGTTCCTGCCCAAGGACCCGACGATAATGCCCAGTCGCCAAGGCACCGTATAGGTCGTAATCATCTGCAGTGGCATTGTGACGCAGGAACTCCCCGGCATAAGCCTGCCGAAGACCTTTCAGAACAGGCCGCGCTGCCATTTCATGGGCAAAGACCGCATTTTCCAGCCCCAGCCACAGTAAGCCTTCATACAGGTCTGCCTCCTCATAATCCTGCAAAGTACGAAATACCGTCTCGAGCTGTGGATAATCATAGTG